>SBHD01000141.1 GCA_006226345.1 Bacteroidota bacterium | reverse complement strand
TGGTTCCAAAAGGGTTGTTTTCCGTTCGTACTATCGCAGGCGGGGCATTTTACGTTTACCTCCACCTTTGCCTCCCCCACGACCCATCATACCGATCATGCTGGGGTTCATGGCCTGCCCCATTTGCTTTAGCTGCTTTTCCAGGTCCTTCACCTGCTCTTTCAGCATATTTTCAGTGATGTTAAGTTTTTTAATCTCGGCAAGGTGTTTTTGTGCGGCCTGCCGGTTATTCTTGGAGGCAAGGATCATGGCCAGTTGCAGGAGAGCAGCTCCACGTTCGTTATCGGAAGGCAGGCCGGCATCCAGCGCTTTTTTCAGCCAGGTTTCGGCTGTAACAAGGTCTTTACTTTGCAGGGCAAGTGCGCCGTGCGTCATATAATACACGCCCTTGTAGCCAACCAGCAGAATACCCGGAAAAAAGGTCAGTTTCAACCGTTGCTCTGCTTCGTGAAAACGGGCCTGGCTCAGCAACATATTAGTGGACATGATCGTGCCGAGCATAAGATACCCGATCAGGGCAAATATTCCGATAAGCAAAAAAGGGAATCCGTACCAAAATCCATACGCTGCCCATAGACCAATACCTGCAATCAGACCTACAACGATCAGCGCAAAGCGTAAGTAAATATTTATGGTAAACATGGATGCATTTATTGAGGATACGCGCAAATGTAGTTAAAACCCGAACTGCACCTAATGTCTGCAACTTTTTTTTCTTAGTTTATTGGCAATCCAGACAATTATTAGCGCTAATGCCATAGTTGAGACCTGGCGGGAGCTCGACTGTCAACCTCGTACGGCCATTTTCAACAGCCATATCCATGCTGAAATGGATATTCTTGCCATTGTCGTAATACATGGCCGGGGCCCCGCCGGCGGGGTTCAGATTGGAAGGCTGTGACAAACACTCCGGAAGATTGGCCCCCGTGTATACTTCCACATTCCCATTCGGAAGCGGTCGAAACAGCAGAGTCATTTTAGCGCCACGCCCGACCACCAGTTTGGTAATCCCCTGTGTGGGCAGGAAGAAATACCGCCTGTTGGTATTCACTGTTTCTGCACTAACAACGAGGCTTTCCCCGAATCGGGAATAGCACCAGTTGGCTGTCCGGTTGCCGGATTCGGGCGGTGGGGCTGTACTGAATTGGAAAACGGGTGTGCTTACATTTGCGGCATTGTCAGCACCCGGCTGGTTTTGGGATTGTTCCTGGCTGGCTGATCCACAGGAAAAACTAAATGTCAGTAATGCCAGTAAAAGAAGTTGTTTAAAAGAAGTTGTGATCACTGTTCGGTTGTTTTTCCGCACAGCCGCAGGTCTGCAATGACCAACGACTGTGCGGTTTATACTATCAGGTGTTATATTTTCCAGTCCAGCCGGAGTGTGTAGTTCCGAGGACCTTCCATTAATGCCGGACGAACGGAATATACTTCATTCAGCAGATTGCCACAAAGGACGCTTACTTTCAGGTGGTCTCCAATGGTTTTGGACATCCGAAGGTCGACCACGGTGAATCCGTTATTATGCTCCTCCCGGAAGTGCTGCACCCCCGGAAGCAGGTTGAATATGCCATCAATTGCTTCCATATGACTGTTGTACTGAACGGACGCCCCACCTGCAAAGCCTCTCCAGACATACTCCCCGTCGAATTTGAAGGATTTCCGGTACCGGTATTTGAGTACGTTTTTGTTCACTGAAGAACCATATTTAGCCTGGTCGAATTCTTCTCCGTCCGCCAGTTTGTATTTAGGGTCAATTGATGTGTATCCGGTAAGCAGGTAAAGGGTACCGTCGCCGATCTTTCCCTGGCCCATTACCGAGACCTCCCATCCGGTTACGCGGGTGTCACCTACGTTCTGGGATTTAAACTCTGCCATCAACTCGGGAAAGAAAATGATGTTTGCCAGGGTAAATTCCATCATATCCTGGTATTCCGAGACAAAACCGGTTACATCGGCAAACCCCTGCCAGCCGCCAACCTGAAAGCCCTGTTTTAAGCCCAGTTCCGCCGTCCAGCCGGTTTCCGACACCAGTCTTGGATTGGGTTTTACCGAGTTGCCGGCGCTGAAGTCGGTCTGAATGAACTTTTCTGCAATAGTCGGATAACGATACCCCTGGCCGAGGGAGGCCCGGAAATAGGTAGCCTGACCCGCCTGGTAGTTGGCCCCGAACCGGTACACCGGCTTGCCTTCCTTGGTCACGCCATTGGGAATCGTATCGAATTCTGTCGGACTGATCGGGATCAGCTCCGGGCTGTTAAGGATATTTCGTTCGTACCGTACGCCGGCCGAGAGGTTGAGCCGGTTGAATGCCTTGTAGTCCAGCTGCAGGTATCCGGCGTAATTCTGCGTATTATAATCGCCGTTATATAGTTCGGCATTGACCGTGGTGTAGGTACCCACAAGTCCTGCGGTTGCCACCAATCCGATTTGTTCCATTGGGCGCTGGTACTGGTACTCTCCATACAACATCCGGCTGTCGTTGCTCTGGTTGTTGTCATTGTCATTATGCACATGAAAATAACGCCCCAGGAACTTATGCCGGTTCCCGCCTTTGTCAAAGTATTGTAGCGACGGGTCGAGCATGATGCGCAGGCGGCCGTTGGTCCTTGAACTGGAGTTTACCCCCGGGCGGAACGCGCCGATGCTGTCGTTGGCCCAGATAAAAAAGGAGCCGCTGCGACCGAAGTTAAAATTGCTGTTTAGTCCGATGGCGAGCCGATCGCTTACCCGGTAACGTACATTGGGCGTCACCCGCATATAACGATTATATGTCTTGTCATTGTAGCTGTCCAGGTAAAGACCATAGGAGCCAAGCACCATATCCCATTTTCCTTCTTTGCGCCGGTGCACAAAACTGTACCCGGTCTTGATAGGCAGCAGGATCCGGCTCGTATCCGGATCTCCCCACCATTTCATGTTTTTATCTTTGGGCGAGCCCCATACTGTGCTGAAGAGAGCTACTTTGGTTTCAGGCTTGTCCTTGGCAAAGCCTGTGCGGATGTTAATAATCCCATTCATGGCCGAGGATCCGTAAAGAGCGGATGCTGCCCCTTTCAGGACTTCCATCTGACTAATGTTTTCAATCGGATAGTCCGTCCAGTTGGGAAAGCCGGCATCGACCTGCAAGGCCGGGATGTCGTCTACCAGTAGCAGCACCCTTGAACCGGCGCCATAAGAGAAGCCGGCACCGCCCCGGATAACAGCCTGGCCGTCAATCATACTGACGCCAGGAACTTTGACCAGGGCTTCATCGACCCGGGTGGAGTTGACGTTGTCGATCAGCCGGGGCTTTAGGACATCCAGGGATACCGTGACTTCTCCCAATGCTTTTTCAAATTTCCCGGCCGTGACAGTTGCCTGTTGCAACAGGTTGTCGGCATCACTCATTTGCATATTCAGGGTGGTGGTTTGGTTTGCCACCAGCCGAACTGTTTGCGTCCGGTCTTCGTAGCCGGTATAATTGAAGAGCACCTCATAACTGCCGGGTGGCAGATTGATCTGGTATTCCCCGTTTACATCTGTGGCGGCACCGGATCCTCCTACGCGAACCGTGACACCCAACAGGGGCTCTCCGTTAGCAAGGTCTGTAACAACGCCTTTGAGGGTAGCATTTTGACTGAAAAGGGGAAAGAAAAGACAAGTCAGTGACAGGGTAAGCAGTGTGCGCATACAATCGGTATGGTTTGGTGAACAAGCATCCGAAAGGGCAAGGGACCTGGGATTAGGTGTAATTCGGCTGTAAATGTACAGAATTTTACTACGGTAGCAATAATTGTAATATGTTGTTGCATGCAAATCCATTTCCCATTCCTACAATTTGCAAAATAGGGGCAGGCGGAAGCCATATGCCTCCTACTTTTCAACTACCTTGCCGCTATAAATCTACGCCTATGAACTTTAATCCAAATAACGATTGGCGGAAGGTGGCTGCCACGATTTATCAGAAACCAGTTGACTCCAAAATTTTTGGCACAGTTGAACTGGATGTGACGGATCTGGAGGATTTTGTACTGGCAAAACGCCGGGAGGGGTTAAAGATCACCTTGATGCACCCCCTCATCCTGATGGTTGCACGGGCGCTTCAGGAGGAAGTGCCGGAACTGAATTGTTATATCCGGCGGGGAAGGGTGGTGCCGCGGAAACAAGTCGACGCCGTAGTCAGTGTGCTGCTGGGCGAGGGGAATCAAATGGGCGGAGTGCTAGTGCCGGATGCCGGCTCCATGTCCCTGTCTAAGATATCTGCGTTCCTGTTGAAACAGGTTCCCGATGCCCGGAAAGGACATGAAAACAAAACAATGGGGCTGAAAACCCTGCTGGCGGCTCTGCCCTGGCCTTTTCGGGGCTGGCTTGTCGCTTTTTTTAAATGGTTGACCATCAATATGGGCTGGTCAATCCCGGCTCTCGGAGTCTCACCAGACAGTTTCGGCTCATTTGTTTTTTCCAATATCGGCAGCATTGGGCTGGACGTCGGTTATGCTGCGCTTATGCCGGTTTCCAATGTTTCGATCGTTATTACCATGGGCAGCGTGAATACACGGCCGGTAGTTTTGGATGAAAAAATCGTTCCCCGGCGTATTTTGTCCCTGAGTGCCGTGCTGGATCACCGGGTGGTCGACGCTTCCCACGCCGGCCAGTTATTCCGATATTTGAAACGGAAGGTCAAACGTGGTGAGGATTTCCTTTGAATATCGGCCTCCTACATCTTAAACCTGACAGGAATGCAATACCGAAAATTTGCACAAACAGACATTTCGCTTTCGGCCATCGGGCTGGGGTGTATGGTGATTAATCACGGTTATGGTTTGCCGGACGAAAAGGAAGGGCTCGCTACACTGGAAGCCGCGGTCGAGTTGGGAATCAATTTCTGGGATACTGCTGATATGTATGCAAATGGCCAGAACGAAGCAGTAGTTTCCCAGGTGCTGTCCAGGCACCGAAGCAAGATCTTTCTGGCTACCAAATTCGGTTTTCACCCGGGGCCTGACGGAAAGACCATGCTCCTGGATTGCTCACCAGCGTATATCCAAAAAGCGGTGGATGCCAGTCTGAAACGGCTCAAAACAGATGTGATCGATCTGTATTACGCACACCGGGTCGATCCGAAAGTACCCGTGGAAGAGACCGTTGGTGCAATGTCCCGCTTAGTAGAAGCCGGAAAGGTGCGGTACCTGGGGTTGTCTGAAGCCAGCGTAAATAGTCTCCGAAAAGCACATGCGGTACATCCGATCAGCGCCCTGCAAAGTGAATACTCCCTGTTGACCCGGGAGGTTGAACAAGAGATACTACCGTTTTGCCAGTCAATGGACATTACTTTCGTGCCTTTCAGTCCGCTTGCCCGGGGGCTGGTTACCAATACCCTGAACATGGCCGAAACGCCGGAGCGTGACTTTCGGAGAACCCTTCCGCGGTACCAGGCTACTTATGCAGAGAACAACCGGAACCTGGCCCGGGACCTTGCCGACCTGGCCCGGGCGCTGGATTGTACGGCCGCCCAATTAGCTTTAGCCTGGGTACTGGCACAAGGTGATCACATCATTCCGATTCCCGGGACTAAAAAAGTCCGCTATCTGCAGGAAAATGCCGCTGCAGCCGATATCCAACTGTCGCCGGCAGACCTTGATGCGATTCAAGCGGTGTTGGACCGTTGGCCCAATACAGGCGACCGCTACAATGAATCCTCTTACCGGCTTGTAGACAAAGGCTGATCCTGTCGGGTGCTTTTGGTCAGATCATGATTTTGGTTGATTGGAATCAGTTGGAAATTTCATCGTTCTGGTTTAATTTTAGAATTGATTCCAAAGGCCAACAAAATCACTGAGTTTATGGCACTCAATTTCAATAAATACATCCAGGACGGGGAGCACTTTGTAAATGAGGTAGCAAAAATATTGGGCAAGCCGGAAGACAAGGCTAAAGGCGGCCGGGTATTGCGGGCCGTTTTGCATGCGCTTCGAAATCGTATTACCCCCAACGAATCCCTGCAAATGATCGCCCAGCTCCCCATGCTGATCAAGGCTATTTATGTCGATGGCTGGCGGTTCAGTAACGAAGCCCGTGAATTGCGGCACCTGGGGGACTTTATAGAGGCGGTTCGGGAAGCCGGCGGCCGTGCAACGTTAAACGATTTTGTAACAGATTACGAGACAGAGGTAGCCATCAGGGCCGTTTTCAGGGTCTTGCGAAATTATGTTTCGGAGGGTGAGATTGCCGATATTCTGGCTACCTTGCCAGCGGAATTAAAACCGCTAATGGCTGAAGTTTAACGTGTATGGATCAAATTACGGTTCCTGTTGGCTTGCCCCGCCACGCTGCGCTGGAGCAGGGGGCAACGATCCTTGCTGCCGATGTAGGCGGCACAAAATGTGACCTTGCTTTGTTTAAGCGCGATAAGGGCGTTTTGCGTATTCAACGTGAAAAACTGTACGCTTCCCAGAAATACAGTTCCCTGGAGGCAATATTGCGTGACTTTATTGGAGACGATCCTGTGCCTGCCCGGTTGAGTATTGCTTTTGCAGGTCCGGTACAACAGGGTAAAGCATATGCGACCAACCTGGGGTGGAGCCTTGACGTTGAACGCCTGCACCGGGATTTGCATATCCCGGATGTTTTTCTGATCAATGACCTGGAGGGTGCAGCCTTCGGGTTGGGAGCCCTGCCGCCCGGTGATCTTCGAAAAGTATACCCTGGCCGGCCGCCGTTTACCGGCAATGCCGGAATTGTAGCGCCCGGAACCGGGTTGGGTGAGGCCGGTTTGTTTTGGGATGGTCGTGCTTTATACCCCTTTGCTACAGAAGGTGGCCATACGGATTTTGCACCCCGGACCCCGCTGGATTGGGAACTGTTGCAATATCTGCAGCAACAGTTTGGACATGTAAGTTGGGAGCGGGTTCTGTCCGGCCCTGGTATAGTACACATCTTTAATTTCCTGTGGGAAATTGAACAACGGGATGTTCCGGTATCGCTCCTGGAGGACTTAAAAGCGGGCGACCCTGCGGCTGCGATCAGTAAGGCGGCCAAATCCGGTGTGCCCGTCTGCGTAGAAACGCTGAACCTGTTCATGCGTTATCTGGCAGTTGAGTCATCCAACCTGGCACTGACCTTCAATGCTACAGGCGGTATTTATTTGTGTGGCGGCATTCTGCCGAAGATATGGGATACAGACCTGCAGGAAGTTTTTGTCGAGCACTTTATCCAGGTCGGCCGCCTCCGGCCGTTGATTGAGTCGGTCCCGGTCTATTTGGTCCTGAACTCCAGAGCAGTATTGCTAGGTGCAGCACATTACGGCTTTGGTGCCTGATCCAGTAGTTCGCGCTTAACACCGGGTATTTGCAATGCCAGATCGGGGCCGTAACAACCGGCAGGCGTCTGGTACCCGGGTTTCCAGTCCCCCTTCAGGATACGGTTCAGGATCATCAAGGAAGCATGCGCTGTATACGTGTATCCTTCTGGGCAGTTCAGCCTTGCCTGACAAGTATTTCCCTTCTGGTCCCGAACTTCCCCCCATACCATGCTGTGCCCACGGGCGCGCTGTTCATCGGATGGGCCAGCCGGCTGGCGTTTTATGTACCCCAGAAGTTGCTTTTGCATAAATGCTGTTCGGAACAGCCAGTTGTACAGCCACTGGAATTTGAGCGCCTGGTACATAAATGGGGTAGCCCCGAAATAGGTTTCAATATCCGGTATGCCGGTACTGGTATAGGCTGTCGATATATCCCCCCAGGGGATCGTAATTACAAACCGCCTGGACTTCCCGAAATCCACCCACATGCCCTTATGCCCGATAGGTACAGCCCGGATCGAGCCATTTTTTCGGACCGATCCTTTTTGTCCAAGCGTCTGCAACAGGGTTGCGGCCGTGCCATGGCTCAAGCCACCTCCTTTTGTGGCGAATGCCAGTTTCAGGGCAATGGCATTTGGCATTTGGTTTTTAAGGTACAGGGCCAGGCAGTCGGTTGGTACCACATCAAACCCCACTCCGGGCAGTAGCATTATACCGGACTTTCGGGCTTGGGCGTCCTGTGACTTTGCCTGCTCGAAGACCGCTATTTCGCCTGTAATGTCCAGGTAATGTGTACCGGTCCTCAGGCATGCTTCCATCATAGGAGTTGCAGTTTGCAGAAACGGTCCGGCGGCGTGCAGCACAACTGGCACATCCTGAAGCGCTGCTTCCAGATCCGAAGACTGCTCCAGGTCAATCACGCGGTACGGGAGGTCCAGCTGTTTTTGCATTTCAGCTAATGGCGCTTCCCGGCGCCCGGCCAATACAGGTTGTAAGTTATATTGTCTGGCCATCCGGGCGATCAACCGCCCGGTATATCCATATGCGCCATATAGCAGAAAAGAGTTTTTCATCAGCAGGTCAGTTCGTGTTTGAACAAGAATCCGGATTTTAATCGGGGATTCAAAATATACCAGCGGGTAACTGCCTGCATACCGGGATCCGGCATGGCCAGGTGGTTGAAATTTGCGATATTTACCAAAAAAAGCCAGGATATGCCCAGGATACTATGTCTGGAAGGGGAAAAAAGTGCCAGTGCGTACGGGAATAAATCGGTTCGTGAACTGATGGAATTCGTTGAGTACAGCACCGGTATCGGATTTGACTATTTTGCTGTTGGCGGTCGGAATGAGATGGAACGCAGGCTGCATGATTTTAATCGCAGGAAAACGTACAGCATGTTGTATCTGTCTTTCCGGTCTTCGCCCGGCAGTTTGGAATTATCCCGGGACACCTATACGCTGGATGACCTGTTGGAGACCTCCGGCGGGAAATGGAATCGGCGAATTCTGCATTTAAACTGCAGCCGGTTTCTTAAAATCCCGCACACCCGCATGCGTAATTTTCGGCGTGATTCGGGCTTATCAATCCTGAGCGGATATGCAAATGCAGCCGACTATCTGCCCGCCGCTATTCTGGAACTTGCTTATTTAAATCTGTTGAACACATATCGTACGCCCTCAGCCATCGCCAAACACCTCGGACAACAACAGCGGTTCCTTATCCGGAAACTTGGATTTAAATTGTATGCCTGACAGATTTCTGCATTCTGTTGCATTGTTCCATCTTTGTGCCCCAAATTCATATTTATGCGACTTCCCTTGTCTGTCCCTATCGGATTCTTACTATTCCTTGCCCTCCCGCTTGCCGCACAGATCGATCTGCCAGTTTCAAGAGAAATACAGGAGGCTTATGCTAAAGGCACCCGTAATGTAAACGGCTCTCCCGGAGTTGATTACTGGCAAAACACAGCCCAATATGATATTCGCGTCCGGTTGGTCCCGGAGTCCCGGCACCTTTCAGGTAATGCGGATATCGTTTATTCGAACAACAGCCCGGATACCCTGCGAATGCTGGTATTTAAACTCTATCCGAACTATTACCAAAAGGGAGCGACCCGCCTTCGACCGGTACGGTCGGATGATCTGACTGACGGTGTTGAGATAAGACGGCTGGTTGTAAACAACGAGCCAGTGGAGGAGTCGGGCCGGCGGATATCCGGAACCAATATGATGGTACGGATCAACCCGCTCCCTCCAGGCCAGACTGCAACCATCAACCTCTCGTTTGCATATACACTAAATAAAGGGTCGCACAACAGGACCGGTCAGGTAGACGAGGGGGCCTGGTTCGTGGCGTACTTTTTCCCGCGGATCGCAGTATATGACGATATCAACGGCTGGAACCTGGCCCCGTACCTGGGCTCCTACGAGTTTTACCATGATTTCTGTGATTTCAACCTGGCCGTAACGGTGCCGGAGGGTTATGTTGTCTGGGCAACCGGCGACCTGCAAAATTGTGGGGAGGTTTTACAGGACTCCTATTGCCAGCGACTTGAACTGGCCGAAAAAGAAGAAACGCTTCGGTTCATTATCGACAGCAGCGATCTGAAAAATGGCGGGATAACCCGGAATAGTCCGGACAACACGTTCCGGTTTGCTGCCCGTAATGTGCCGGATGTGGCATTTGCAGCAAGCAATCATTATGTGTGGGAATCCGGAAGTCTCGTTGTAGATCCCGGAACGGGACGCCGTACAAGGGTTGACGCAGTTTTCAACCCGGAACATCAGGATTATTATCTCGTAGCGGGTGATGCCTGGAAAACGGTTGAGGCGATGAGTTACCGGTTTCCCAAATGGCCGTTCCCGTATGCGCACATGACGGTATTCGATGGACTCGATCAAATGGAATATCCCATGATGGCGAATGACAATCCCATGTCAGACCGGGCGGAAAGTATCGAATTGACGGACCACGAAATTTTTCATACGATGTTTCCATTTTATATGGGAATTAACGAAACGAAATACGGCTGGATGGACGAAGGCTGGGCTACGATCGGCGAGTGGTTGATCTCTCCCATGATCGATTCTACCATTGTGGACGACTACGGCATGCAGGGATATGAGCAAATGGCCGGACGGGAGGAAGACCTGCCTGTCATGTCTCTGACGACCCAACAATCGGGATGGTCAGGGTTTACAAATTCGTACCCCAAACCGGCGTTAGGCTACCTTTATGTCAAGGATATGCTAGGCGATACGAGGTTTTTTAAGGCGCTGCACCACTATATCCAAAACTGGAATGGGAAGCATCCCATGCCTTATGATTTCTTTTACAGCATGAATGCCGGTGCCGGTGAAAACCTCAACTGGTTCTGGAAGCGCTGGTTTTTTGATTCCGGAGTGCCCGATCTGGCGATTGAAAAAGTTACCCAGCGGGGATCCCGGAAAGAGGTGGTCATAGTATCAAAAGGAACAAAACCGGTACCGGTTGATCTTACCATAACGTATAGCGATGGTTCGACCGAGGCAATACACCGCTCCATCGCCGTATGGGCATCCGGGGCTACCCGCCATACGATACGGTTCAGGACCCAAAAGCAAATTAAAAGTATTTCGCTTGGCAGCACTTATGTGCCGGATGTGGAGCGTTCTGATAACTTCTTTCAGGCAGACAACAGTTTGAAATAGCGCAGCACAATTTTGATATGATCATGCAAAAAGCCCCCGGAGTATCGCTCCGGGGGCTTTTTGCATGATTTTTTTA
>SBHD01000055.1 GCA_006226345.1 Bacteroidota bacterium | reverse complement strand
TCATATTTTATGTGTTTGCTGCATTTCCGGATATGCGCTGCTGTCAGGCAGCTGTATTCAGTCTGACGCGGTTTAAAGAGTAAGGGTTGTTTACTGGGCTAAACTTTTATGCATTTGTTGCCGGAACCGTACGATCGAAAATACCTGGTTCAGTTCAACCTGCCAGGCATATGGCCATGCTTCATCCTGTACGTGCATGCCGGCCAGGTCCTCCGCCCGGCAGCAGTATGCCAGCCGTTGCAGTAATTCCCGGAAATGTGCAGGTGGAAGCCAGTGGCGGGGCTTTTGAGTTCGCAGCGGGTACTGCAGCACCTGCATTGTACTGGCACGGGGCCAGGTGTGTGCGTGGGTCAGCAGGTGCCGGACCAATGCTGAAGTAGGTGTTTCCAGCATATTGTCGGATTGAGCCAGCCGGTTCAGGCAATCGGCCTGTTGTTGTTGCGGTATACATGCCAGCAGAGCTGCCATTGCAGGTGATTCCCAGAGGGGATGGGCCGGCCGGCGGCTGAACCAGTCTGCAGTAGCAGTTGCCCATTCCGGATCGCAATGCCAGGCTATTTGCTCCAGGAGGCCTGTTGCGGGTAATGACTCGTGCTGGTCAGGCGCAAAAAAGCGTTCCATACAGTCAGAAGCCGGAAGTCCGAGCGCTTTCCCAAGGTCTTCAGCAGGTATCAGGCGACTCCATACCGCGACAGGGGCAGTTTCCCGTTCTGAGGTTAAGGCCAGTAACCACATACCGGAAAAGGGCCCGTCTTCAGGTATGATCTTTTTCAGGGCAGAAAACAGGTTCTTCTGCTTCGTCAGCGTGCTCCGTTCTACTGTCAGGATGTCCTGGAGCGTGGTCCGGAGTGTACTGTCCGGAAGGAGTAACAGAAGCCGGCAGGCCAGGAACCGGACTTGTCTGCTTCGATCTGTCAGGGCGCGTTCCAAAAGTGGTTCGTCCAGGGCGGACAAGCCTGTACGGAGCAGGTCAAGGAAACGTGCCTTGTGCTCGGCCCGTTCCTGTTTCCAGGTTTTCTCCAGCCAGGCCAGGCCGACCAGCGGTGATTGCGCTCTGGCTGCTCCAAGCAATTGCAGGCGTTCCGCCAAAGTACCGGTTTCCCAGTCTGCCTGGATTGTATTGAATAACTCAGACCAGGAGGGGTTGAATCGGGCAAGCCAGCTGCCGGCAGGTTCGATGACCTGTCGTACCGGCTCCGGCAAATAGCGCCGGCGGCTGTAAAAGTCAAGCACGCGGGGCAGTAACTCGGGTGGAAGCCGGTGGTCAAGGTGATTCAGCAGGTGAAAAAATTCGCCTGCGGTTTCGCTGTAAATATCCTGTTCCAGGATGGTCCGTAAAAAGGGGGTGGCTCCGGACGGGCAAAGCGGACGCTCATCATCCGGGGCAATATCCGGCGTCAGTTCCGCAGCAGCCGGCAGGATGTGTGCAGCCTTTTGTAGCAATCTGGCGACCGGTAAGGCCTCCAGGGCCGTTAGGGTGGCATCGGAAGTGATCTTCAGCCCAAGCTGATGCACTACATCGGCAGGCAACGGGCTGCGATCTGTGCCGGCAATGACCATCCGGAGTATCTGATCCCATGTACTGCTCATCCCACAAAAGTGGAAAAATATCGGGAAAGCGGGGCCTAGAACACGACGACAAACCCGTCCCGGCTATGTCGGATAGGGTACAGCCCGGCATCTATGATCGGCTCGAGCAGGCCGGGCAAACTTTCCCGGATGGGCTCCGGCAGGAAGTACGCTACCGGTACGGGGAAAACAGGGTGTCGAAAGAAAACCCGTTCAGTACAGGGTTTCATGCCGGCGCGTGGAAAGAACATTTGCAGGCGGCCGTGGGGAGTCACACTCAGAAATGCCTCGGCAAGCGGGCATTGGCGTTTTTTTACGCTGGTGACAGACATATTTCTATGATGGGTTGCATTAATCCGGCAGATGCCAACATTCACACAGCTGCCGTCGGATTCTAAAACGCCAAATTCAACATTGGCGTGTAACAGGTCGGGAAGGTTGCGATGCTCCTGCGGGCGAAGCAGTGCATCACACATGGCGTAATCGGTCATTAGGTAGGTGTGGTTGCCTTAATAAATAGTGTTTGTACAAGCGAACCTGGTTCGCATCGCATGGCATTTGGGTGCCAATGGATTAAAATCGAAAATGGGGAAAATTAAAATCAGATGTTCCAGACAGTCTAAAAATACCTTGACAGGCATATCATGGAATTTTCAAAAATTATGCCGTTTCCTGCAACTGAAGCGTTAAATACCCAATTCAGTTTACCTTTAACCTGAATGCTGTGCCTGATGTAAAAGCCAGCTTTTGGCAGTAAGCGGGTCCGTTTGCTCGATCCGGGTAATAATGCCGGGTACCTTCGCAGGCGGGGTCTGCAGCAGGCGCCTGAGCAGCAGGATAAAGTTCAGGTATGCCTTCCGGACGGAATCCGAAATGATCCTGTTCCGGTGGAGGTATGTTTTGAACGCATGCAACAGACTGTCTAGTGCATCGTAAGACCCTTGTTCAAAGTAGATCTTGGCCAGCATCTCCTTTGCCCCCAGATTGTAGTAGATATCGGTGAACTCCACCTGTTTTAAATGTTCCAGTGCTGCATCATACCGGCCGGTATAAAAATACAGGTCGGCCAGGTTAAAGTGCAAGGCGTCCGTACGGAAGCCGGTTTCCAGCAGGGTGCTCTTTTCGCGGATGAACTGTTCTGTCCAGGCAAACCGGTTTACCCGGAGGCCAAGTTTGACAATATTCTTGAAATGCCAGGGCGAAAGTTGTCCTTTACTATTCAGTAAATAACCTTCCCGGATCCCCTGCTCATACAATTGCAGTGCTTCCTCCACATATTCCTCCCGGTCGTTTCGGATCTGGCGAATGCAGAAATTCAGCGCAAAACTGTACAGCCAGGCCATTTCCTGGTGCGAAAAAGCACTCCTATACTGGAGTAGCAGCCCTTTCAATACCTGAAAGTCGGCATCGCCATTTTCTCTGGACAGCATCTGAAAGATCCGGTAATACAAGGCTATGCCCGGTGCTTCAGCCGGAACCGGATAATGTTCCAGAAAACGCTGTAGTTCATCTACGAACTGGAATTCGTACGCTGCCGAGATAATCGTTTGGTTGTTCAGCATCGTACAGGAGTGCCGGAGTTTTTCGGTAAAGTAAAAATGATCCAGCCTGTTGGATACCAACTGCAGGTAGTCATCTGTCTTCCTGGAAGCCGTGCGGGCGTCCTGGGCGCGTAACTCCAAATCTGCCAGGCGGTATTGCCTGAGCAATTGGGCACTGTCGAGCAGTTGAGCGGAGTCCAATTGTCGCTGGAGACGGGTGGCATTAAACTGATAATGCTTGTCCAGCCCCCGTTCGAGCAGAGCCTCCGCCGTTTGGAATGCCGGCTCGAACCCCGCCGCCTCTTGGTGCTCCAACCCGATAAAATGCTCTCCCAGTTTCAGTAACCAGGACATCAGGTAGTTGAGTTGCTTGTCTTCAAACGCAGTGTCCGAGTAAACAGCCTGCCAGATCCCTTGTCTGCTGCAATCTGGAAATGCAGGGGCCTGTTGGTGCATCCATTTCGCCAATTGGTGCAGTGCCGGATTCCGGTTGAAATACGGGGATGCCGTAAATTCGAGAAAGCGCCGCCAGTCGCGTTTGGAAAAACTTCGGAGTAATTCGATCAGTTTGCTGTTTTGCATTTGTCCGATTTTGACAATTACCGGTACAACGGGCTGGTCCGGCACAAGAGGCTGAATAGCATTTTGTTGATTTTATTTAAAATTAACAAAATGTTCAAAAGGATTTTTTTGTTTTAGATTGTTTTTTAAATAACAGATAAACAGTGATTTATATATTTTTTTGTATTGGTTCAACTCCTTGCTTGTTTATCTTTTATGAGTAAAAGTATATAAATAATAATTGATTTTTCATCGAATTTGTATTTGTCCACCCACCCATCTTCCCGCACTTTTGTTTCGTCTTACGCTTAAACATGCGTGTCAAAAGAATGAAACAGTTTTGCCTTCTCCTTTTATCGCTATTGTTACAACAAACGGTTAACCTGGCACAGTCCTTCCAGGTATGGCCGGGCGATGCCAACAATAACGGCCGGGTTTCCAATGTGGATTTTCTGCATATTGGTATGGCCTATAATAACTTTGGTCCGGCACGGGATTCGATAGCCTCCACCTGGGAGGCGCAGTCCGGTACTGCCTGGCCGCAGGTTCTGGGCAATGGCGTCAACGTGGGTTACATTGATGCTAACGGCGATGGCCTGGTCAATTATTTCTACGATGCATTTCCGGTATATGTGCATTACGGACTGACGCATGGCGTTGAGACCCCCGACATATTTCCGGTTGGCCTGCCGGGTATCGATCCGCCTCTGTTTCTCGACGAAGCTGCGCTGCCGCAAAATGTTTACGGTGGTTCGGTATTGAACCTGCCACTTGTGCTGGGTACGGCCGATCTGCCCATCGATCATCTTTATGGTATTGCTTTTTCCCTGCACGTTGACCCACAATTTGTTGATGTGGACCAGATTAGCCTGCTCTTTAACCAGTTCTCCTGGGCTAATCCGGACAACGACCGCATCCATGCTACCTACCGGGCATCCGATTCAAGGCTGGATGTTGCCTGGGTACGGACCGATCATAACGAACGGAGCGGCCACGGTCCTATCGGCACAGTATCCATCATCATCATCGACGATGTGATCAGTCTCGAGCAAAGTTTCAACATACGTATCGATTCTATTCAACTGCTCGACCGTTTCGGAAACAAGACAACAACAGCCGGTGACACCCTGACTATTACGATCCTCCCGGACAATGTGACAGCAGATGCCGAACCCGGTCCGGATCGGTTCAGTATCTGGCCCAATCCGGCACGGGATGTAGTTTACCTGCATGCCGCGACACCGATCCGGGCGGCTGTTCTCTACGATGCCTGGGGTCGGCCGGTGGACCGGATCGAACCGGGGACAAACCAGGCGACCTGGCCGGTATCCGGTCTGCCATCCGGTGTATACTGGATTGAAGTACAGACCGGAGGCAGGTTTATGCGGCAGCGGCTCCTGATAAATTGACCTGATCAGTATTTTTTGGATATATCCACTATGAACAAACAAACATGGAACACTCAATGCAATTAGAACTATGAAAAACTTGATTTTATCCTGCCTGACAGTGCTGTTGACAGCACTTCAGCTTATTGCAGATCCGGTTACGGTATCCGGGTTTGTGCATTATGAAGACGGTACTCCAGCTATAGACTGGCCAGTGTTCGTCGGCGAACCGGATCCTGCCGGAAACGGGGATATCGCCTTTACCGATGCCACGGGCTTTTATTCGATCGTCGTGGACGTGCCGGCCGGTACACCGGTTATCGAAGTACAAACTTTTGACAACTGCGGTCCGCAAATGATACCAGCAGAGATCATCGACGACGCTGCTACCGCCGAATTTATCCTGTGTTCGGATATCGGCGGGCCCGATTGTTGGGTCGATGTTCAAGCTGCACTGCAGCCCGGGTTGTCAGTAGCGTTCAGTGCCGAGCCGTACAGTCTGGACAGCCTCGCCACCTACACCTATCTCTGGGATTTCGGCGATGGGAATACCAGTACAGAGCAGAATCCTGCGCATACGTATGACGATCCGGGAGAATATCTGGTTACTCTGTCGGTAAATTCCGATGCTTGTGATCTGACCATTACCATGGTGGTGGAGGTTTTTGAAGCGCAATTGGTAACAGTATTTGGGCAGGTCACCGATCAAAGTGGCGCCGGCGTGCCGGGCTGGTTTGTATTGGTCGATAATGGCAATCCGGATTTCCCTGGGTTTGCCACCACCAATCAATTAGGTGAATACTCCCTGGAGGTGTCGCTGCCAGTAAATGCGACGGAGGCTACGGCTTCCACCTTTGATTTCTGCACTCCGATGGGGCTGATCAGTGAAACAGCACCGATCGTCAACGCGGAGGCCGAGATCAATTTCTCCATCTGCTTCGATTCGTTTCCGCCTCCACCAGATTGTGGTGCCTACATTTCCTATACGCATCTGACCGGGCTGACCTATGAATTTATGGCGCATACCTATGCTCCGGACAGTTTAATAACCTTTACCTATGAATGGGACTTTGGCGACGGTGCCACCAGCACGGAGCAGAACCCGACGCATACCTATGCGGAAGATGGTGTGTACACCGTCTTGCTTACGGTGACCAGTTCGGATGGATGTATCGTACATGCCTGTGAAGTGATCTGCACCCATGGTGGCTTTATTGATACGTTCTACTATGATTGCCAGGCCATGTTCGCCACAGGCTGGGGCGGGCTGGATCCGGCCGGCGGTTTCGATCCACTGACCCTCGACTTTATCGACCTGTCTTTCGGGATCGTCAGCGAATGGTCCTGGGATTTTGGGGACGGCTCTACCAGTTCGGAACAAAACCCGGTACACACCTACGCCGAACCCGGTTTGTATATGGTGACGCTCAGCATCGTTACGGTAGATGGCTGTGAGAGTTCCATTACTATGGAAGTTTATGCCGGCGATGATTTTCCCTGGACGGAATTTGACTGCCAGGCCATGTTCCTGCCTATTCCGGACAGCACCGGGGGGGGCTTCTTTTTCCTGGATTTGTCCGTCAGCAATACCCCGATCACTTCCTGGGAATGGGATTTTGGAGATGGCATGACGAGCAACGAGCAGAATCCGTACCACGAGTACACCACTCCGGGGTTGTACACAGTATCCCTTGTTATCGAGGCTGATTCCTGTAACAGTGTGATCTCTTTTGACCTGGATACCACCGATCCGTTCCATGGCTTTGATCCGGACGGGGCGGTACTGGGCCAGGCAGCAGGTGTCACTACTTCTGTAGAACCGACGATTACACTGGAGGGCCTGCGCGTATACCCGAACCCGGCCAGTGAAATGCTGAACCTGGTATTCAGCAGCCAGGAAGCGCAAAATGCACAGTTGTCGGTGCTGAATACTTCCGGTCAGGTAGTGCGTGCCCAACAGGTTACGGTTGTTTCGGGTACCAATGCCGTACAGGTGCCGGTGGCCTCCCTGACTCCGGGATTTTACCTGGCGCAATTCCGGACAGCAGCTGGGATCCAGACCGTAAAATTTGTACGGGAATAAATGCCGTATCCCGATTTTAGAGCATGTTTAAATTTAACATTTGGATGGCAGGGCAGGGGGATTTAATTCTGAACAAGACGTTTTTTGCAGTCGTATGTGGGAAATCCGGCGAAAAAAATAACGCCGGACAGGATTAAATTAGCCGGCCTGACGCCAAAATGTTGATTTTAAACACGCTCTTAGTTAAAACACAAGTAAGTACGCCGCTCCGGATAATATAGTTTCCGGGGCGGCTTTTTTGTTTCAGGGGCATATACTAGTTGGGTTTACTATTTATTGTAAACTTTCTGCACCTTTGCTGACATGGAATCGGTCAATATCCCCCACCTGCGGTTTGCGCTGCTGCTGCTTCTGATGGCGTTCTTTTCCCTGAGTGCCAACAGGAACAACCGGTTTAACTTCACCAGGGCGCTTGACCCGCATGAAGCAGTCTGGGTAGATTCTGTTTTTAATATGCTTTCGGAGGATGAACGCCTGGGGCAGTTGTTCATGATCCGGGCACATTCGGACCGCGGACCTGAGTTTGAGCATGAGGTAGAGGATGTTATCCGGCAGTACCGGGTTGGCGGGTTGTGTTTTTTCCAGGGCACGCCAGAGCGGCAGGCTGAACTGACCAACCGCTACCAGGCGCTCAGCGATCAGTTGCCACTCCTGGTTGCGATGGATGCTGAATGGGGATTGGGGATGCGGTTGAAAGAATCGACGATTTCATACCCCAAGCAAATGATGTTAGGTGCGATACGTGATAACCGCCTGATTTATGAAATGGGGCGGGATATTGCCCGGCAATGCCGGCGCCTGGGGGTGCACATCAATTTTGCTCCGGTAGCGGATGTGAATAACAATCCCGAAAATCCGGTGATCAATGACCGCTCTTTTGGCGAAGATCGCAACAATGTGACCGCCAAATGTTTCCAGTATATGATGGGCTTACAGGATGGCGGTGTACTGGCCTGTGCCAAGCACTTTCCCGGCCATGGCGATACGGATGTGGACTCGCACCTGGACCTGCCGGTCATTCCGTATGATTACAACCGGCTGGACAGCCTGGAGTTGTTCCCATTCCGGGCCCTTTCCTTATATGGTGTCGGTGGGATGATGGTAGCCCATTTGAGCGTGCCGGCATTGGATCCGCGGCCTAACCGGCCTACGACACTGAGCCAGCCTGTTGTGCAGGGGCTGCTACGGAAAAAACTGGGCTTTGAAGGCCTGATCATGACGGACGCAATGGAGATGGAAGGCGTAGCAAAATATTACCAGCCCGGTTTTGCCGATCTGGAAGCCTTGCGTGCCGGGAATGATCTGATCCTGCTGTCCGGAGATGTTGGTGCCGCTATTACTGCCATTAAAGCAGCACTGGCAGATGGGTCGCTCGACCGGGAGCAGGTAAACGAAAGCGTGCGGCGGGTATTGCGTGCGAAGTACCGCCTCGGACTTACCAAGCCGCAGCGGGTACAGGTAGAGGATATCCGGCGGGACCTGAATCTGCCCGAATACAACCTGCTCAAGCGGAGACTGGTCGAAAACTCCCTGACCCTGGTCCGCGACCGGGCTAATGTGTTTGGGTTCCCGCAACTGGAAAAGTACCGGCTTGCCACGCTGGCGCTTGGCGATTCCAACCGGACGGTTTTTCAAACCACCTGCGGCTTTTATGCACCCATGCCGCATTTCAACCTGGGTAAGGAAATTGACTCGCTGCAGGCCATCCACATATTGGATACATTGCGGGAACACGATATCGTACTGGTAAGTCTGCACGACATGAGCCGAAAACCGGCTATTGATTTCGGACTTACGGCCAGCCAACGTGACCTGGTGCGCCGCCTTTGCGCCCAGAATACAGTGGTGCTGACGGTTTTCGGCAATCCGTACAGCCTCAAGTTTTTCGAAGATGCCCACGTCATCCTGGAGGCATATAACGAGGATAATATGACCCAGTCTGCAGCGGCTCAGGCACTGTTTGGTGCCGTTGATCTGACAGGGGTATTGCCGGTCACGGTCACTCCATCGGTTCGCTACGGGCAGGGCCTCCAGAAGGTCTTTCCCTCCAAGCGCATGGGGTATGATATCCCGGAAGCTGTGGGCCTCAGCAGCGATACGTTGCGGCTGATGGATAGTCTGGTTGCCGAACTGATCGGAATCGGTGCGGCACCCGGATGTCAGGTATTGGTGGCCAGGGAGGGCAAGGTCGTCTGGCATCAGGCGTATGGCCGGCAAACCTATGATTCGTTATCCGCTTCGGTATCCCTGGATAATCTGTACGACCTGGCTTCCATTACCAAAGTGGCGGCATCGGTCGTGTCGGTCATGCGAAAAGTGGACGAAGGAGTGCTGGATATCAAAACGCCCATGAGTGCATATGTGCCGGAACTGCTGGAAACGGATAAAAAAGACCTGACGGTTGAAGCGATACTGGCACACCATGCGGGACTTAAACCCTGGATCCCTTTCTACGAGAAAACGTTGATCGGCCTGGGCCGGCCTTCTCCGGAGGTTTATCACCCGGTGGCTATGACCTGCTATGAAATACCGGTTGCCAAAAACCTGTACATGGCAGATGATTATGTTGATTCTATCTGGCATCAGATCTATGCATCACCATTGCGGGAGGATCAATCATACAAATATTCGGACCTGGGCCTGTACCTGACAGCCCGGGCCCTGGAGCACTTGAATGGCCAACCGCTGGATGTATTCGCCCGGCGGATCTTTTACCGGCCGCTCGGTTTGGCCACTACCATGTTCAATCCCTGGAAATACGGGCTGGATTCCCTTTGTGTACCGACAGAAGAGGACAACTATTTCCGGCAACAACGCCTGCAGGGTTATGTCCACGATATGGGAGCAGCCATGCTGGGAGGTGTTAGCGGTCATGCGGGGTTGTTCAGTAATGCCAATGACCTGGCCAAGATCTTTCAGATGTTGCTCAATAAAGGCCTCTACGGCGGACGGCGCTATCTGAAATCCGAAACCGTAACTTATTTTACAACCCGCTACAAGGATAGTACCCGGCGGGGGATCGGATTTGATATGAAAGAACTGGATCCGGATAAGTCGCAAAATGTCAGTTCCCTGGCTGGTCCGGGTACCTTTGGACATACCGGCTTCACGGGTAATTCGGTTTGGGCAGACCCGGATGAGAACCTTATTTTTATTTTCCTGTCCAACCGGACGTACCCGGCCATGAACAACCGGAAGCTGATAGACGGCGATTACCGTCCACGTCTGCAAAGTATTGTATATCGCGCGTTGATGCGGGATTAATATTTGCTGGCAATGCACATTGCTTTGAATAGCGCTAATTGAGTGGTGACAGGCCGAATGTGTGTACTCAGGGAAGCCTGATCCGGTTGGAGCGGCATAGCCGGCCGATCCGTTAAAAATGCGATCTTCGCATTCTAAAAATCCTGTATTATGAACGAAAACAAGCACCTGCATACGCCGGATGATCTGGACGCTATTGAACTGGAGCGCAAGCGGCGGGAGAAAATTGCCAAGGATCACATCATTAAGGACTGGCTGCCGCGCTATACCGGTATGCCGCTCGAAAAATTTGGCAAATACATTTTGCTGGTGAATTTCGGGAACTATGTCCGTGTGTTTGCCAGTCAACAGAAAGTGCCGATGTACGGAGAAGACCGGCCAATGCAGGCGGCAACTTCCGGCGATATCACGATCATCAATTTTGGTATCGGAAGTCCAAACGCAGGTTTGATCATCGACCTGTTGGAAGCAATAAGACCCAAGGCAGTGTTATTCCTGGGGAAATGCGGAGGCATTCGAACTGGAAAAAATCAGATTGGAGACCTGATCCTTCCTATTGCAGCAATAAGAGGGGAGGGGACCAGCAGTGACTTTCTGCCTCCTGAGGTTCCGGCATTACCTGCCTTCGCCCTGCAAAAGGCTATCTCGACCACGATCCGGGAGTATGAGCGCGATTACTGGACCGGTGTTGTATACACCACCAACAAACGGGTATGGGAGCACCGGGA
>SBHD01000379.1 GCA_006226345.1 Bacteroidota bacterium | reverse complement strand
CTGAAGTACTTCAGGTGCGCCGTATCCGGTTGCAACGACTGCTTTCATCTTGGGTGCGTACATAGTCTGGTTATTAGTTAATCCTGAAAATCGGCAATATAACCGGCTGTTTCCGGCCGGCGCGGGTGTTCGGTTTGAATACGCCCGGGAACAGTTGCCTTGCCTTGTTCCTGAGACAAAGGTCACACCAGGCGAATTGCCGATCGTTCGGATTTCGGAATCCGAACCTTTTTAACCAGGGGAAATATGCAAGCCTTGCGGTTAGCCGACCACTTCTTTCCAGTAGGCGCGGGGTGTTTTACCGGTCTGTTTTTTGAAAAACGTATTGAAGACCGTTTTGGAATTGAAGCCGCACTCATACGCCATGGCAAGCAAGGTCAGGTGCCGGGAGCCCGGATCCGCGACCATTTTTTTGAAGGCTTCCAGGCGGTAGGTGTTGATGTACTCCGCAAAGTTTTTTTCGAAGCCTTCATTCAGCAGCTGGGACAATTGGTTGGCCGGCATATCTAGGAGTAGAGCGAGGTCGCGCAGGCTGAGGTCGGGGTTGAGGTAGGGCTTTTGAGTGGCCATGAGGGTGGTCAGGGCTTTTTTATATTGTTCCAGCTCTTTTTTGGTGAACAGCGCCTTTTTGTATTTGCTTTCGGGCAGATCAAAGGTTGTTTTTTCACCCAGCACCTGCTTCATATACTGCTGAAACCGCGGTTCTGCCCGCAGTGGTTTCAGGATAGGGTCCACGTTCAGGTATACCAGCAGGGGGAGCCGGTAGGTGATGGCCTGCCCGATCAGTTCCAGGGTTTCGGTGGTTCGGCCGAGCACGGTCTGGCAAAGGATCAGCAGATTCAGGGCGCGCTCCAGCAAATCGGTTTGCATGGCGGCCTCCAGTTTGCAAAACCCGGCTTCCGCACGCTCCAAATCGCCCAGGGCGGCGTAGGCCAATGTGGTGCCGCCCAGTTTCAATATGTCACCGGGTTCGTCTTCCGGCAGTTGCTGAAAGAATTGCAGGCATTCAGCAGCGCGCCCGGCGCAGATCAGCGCTTGTCCCCGGTACAGGGTGGAAATGGAAAAATTGGCTTTCAGGCTGATACTCTTGTCAAAAGCGGCAATGGCCTGTTCGTACTTTTCCTGGGCATAAAAAATAAAGCCTTGCAGGTGGTAGTTGATCTCGGAAAAGGGATCGAGTTGGAGTGCGGTTTCGATGTAGTGGTGGGCTGCAGCGAACTTACCTTCTGCTACCAGGGTAGTAGCCATAGATTGATAAAAATCAACGGTAGACCGGGTTTCCAATGCTTTATTCAGATGCTGGTATGCACTGTTGAGGTCCCAATGCTGTAAAAAACTGATCCAGGCCAGGTGCAGCTGACACTCAGGCAGATCGGGCTCCAGGCTGATGGCCTTTTCCAGATAGGGGTGCCCTTTGGCAAAGGCTTCACCGGCAGGCATCAGTCCGATCGTACCTAACAATGTGTACCCCAAGTGAACACCCAGGTAAGCCAGTGCAAATTCTGGGTGTGCCGCCAAAATGTCTTCCATTATGGCCATTCCTTTTTCCAGGTCCGCCCTGCTCATTTTAAGCAAGTGGTAGCGTGCCTTCAGGTATTGCTTGTATGTGTCCACCGGGATATCGGGGGCGTCTATCAGGTGTTCACCGATTTCCAGGTGCCCGATCTGTTCGCGCAGTTTATCGGCGATCAGGAGGCTGATCTCGTCCTGAACGGCAAAAATATCGTCCACGGAGCGGTCAAATGTTTCCGACCAAAAATGGACATCATCCGCTACGTCGATCAACTGTGCGGTGATCCGCATCCGGTTGTCGGCCAGCCGGATGCTGCCTTCCAGGATGATGGAAACGTCCAGCTCCCGGCCGATCTGCGGAATTGGAATATGCTTGTTCTTGAAGTAGAACGAGGAGGTCCGGGACGTTACTTTTAGGTTTTTGACCTTGGTCAGCGCGTTGATGATCTCTTCTGTCATGCCGTCGCTGAAATACTCGTTTTCCGGGTCTGCGCTTATATTGACAAAAGGCAGCACGGCAATAGATTTTTGCGGCGTCTTTTGCTTGCCCTTCAGCTCGGTGCGGGCCGGGACGGTAATGCCTGGATTCGTAACGGAAAATACTTCAACCGGCTGTTCGATGTTTTTTAGTTCAAACAGTCCCAGGGAGCGGGTGGTGATCTGCTGGTGGTTTTTCAGTTCCTCGTTGAGTTTGCCGGATAACAGGATCGCTCCCGCTACGCCCATGCTTTCGATCCGGGAAGCGAGGTTGACGCCATCCCCGTAAATATCGGTCCCGTCGAAAACAATGTCACCAAGGTGCAGTCCAATGCGCAGTGGCACCGGATCACCAGTATTCAGGGCCTGCTGGATCGCAACAGCACACTCGACTGCTTCAACGCCGCTTTGGAAAACGCTGAGCGTACCGTCGCCGAAGTATTGCAGGATATCCCCGTGGTACCGGCTGTGCTCTGCATCAAATACCTCCCGGTGCCGGTCCCGCACCTTGGAGGCCCGGGCTTCGTTTTGCTGCATCAATGCGGTGTACCCGACAATGTCGGTAAACATAATAGCGGCTAATCGGCGGGTCTTTTCTCCTTTTGACATGTACAGGTTGATGCAGTTGAAAACGCAAAGGTAAGGCTTCGCCCCATTTGACATGTTTGGGAAGCACGGCGTTAAGAAAGCCCTGGTTTTTGTTTCCGGCTTTAACTTCCGGGAATTCTCTAAGAGCATGTTTGGACCCAGCAAGAAATTTCCAAACACGCTCTTAGGCCGGCAACAAAATGGAGATACCCTGCTACTCCCTTTTTCTGTAAAAAAACCATCCTCTTACAGGGAGTAGTTTCTGCGGGAAAAAGCGCTCATATAGCGGCCCGTACAATGCAGTATCCCGCAAGGCAAGATGGGTCAGGCCATATTTCTGCTGGTACCTGTTCAGGGTGTCGGCAGTGATCCGGTCGCCAAAGTTATAGGCGGTCCAGCCGGTCCGCTGCAGCGCCAGCAGGGCGATGTTGGGAGAAGGGTCTTGTGGACACAGGAAACGGGCAGTGTCCGGAATGCCGGCGGTTCTCAGCGCCGCTGCCGGAAGAAAGGATTCCGGCGGGAGGTTTTCTGATGTCGGCGGGTGATACGCCTGTTCCAGGCGTCCGGACATGACCCAATGGCTGTGCGCCAGGCTAAACAGCAACAGCCCGGCGAGCAGGTATCGGATTTGACGTGTCGGATATTGTCGCACGGCCTCCTGCAAGCCAAAAAGCAGAAGCAATGCAGGCAGTGCGAGCAGGCAAAGGAAATAGTAGTCGTGTTCGCGCAACATCCTGAACCAGAGCAGACTGTATCCGAGGCTGCCCTGCATGGTGAAAACCAGCAGGGCTTTCCAGACTGGCGGCGCCGACCGCCAGCGTTGCAGGAGCAGGACCAGTCCTGCTCCTGCAGCCAGGTACAGCCCGACTGAACCAAAAACCGGGAGGTTGTTGCGCCCAATCAGTCCAAGGCTTTCCCAGACGTAGGCGGCGTCGTAGTTCCAGATCGGCCGGGTACTATCGAGGAAGTAAATAGCTTTGTGGGTTGTCTTAAACGCTGTGATCCACAGGCGTCCGGATACAACTGTCAGAAAAATACCGGCCAGGATGACGGGCGGCCACCTGCCTGCCCAGAGTGAACCGGCAGGCCAACGTTTCTGCCTCCGGCCTTTCAGCCAGGTCATGGTCAGCGCCATTGGCAGGATCGCCATGCTGATCTTCAGCAGGATTGCGGTTGCTGCGCATACTCCGGCGCCGGTCAGCCAACGGGGGGATTGTAGCTGGTCAGCACGAAAAAGAAAGGCAAGTGCCACCAGGATCAGGCACCATGCCGGGGCGTCGGGCAGGGTAGAGGGCCCGTAATAACCCAATACCGGGGCACTGAGCATCAACAGCGCGCCCATTGCCGCCAGATCAGGACGCCGGACCACACGCAGCAGGATCCAACCCAGCGCCCAGCCACCGGCATACAGGAGCAGGAGGCCCAGCCAGCGGAGCGGATAGGCCGGGTGTGCGGTATATCGGCTGATCGCGCCGGCCAGCCAGTACAACAAGGGCAATTCGCCCACGGTATGCGGATCGTTCGTATAAAACCGGTTATTGATCCGGGGTTCGGTAAAAAACGGTTGTTGAGTATAATTCCATGCGATTGCCGCGCCATCTGCCTGCCGCCACTGGTGTACGGAGACTGGTGGCAAAGACAGCCATTGGTCATACCGGTTGACGAATGCCAGGCAGGCGAACAGGAGCGTATAGAGCAAAGTGAAACGGCTGTGCAAGGTCTGGTCTTTTTAAAATGGCAGTACAGGTTTACAAGGAGCCGGTTGCGCCGGAGTTGCTGTGCTGGCGACGCCATTTCCGGATAAAATACCAGTCCACTATTTTCACTGCAATAAAATAAGCCGGCAACACGACGGGATACAAGAACAGGACCAGAATGGTATACCCATGGTATCTGCTGGCTTCCGGACCGATGATCGTGTCGATCAGTTCATAAGTATAAGTGTAACCCAGGAGTACCAGTAACGGCACCAGGATACTTCCGGTGATCATGACCCAGGAGAAACGGTTTTCCGGGTGATGCTGCCGGTAACGTTTCATTGCGAAGATATGCAGGACAACCAGCAATACTGCCAGCATAAGCGTCCATCCCTCCGGTGAAACAGCCAGCAGTGTACGCGCCAGTCCGTTTATTTCCGGCTGATACCGGATCTCCAGCATGGGCACCGGAAGGGAGTCAAAAAACCAGGTCGCTTCGGTTTGCAGGTTTCCGCTGTCGGGCGTCCCGAGATTGGTTGCAAGGGGGTATTGGGTTTGGGTAGCGTCCAGGGTGATCTCCAGTGTGCCGAAGGAACGCCAGTACTGCGCGGGTGAAAGCGCGTAGCGGAAACTGTATGCTTTTACCCAGCCTGAATGGTCGGTCCACCTTTCCGCATTGTAAACCACCCGGATGACGTGCGCTCCGGCAGGGAGATCCGCTTCGAAGAATTTCAACTCCGACAATTCAAAGTTGATCTGCTCGTTTTCAGACATATCCAAATCGACACCCCCTCCAGATTTTTCGCCATATAAATATTCAAATCCGGCAAAAGGCCTCCCCTCCAGTTCGTTGTAATGGGGTGGTACCTGGTCCAATGAAATTGGTATGCCGTCTACCCATACGCTAAAATCCTCCCTGAGTCCAGGGGCATAAAACAATAACGGGATCTGCCTGCCACGCTGTTCGACCCGGATGTGGTATTCAACCTCAAACCGTGCTGTTTTGAAGGCGGCATCCGGAATGATCCGGATATGCTCGCGCATGATATCTGCATGTGTATTGATAAAAGGCGAGGCTGTCCAGGTACCTTCCTCAACCGGGGAAGCCATGTTAGCCCAGCCCAAAAAGGGCAGAAGTGTCAGACACAGGCTTGATAGAACTTTCATAGTTGATATCGATGCAGGTTACCGTTCAATGCTCCTGTACCCATTCGATCAGCCGTTTATTGAACAGGGCACTTTCTTCCCGGTGAGGGGTATGGCCACTTGCCTCAAAATAGGCGATGGACAGGTTGGTCAGGCTGTCGTATCTCCCGACCCAAAGGGTAGGGGGGGATACGTAATCGCTTTTCCCGGTTGCGATGAAGGTTGGCACCCCGGGATGCTCACCCGGCCCGAACATAGTGTAACTGGCGAACAGTTTGCCGAACATGTGACTGGAGAAATCCGTATTGAACGTGATGTCTTGCAAAAAGGGGGTGGAGTCAAAATTCGGGTCGTGCCACCTTTTCGGGCTCTGGGACACGATCGCCCTGATCAATAGCTGTCGATCGGTAAGGGTATCCGGCAAGGCTTCCAGTTCTTTCTGTTTGGCCGCATACAGTGCTTTTCTTTCCGGGGAGGCGGTTTTCCAATAAGCATCCACGGCTTTCTGATAGATCTCAGTACCGTAAGTACTGGGTGACCCGATCATAACGACGTGCGTTGCGTGTTCGGGGTACTGCCGGGCGTATTCAAAGGCGACCACACCGAAAATGGAATGCCCACCGACCATGCATTTTTGGAGGCCCAGTACCGCACGCAGGGTGTCGATGTCGTGCAGCAGCGTTTCGAGGGTGTAGGTCGCCGTATTGATAGGCGAATACTGTTCGGCAGTAGCCCTCGTATCTATAAAATACATCCTGAAATGCTCCTGCAAGGTATCGTGAAAATACGCTGGACTGGATCCAATGATCAGCAGCGGTGTGCCGTTGCCTTTTGCGTGATATTTCAGTACGGTGCCGCCGAGGGTAAGGCTGCCCGATGGTTCAGACTTGTTGGAAGTGCCTGTGGACGTGCTGTCGGAAGAATTCTGACAGGCTGCCAGCAGCAGTATGCACAAGAGGAAATGCAGGTGTTTCATAGTGATCATTGTGGTTTAGTGCAAAGGTTCTGAACCGATGGAATATCAGCGTTCAGGTTTGTCAAAGGTGCCGTTTTTCTCAAAGACCTGGCATAGAAGCGCTATTGCACAGCTGTTACACAGACGTTTAGAGCTAAATATCTGTCTGAAAAACATCCAATAGATCAAGTCTCCTCAAGGGGGGTACAAGATAACTATAAAGTCCTAATTCAAGTGGATTGCCGGTACCAGCTGATGGCGTTTCGCTCCTCCTGTTTCAGGAAGGCATCTTTGGCGTTGTTGTATTCCATGCCGTTTTTCCAGTCCCGTTTTCCGAGTTTAATTTTAAGTGCGGCGTATTGTTCCCTGACAACGTCATGCTCCTTCAGATATTCCCGAAAGGCAATATGCCGGACCCAGTCCGCGGATTCGTATTCCCATACGTGTACGTGTGCAAGCCGGTGCGGATTTATTGCTGCATGGGGAATACTTTCCAGCTCCGTAAAGACTTGAGGAAAGACTGCCGGATCAGTTTCGTCTTTAAGCCGCACGAAAAGCCTTCTTTGCGGGAAAAACCGGTTGAAGGCCTGATAGAACAAGTAATGCCGGTTTTCCAGAAGATCAGGCACCAATGCATCGAGTTGGGACAAATTCCGGATCCCTGCCATGATATCGATGATAGGCTTAGCTGCCAGGCCGGGAACGGAGGTGCTGCCAATATGCTCGATCTCCGGGTCATACTCCTGGAGCAGGTTCTGGATTTCGTCCCTGATCCGGCTAAATTGTGTCGCCCAGGTGGTGTTGAATGGTGTTATTTGGATATGCATGGTGCTGGGGATTGCATAAAATGGCGGACCTCTCCACCCATTCCCGAGGGGCTTTTCGTCTTTCTGACGGCCAAATTCCAGCACATTCAGGAAGCCCCAACCGTGAGGTTTCCTGAATGTGATGCCCGTTTTTTATTGGTGTAGAAACCGTCATTGGTATCAATGGACTGCAGCGGATCTGTATGCAGGCCTGCCAGGGCAATGCCTGCTATTTTCACAAACGGCCTGCGTCCGGGTCCCATGTGGCTGCCTGTTTACCGGTTGCTATTTGACCTCCCATTCATGTACGCCGGCGGAGACGCCTTCCTGTAGTTCAAATTCCAGTCGGAGCGCCTTGGTATTAACCGGTTCAAAATTGATCTCGTCCCAGCCATCCTTGACAACGTCGGTTGGCTCCGGGACATAGACCGGTCGCCATTCGCCATTATCGAAGTAAAGCACGCGGCGTTTTTTAGGGATCCGGCATCCACCGCCTGTTGCTTCGTCATCAAACCAGTAGATGCGAACGGTACCCACCTGTTCCGGTCTTTTGAATTCGTATTGTAACCATTCGGTAGTGCCGAATTTGGGCCACCAATGCACGATCGGGTTTCCCTTGTCGGCTGCATCATTCGGGATCCATTGGTCGGAAACAGCGGTCAGCTCGCCTTTAAATCCTACAGAACCGGTGGCCTTGCTGGTGGATGCCAGGGTAGGTTGAGCGACCGGTCGCGCACTTTGGACCTCATTGGGCAGCCAAACGGCCATATAGTCCTTACCCCGGTTTGCCCAGGCGTAATAGGGTATGGCTTTCAGGCGGACGGGTTTCAGGTCGGCATCCATGGGACCGGTTTTCTTTTCCACCAGCGCACCGGTTAAGGACAGGGTCTGGATGCCTCCGAGGAGTTCCGGTTCAAATTGTGTACTTACCGGGGCGTCACTCCGTACCATTAAATTCAGCACGCGCTCATCTTCCTGGTCTCTGCCTTCCAGGCAGTATACGATCGGTCCGCGTTGCAGGGCGATCCGGCCGGCATCGGCTTCCACGGACTCCTGGGCCCGGACCTGGTGGATATGCATGGGTAATGCAACTTCCACAACATCGCCTTTTTTCCATTTCCGTTCGATCTCAGCGTATCCGTTCCGGATCGAAAAGAAAGTGGTTTTACCATTTACTTTGATACTGATATTGTCTTCGTCTTTATTTGTAAAAGAGTACAGTTCGCCAGGAAAAGCATCGCCTCTTGCCCAGCCCGGAATGCGGATGTTTAACTGGAAGGTATTGGGTTTTTGTGGTGTTACCTCAATAGTGACAATGCCGCTCCAGGGGTAGTTGGTGGTTTGCCGCAGCTTTACCGGTACAAACTGCAACCGGGAGTTGATATTGGTGACGGTGGTTTCGCTGGACGTAAACAGGTTGACATATACCGTGTTGCCCTGCTGCGCATACACATAGCCGGGCAAGGAGGTGAAAAAGCGGGCGACGTTGGGCGGACAGCAGGCGCAGGTAAACCAGGGACTGCGTTCTACATTCTTGCGCGACTCCAGTGGATTGGGATAAAAGAAGCGGTCTCCGTTTAGCGACATACCGGCATTCAGGGCATTGTACAGCGTACGTTCGAACACATCGATATATTTCGCATCGCCGGACAACTGGAACATCCGCTGGTTCCAGAGTGCAAAGGCAATAGAGGAGCAGGTTTCGCAGTAGGCGCTGAAATTCGGCAGGTCATAGGCTTCCGTGAATCCTTCATTGCTTCCCGCCGAACCGATGCCCCCGGTCAGGTAGACCTTGCCGGCAATGACCTCATGCCACAGTTGCAACAACGCCGGAATGTAATCATCCGCGTCTGCCAACGCAGCCACATCGGCCATTGCGGAGTACATGTAACAAGCCCTGACGGCATGCCCTACCACGGCATCCTGCTCAGTCACTTTTTTGTGGTTTTGCATGTATGGATCGCCATAACCGCGCACATCCAGGAAGAATTTGGCGAGGTCGAGGTAGCGTTTATTTCCGGTAAGCCGGTAGAGTTTGGCCAGTCCGAGTTCGATCTCCTGGTGGCCGGGCGCCTTTTCCAGTTTCCCCCAACCGAAGGTCTGGTCTACCAGGTCGGCACTCTTGATGGCAATATCCAGCAGGTTGTTTTTACCGGTAGCCAGGTGATGTGCGACGGCTGCCTCGTATAAGTGGCCCAGGTTGTACAGTTCATGGCTGAGGCCATCGGTTTTCATCCACCGCTCCGCTCCTGCCCAACTGCCACCGCGCCCGCCGGTAGCATCGGAGCCGCCGGAGCCTTTTTCATGGATGGTGCGCCAGCAATACAGGTATCCATCCGGCTCCTGCGCGGCAGCAATTTTGGCAATCAGGGTATCCAGGATTGCTTCAAGGGCCGGGTCCGGCTTGGTTTGCAAGGAATAGGAAGCTCCCTCGATGGTTTTGTACACATCCGAATCGTCAAAAGGGTAGGCCGAACAAAAGCCACCGGTCTGTGAGCCCGCCGCTATCTCGAAATTCCGGATGCGGCCGGTTTCCTCCAGTTGTTTCAGGATATGCGGGATGGTCACCTGCTGCACTGTTTCAATACGCGGTTTCCAAAATTGATCTTGCAGGCTGACCTCTGTGAATGGAATGGCCTGAATGCCATAACTACTGTTTGGTGTGGTGTTTTCACCTGCTTGTGCCAGTCCCCGGGATGAAACCAAGAGATGGAGGGTGAGCAATAGAATGATGTGTTTCATGGTGGTACGGTTTAATTGAAACTGCAGGGTGGGTAGTTTTTATTGGTTCCTTCCGGGTAAAGCCGGAGAAATACAGAAGATACAAAAATAACGATCCGGAGATTATTTCCCTTAGGTCTACCGGTCGCTTTAGTTATTCATGTCTATTACATATCCTTTGATAGAGCAGTTAGCGGCACCCGGGAAATTTCCACGTCCTCTTTGTTGGTGGCATAGGAAACGTATAGGTATTTCCCCCATACTACACTTTTAGGATAGCTGTATCCGGGCCTTTTGTATTTACCAGCATACCGCATGGGCTGCAGGTCGGTACCGCCGCTGCGCAGCAGCCAGGCCCGGTCAAACAGGAATCCGTCGGTGCTCAGGGTAAGCACCAGCGGAAACCGGTTTTTATTCTCGGAAGGGTTGTTGACCATGAAGGCCGTACCGTCTGGCAGGTTGCCGGCGCTTTGTTTGGCTCTTGAGTCGGGGGGGGACCAATACGGGAGCGGTCCAGGTACGGCCACGATCCCGGCTTACGGCAGCCAGTTTCTGAAAGGTACTATGCTGGTCGCGAAAGACCATTACAATGGCGCTATCCTTCCGGTAAAACCAGGCCGGTTCGATCGCCCGGCTGCTGCGCTGATCTGTCGGCAGGTCGGGTAGGTTGCCGGCTTTCCATCCGGAGGTTCCCAATGGCTCATCGGTATAAAACGGGGTTGCTTTTAACCCGGGCTACATCCAGCGCCGTCACATAGCGTTCCGGCTTGTTCTCTACGGCGTCATTGTGGCCGAACTGCATGAGTACCAGGTCGCCCTTGTTCAGGTTCTCATATACAGCCCACCAACGGCCTTCCTGGAAAAAAAGTACGGGTGCTTCGGCCTCCGTGGGCACGGTCGTCCACACGGACACTGTCTGCCCGGAAGAGGTGTTTGAATGCCGACAGGTCCGCTCCGGTGAAGTACTCCCGAAATACCTGCCCCCAGCCGGTTACCGGATACCGGGTTTTGTAGTAATCTTTTCCTTCGTCATAATTATCAGCATAAATGGCCATGGTCGAGTCACCGATCAGGTAGAGCACGACCGGCTTCTTCTTCGATACCGAAAAGGAGAAGTAGGCGAATAGCTGGATAAACAAGATGGAAGAGCGGAATGCAATGGGCATGATCGAGTTTTTATGCTGCCCGGGAACTTAAAGGAGGCGGAACTAAGGCAGACCGGATGAATGAAACTTATTTCTTGAATTCCAGTATTTATTTCACCCAGAAGTTGCGCAGTCAAATTCTGGGTGAAATAAGTTGACGTCATTTTATCACCTGAAAACCATTCAGGAATTCCACGATCTCATTTTCCTTTTTGCTCCAGATGTTTTTGGAGGTCCAGACCGTTGCCTGTACCGT
>SBHD01000071.1 GCA_006226345.1 Bacteroidota bacterium | reverse complement strand
TAATATTGCCAGGCCAAATCCGCCCCACATCTGTTGAACATACCTGATCAAAAAATACACCGTATGAAAATCCTTAAAATTCTACTTTACATCGTTGTAAGCCTGGCAGTTCTTTGGGCTGTACTTGGCTTGTTCGCTAAAAAAGAATACCATGTAGAACGCAGCCTCGAGATCGACGCGCCCCGCGACCTGATCTACGACCACGTCCGGCACTTTGCCAATTTTGAAACCTGGTCGCCCTGGGCCCACCTCGATCCGGCCATGAAAACCACCATCGAAGGCACGGATGGCGCTGTGGGCGCCACCTATTCCTGGGCGGGTAACGACGACGTGGGTAGTGGCGAGCAATCGATCACCGCCCTGTCTCCTGACCGTATGGATATTGAAGTTCATTTCAAAGGCTGGATGGAGTCCTCTTTCCCCACTTATATGGTACTGGAACCTGTCGGTGACAAAACCAAGGTCACCTGGAGTGCAGACATGCACATCGGTTTCCCCTGGAACGCACTGGCCATGTTTACCGACATGAATGCCGCCATTGGCAAGGACTATGCCCTGGGGCTGGAGCGCCTGAAGGCCGTTTGTGAAGATATGGCCCACAAAAAATACCGCGGATATGAGATCGCCGAAGTCGCAATGCCGGCAAAATTCTATGCCGGCCGGCGCGCGACGGTGGAGTTTGCTCAGATGCCCGACTATTATTCTACCAATATGCCCAAAACCTTTGAACTGCTGCAGAAAGCCGGTGTGGAAATGGCCGGCGCACCATCCGGCTTGTACTGGAGTTGGGATGAAGAAGCAGGTAAAACCGATATGGCCTGCGCAATCCCCGTTGCCACCGATAAAAAAATTGCCGGTCTGGACATAATTCCGCTCGATAGCGGGCAGGCACTCGTGATCGAATACTTCGGCATATACGACTCCATTGGCAACGCGCACTACGCCATGGATGATTACCTGCTGGAAAAAAACCTGGAATCCATACCTCCTGTCATCGAAGAATACCTGACCGATCCTACACAGGAACCAGACACGTCCAAATGGCTGACCAAAGTGATCTACTACGTCCGGCCCAAAACGGCAGCGACCGAAGTACCCGGGGGGTAGTAAATACCATTATTCATGAAAGCGGAACGGCCGAGGTGTGCCTGCACCGCCAGTATTTTGCGTTCTTGAGTAGTTGTACAACTTTTCCAATTTTTCTTTTCAAATTTCCAATTTTACTTTCGGGAAGATCCTTTGAAAGTAAAATTGGAAATTTGAAAAGAAAAATTGGAAAAGTTGATAGCCCGTTGAAACGCAAAATATCGGCGGCGCAGGCACACCACGGCCGTTCCTTTTTTAGTACTGCCGGACCCCTTTAGTTTTCCGGAGTTGTTTCCGCTGATCCATCCGTTTCCTGTTGTTCGGCCGCTTCTTTTTTCCGCCGCTCGGCTTCCCGCCGCGCACGCTGCTCAGCCTCCACTTTCCCATATGCTTTAATGATCTCCTTGACGAGGCGGTGGCGTACTACGTCTTCGGCGGTCAGGTGGATCACTGAAATACCATTTACGCCTTCCAGGATATCCATGGACTGGCGCAAGCCGGATTTCTGGTGCCCGGGCAGGTCGATCTGGCTGAGGTCACCGGTGATGATACACTTGGCATTCGGCCCCAGACGGGTCAGGAACATTTTCAATTGCAGGGGCGAAGCGTTCTGGGCCTCGTCCAGAATAATATAGGCGTTGTCCAGGGTACGCCCGCGCATAAACGCCAGCGGGGCGATCTCGATCACCCGGTTGTCCATGAAAAACTGAAGTTTATCCATGGGCAACATGTCGTCCAGCGCATCGTACAGCGGCCGCAGGTACGGATCGACTTTTTCCTTCAGATCACCGGGCAGAAAGCCCAGGTTCTCGCCGGCTTCCACCGCCGGACGGGTCAGCACGATCTTTTTGATCAGGCGGTTTTTCAGCGCCCGCACGGCAATAGCGACCGCGGTATAGGTTTTACCTGTACCGGCAGGACCGACCGCGAAAACAATGTCGCTGTTCTCGCACTCTTCCACCAGCAGCTTCTGGTTGCGGGTCTTGGCTTTGATCGGCCGGCCGTCGCGACCAAATAAAATCGTATTGCTCGAATCGCCGTTGACCGGGATCCGGACTTCAAATGGATTTTCTCCGCCCAGCAGGTCCGTGACGGTCTGGGCCGGTAATTCCTGGTGTTCGCGCAGGTAGCGCACCATTTGTTCGAATTTCGCCTTGGCAGACTGGGTATACTTCCGGTCACCGGTAATTTTCAGGCTGTTACCGCGCGAGGTAATCGTGACATCGGGGAAGGCTTTACGCAAAAGGTTTAATTTTGCATTGTTCTCGCCGTAGAGTTCGACAGGATCAACGCCCTCGACTGTGAGAATGATTTCGCTCAAATTCAGTTTCGTTTACAGTAGCGGGAGATCGCAGGGCAGACAAGGGAAATTTATGTGTTGGATCGCCTGCGCCTCCATACTTTTACAGCAATATTGTTACGCGCTTTCCGTCTACAAAAGTAACGGGAAAACGGAATCCACAACAAGAATTTATCCAGGAAAGTTCGATGCCACAAGCGCCAATTATTACCCTCACGACTGACTTTGGAGTACAAGACTATTATGTCGGGGCTCTCAAAGGCGCTTTGCTGCGCCAATGTCCGGAGGCCCGCCTGGTGGATATTACACACGCGATCAAAGCCTTTGACATCGTACAGGCTGCTTTTGTGGTGCAAAATGCCTACCCGGAGTTTCCAAAAGGAACGATCCACCTGATCGGTGTCAATTGCGTGTACGATACTAATGCACAGTTTATCGCCGTCCGGAAAGATGGCCATTATTTCGTTGCGCCGGATAATGGTTTACTGACTCTCTTGTTTGACCACATACCGGAAGCCGATGCCCGGGTACTACCCAAAGTCGATGAACAGCATTTTCCGGTAAAAACCGCTTTTGCCAAAGCCGCCGGCCATCTGTGCAGCGAAAAAACCTTCGGCAAACTGGGCAAACGGGCCGGCCCGTTGCTCCAGCGGATCAGTCTGCAACCGGTCATTACGCAGAACCGCATCCGCGGAACCATCGTCCATATCGACAACTTCGAGAACGTCATTGTTAATATACGGCAGGAAACCTTCGAAAAGGTCCGGCAGGACCGGCCGTTTGCGCTTTTCTTCAAACGCAACGACCCGATCAGCCAGCTCTGCCTCAACTACAGCGATGTAGCCGTGGGAGAAACACTCTGCCTTTTTAACAGCGCCGGACTGCTCGAAATCGCCGTAAATATGGGCAGGGCCGCCACGCTGCTGGGACTGAAGGTGGAGGATGTGGTAGAGGTATTATTTGAATAGAAACCTTCTCAATCATACTCCAGCCCGATCCGTTCCCGGATCACATCCAGCGTTTCCACCAGGTCGAGTGTAAAATCAAGTGGTACCAGGTCGCTTTCCAGGCGCTCCTGTGCCAGGCATTCCATCACATGGGCTGCCTCAAACTGGTATCCCCAGCCTTCAAAAGGAAATTCCATATCGCGCTGTCCAACGGAGTTACCCTCATAGTGAGACACCGTTACCTTCCGGGCGAAATGCCAGCGCGGGTGCAGGTAGATCGTACCTTCCGTACCGTACAGCCAGGCCTCCACCGGCGTATTGGCGGCAATAGTGGAATGGCCAAGCGCCAGGCGGTTTTCCGGATACTTAAAGGTAAAGGCACAGGATTCGTCTACTTCTGTTGAGGTAAACGCGGCTGCCGCCAGGATATCTTCCGGCATCGGTTTTCCCAGCGCAAACAAGGCCAGCAGGGCCGGGTAGATCCCAATGTCCAGTAAGGAACCTGCTCCCAGGGCCTTATTAAAAACCCGCGAATTAGGGTCAAACGGCATATGAAAACCAAAATCCGCCTTGACCGTATGCACGGTACCGATCTCGCCCTGTGCTGCCAAAGCCAGGACATAATTGATGGCGGGAATGAACCTGCTCCAGAGGGCCTCCATCAGAAACACCCGTTGCCGGCGGGCGGTACTGATCATCCGGATCGCTTCCTGGCGGTTCATGGCAAAAGGTTTTTCACAGAGCACCGGCAAACCGTTTTCCAGGCAAAGCAGGGTATTTTCGGCATGCATAACGTGGGGTGTAGCGATATACACTACATCCAGATCCGGGCAATTGACAATATCCTCATACCGGCCATAGGCAAACGGGGCGCTATATTCTTCCGCAAACGCCGAGGCCCGCTCCTGCGAAGTGGAAGCCACGGCGTGGAGCCGGGCATTGGGTAATAACTTCAGGTCGTCGGCAAATTTCCGGGCAATTCGCCCCAGACCAATAATGCCCCAGTTGAAGGTATCTGCCATTTCTTTTCAATTTTTCCGGATCGGCCGGCTGTTTCGGGTAGTAGCACCCTATTATTGTACAAATTTACACCTGCTGCTACAGAACAGCACAAAAAGCTGAATATTGTCCACCTGTTTCACCGCCAAGTTGTACCTGTCCATGGATCGTTTGTCTGCCGGTTTTTTTTCCTGCCTGTCACTGGCCCGGCTTTCCGGCGCCGGCATGCTTTTGCTGGCGCTCTGCCTGGGCACCTGTACCCCCGACGATCCACCGCGTATCCTGGTATTCTCGAAAACTGCCGGCTACCGGCATGCCAGTATTCCAAACGGCATGGCGGCCCTCCGGAAAATCTGCCGGGAAAACGGCATGGTGATGGACTCCACGGAAAATGCCACCGATTTTAACGAGAAAAACCTGCGGCGGTATGCTGCTGTCGTGTTTCTGAGTACCACCGGCGATGTGCTGGACCCCGAACAGGAAACGGCTTTCGAACGCTATATCCAGGCCGGCGGTGGCTTCGTCGGGGTCCACGCTGCATCCGATACCGAATACCAGTGGGGCTGGTATGGCGGACTGGTCGGTGGCTATTTCGACAACCATCCGGATATCCAGGATGCCACCCTGCAGGTGGTGCAACATGATCATCCTGCTACCCGCCACCTCGGAAATACCTGGAAACGCCACGACGAGTGGTACAACCTGCGCGACCTGAACCCGAATGTAGAGGTCCTCCTGAAAATTGACGAATCAAGCTACCAGGGTGGCACGATGGGAGCTGATCACCCGATGTCCTGGTACCATGAGTACGACGGCGGCAGGGCATTTTACACAGCCCTCGGCCATACGGAAGCCTCCTATGCCGAACCGGAATTCCTGCAGCATATTTTGGGCGGATTGAAATATGCGATCGGTAAAAAAAAACGGCTGAATTACGCCCTGTGCCGCACCCCTGAGTATCCTGATCCCACCCGGTTTGTAAAAACCGTGCTGGCGTCGAACCTGAACGAACCCATGGAGTTCGAGATGCTGCCGGATGGCCGAATCCTGTTTATCGAACGCCGTGGATTGATCAACGTCTTTAATCCTAATACCGCTCTTGTGCGGATCGTTTACAAACTTCCGGTACACGACCGGTATGAAGACGGGCTCCTCGGGCTGGCCCTCGACCCCAACTGGAAGACCAACCACCAGATCTACCTCTATTATTCCCCTGCCGGTGAAAAAGCCGTCAACCGGCTTTCCCGCTTTTTTTTTGACGGCGATACATTTGACCGGGCGTCCGAGCAGCCGCTCCTGGAAGTACCCGTACAACGCGATGAATGCTGCCACACCGGCGGCAGCATCGAATTTGACGCCGACGGATTCCTGTACCTCTCTACCGGCGATAATACCAACCCGTTTGAATCCAGGGGCTTCGCTCCGATCGATGAGCAGCCGGGAAGAAGCCCCTGGGATGCTCAGAAATCCTCAGCCAATACTATGGACCTTCGTGGCAAGATCCTCCGGATCAAACCGCTGGACGACGGCTCCTACATTTGTCCGGCCGGAAACCTGTTTACCCCGGAAGATATCCATGTTCAGGCAGGCGAGGCCATGCCAACAACCAGCGCTTTGGCCGGCAGGCCGGAAATTTATGTCATGGGTTGCCGAAACCCGTTCCGGATCTCGCTGGACAGCCGGAAAAAGCGCCTGTTCTGGGGGGAAGTGGGTCCGGATTCCGGCGAACCGGATACGACGCGCGGCCCCGAAGGCTACGACGAGGTGAACTGTGCTACCGCGGCCGGCTTCTTTGGCTGGCCTTATTTTGTGGGAAACAACCTGCCTTACCGCGATTACGATTTCCAATCCGGAGTATCCGGCACAGCCTTTAACCCGGGGCGTCCGCAAAACCATTCTGCCAATAATACCGGCGCCACCGAATTGCCACCGGCACAGCCGGCGCTGATCTGGTATCCGTACGGCAACTCTGCCACCTTTCCACTCCTGGGCAACGGCAGCCGGAATGCTATGGCCGGCCCCGTCTATTACTGCGACGCTTATCCGGCAACAACCCGCCTCCCCGATTACTACGAGGGCAAACTGTTGATCTATGACTGGATGCGCAACTGGATCATGGCTGTCACACTGGATTCACTCGACCGGTTCAGCCGCCTGGAACCCTTTGCCAATTACATTAAAATGTCGCGCCCGATGGATATGCTGGTTGATCCGGGTGGCGTGATCTGGATACTGGAATATGGTAAAACATGGTTTTCAGCCAATCCCGACGCCCGGATCAGCCGGATCGATTACGTGCGCGGCAACAGGCCGCCGCTTCCCGTTTTACAAGCAGACAAAATTGCCGGCGCTGCGCCCTGTACCATTGTTTTCTCCGCTTCGGAAAGCCTCGATCTGGACGGACAGGAACTGCGCTACACCCTGGACTTTGGCGATGACAGCCCGCCGGTAACTGTATCGGACCGGTCGAAGCGGATTGTTCGGGCCGGCTTGGACGGACAACCCGCCTCCTCTACACATCCGGCCGACAGCCTTGCGCACACGTACCAGTCGGCCGGCACCTATACCGCGCAACTAACCGTTACTGACTCCAAAGGTGCCACTGCTACTGTCCGGACCAGAATATTGATCGGCAATTCCCCGCCGGTGGTGTACTGGGATCTGGGACAGCGAAACCGTAGTTTTTACGTACCCGGCGATACGTTGCAGTACCGGCTAATCGTAACGGATCCGGAAGACGGCTCCCTGTACAATGGAAAAATTTCCGCTGCTACAGTGACCCGGACTATTGATTACCTGGAGGGCGGGTTTGACATGACCCTTATTGCAGAAGCGCACCAGACCGCACTGCAACAGGCAGACTTCGCCCGTGGAAAGGTGCTGATCGACCGGGCAGACTGCAGTGCCTGCCATGCAACCGACCGGCAGGTGAACGGGCCCGCTTACCGCGCTATTGCCCGGCGATACCGGGACAGCCAGCATGCTGTGCGCGACCTGTCCGCCAAGGTCATAAAAGGCGGTACCGGCAATTGGGGTCATACACCCATGAGCGCCCATCCGCTACTATCCGAATCCGACGCCGGGGAAATGGTGCGCTGGATCCTGTCGCTGGAAGAGGTAAGCCGGCCACAAAAGAATGTACCCCTGGCCGGTAAATACCCTTTGACTACACATCGGCAAAAAACCGAAAAGAAAAAAGCAGCCCCGGGTACCTATATCCTACAGGCATCCTACCGCGACCGGGGTACGGCGCTTCAGCAACCGATCCTGGGGCAGGAAATCCTGGCGTTGCGCCCCGCCTTTCAACAGGCGGAACAGGCGGACAGTATGTCGAACGAGATACGCCAGTACCGGCCTTATAAAGGAGATACCGTTGTGTTGCATGAACTCCGGCACAACAGTTTTTTCATGTACCGGCACTGTGACCTGCGGGGGGTATATTCCGTCGCTGTCGGACTAGGCTCAGGGGACAAACGAAACCAGGTAGAAGGTGGCCGCATCGAACTCCGGATCGGTAGTCCTGCCGGACCGCTTGCCGGCACCGCCCCAATTCCGGCCCGCAACCCGGCCGGGCGGATGGAGTTTTCAGAAGCCGTTATTCCGGTCAACCAGCGGTTATGGCCGCACGGCCACGCCTGTCAGGATCTCTACTTTGTTCTGAAAAATGAAAATTATCCCTCCCGGCAGGTTGGGGTAGTAGACTGGATACGGTTCAATCTTTAAACCCGTTGAACCAAGATGAAAAATATGGAAATTTTTACCTGCCCTACTTAAAAAACGGTACGCTTTTCGCATACCTAATGAAAACCACTTGCAGTATGCGAATAATCCTACACACCACTTTCCTGCTGGCACTGACCTGGGGAACCTTACTGGGTATATTGCGCTGCAGCGCTGATGAGGGCAAGCCCCGGGTGCTGCTTTTTACCAAAACGGAATTTGTTTTCCACGAAAGTTCAGCCCCGGCAGTAGATGCCCTAAAGCAACTCTGCCGTGAAAATGGACTGGCCGTTGATGTGACGGACGATTCGGATGACATCACCGAAGAGAACCTTTGTAAATACGCCGCCATAGTCTTCCTCAACACCAACGGCGATATCCTGAATCCCGACCAGGAAGCCCTCTTTGAGCGGTATTTACAGGCAGGTGGCGGTTTTGTAGGTATCCACACTGCTATCGATACCGAGCACAGCTGGAAGTGGTATACAGGCCTGGCCGGCTGTACGGTGGAAGGCGAATCGGAAGTACTTGCTTCCGTACTTACGCCGGTGGATACCGGTCATGTTTCCACCAAACACCTGGAGGATACCTGGCAGCGGGAGGATACCTGGTTTAATATTGGTTTTCTGGATCCCGGCATCCGCGTACTCCTGACCCGTACCAGTCCGTCGTCCGGCGATGTGCCGATCGGCAGTTTTGACCCCGTCAGCTGGTATCATGAATACGATGGCGGGCGGGCCTTTATTACTACCATGGGGCATACACCGGAGAGTTATAGTGATCCGGTTTTTCTGCAGCACCTGCTCGGAGGGATACAGTATGCCGTTGGTGAAAATAAACCGATCAAACTACAGGCCCGACAGAAAGAGGAGCCGGTCATGCGTTCCGGCTTTGTAAAAACTGTTCTGGCCGACAACCTGTACGAACCGATGGAACTGGATATTTTTCCGGATGGAAAAGTCTTGTTCATTGAACGGCGCGGCGATTTTCAGTTGTTTGACCCGGTTACCGGAAAGATCAGGACCATCGGGCATATTCCGGTATTTATTGAAAATGAACTGGGTCTGCTGGGTGTGGCTATCGACCCTAATTGGGAACAGAATCACTGGATCTATGTCTACTATGCCCCGGAAGGTGATGAACCGGTCAATGTGTTGTCGAGGTTTGTATGTACCAGTGACGGGCTTAATCCGGATTCAGAAAAAATCTTGATCACAATACCGGTGCAACGCGACGAATGCTGCCATCAGGGGGGCTGCGTCGAATTTGATGCCAACGGATACTTGTACCTCTCTACAGGTGACAACTCCAGTCCGTACGACAACGATGGTTTTGCCCCGATCGATGAGCGGCCGGGCCGAAGTCCATGGGATGCCCAGAAATCGTCGGCAAATACAGCCGATCTGCGCGGCAAGATCCTGCGGATCAAACCGCTGCCCGACGGCTCGTATGTCTGCCCGGCAGGCAACCTGTTTACCGGAACGGACGTGGTTGTTTCCGCCGATTACCGTATGCTGTTGCAGGACCCACTGTTGCAGGATCTGGTGCGGCCGGCAACAGCCGATACTTCCACCCGCTATGATTTTCCCTTTCTGAAAGGTAACCGCGCCTCCGGTGCGGGCGGCGCACCGGAGATCTATGTAATGGGGTGCCGGAATCCCTTCCGGATCTCTGTGGACAGCCGCCGGAATTATGTGTTCTGGGGCGATGTCGGTCCGGATGCCGGGGAAGATGACCCCAAACGCGGTGCCGCCGGCCACGATGAGATCAATCGTGCCCGCGAAGCCGGCTTTTTTGGCTGGCCCTATTTTGTCGGCGATAATAAACCCTATGTGGAATATGACTTTGAAAGGAAAACCTCCGGCAAGCCATACGATCGGCAACGTCCGGTCAACAACTCACCCAATAATACGGGAGCATACTACCTGCCACCGGCACAACCGGCCTTCATCTGGTACCCGTTTGCCAATTCTGCAGAATTCCCACTGGTAACCAATGGTACCCGCTGTGCCATGGCCGGCCCGGTGTACTATACCGACCAGTATCCGGAAGAAAGCCGTTTTCCCGATCAATGGAATGGCAAACTGCTCATCTATGAATGGATGCGCGGCTGGATACGAGCCGTTTCGCTCGACTCCCTGGGTAATTATAGCGGTATGGAGCGCTTTGCCGATTCGGTGCGGTGGTCGCGCCCCATCGATATGTGTATTGATAAAACAGGTGCTCTATGGGTTCTGGAATACGGCACGGAATGGTATCATTCCAACCCTGATGCCCGGCTCAGCCGGCTCGATTATATCCGCGGAAATCCCGGTGACAGCACTGCTGTTGCTGGCAACCAACCTCCCGAAATAAGCTGGGACCTGGGCCGGCACAACCGTAGTTTTTATCAACCCGGCGATGTCGTTCAATACCGGGTGCTAGTCTCCGACAGAGAAGATGGTTCGCTTCGGGACGGCGGCATAGTGGCATCGGCAGTCGATATTTCCATCAGTCGGCTGACCGCTGGTCCGGGGATCGCTGCGTATCAGCCCGGAACTACGCCGGCAAAAGCCCGGAAAAACCCATATGACCATGGTAAAGCCCTGATCGAAGGTTCAGATTGCAAAGCCTGCCATGCACAGGATAAACAGATCAATGGCCCGAGTTATGCGGCCATTGCACAACGATATGAAACGGACAAATCTGCCCGGAAGGTACTGGCGGAAAAGATCATAAAGGGCGGTACCGGCAACTGGGGGCACACACCCATGAGTGCACATCCACAGATCTCCTCCGGGGACGCAACGGATATGGTACAATGGATCCTCTCTCTGAATGATCCGGCGTACCGCCAGCCGCCGCTTCAAGGTGTTTACCCCCTTCAAGTGCCGGAAAATGCCGGGGGGAACAGTGTTTTTGTGTTCCGGGCCAGCTATCAGGATCAGGCCTGGGGCGACGCGCCATCCAACACCACCACTTCCCGCCTGATCCTGCGCCCACCGCTGCAGGAAGCCGAATGGGCAGACAGCCTGACTACAACGACACGAAAAGTGCGCCGCACGCTGAATGACACCCCGGCAACATTGCTGGAGTTCAAACACGAGGCAGCCGCATGCTTTAAATACATTGACCTCACAGGGGTTTCGTCGGTCGAACTCGGCGTGATCGCTGCCGAAGGGAGTACCGGATCCGCTATTATCGAACTGCGGCTGGACAGCCCGGAAGGACCCTTGGCAGGGTCTGCTCCGGTACCTCCGGTCCAGGCTGTAGCAAAAGGAAGCCTTTCAACAGTAACCCTGCAACTGGA
>SBHD01000203.1 GCA_006226345.1 Bacteroidota bacterium | reverse complement strand
AGTATTCCAATGGGCGGCTGACGATCCGGGTGCCGGCAGCAATGGGGCATCAATGGATCGATACCGACGAGGTCGGCCTGGAGTGTTTTGTGCCGCTGGATGAAAATGGGCACGCCTTGCATGTGTTGGTGGAAAAGGATTTTCCGTGCAAGGGGATTCCGGAAGAGGAAAAACGTGATTTTTTCTCCGAGCTTGCTGAAAATTCACCGTTAAACTGCTGACGGATATGGCTTTATGGGTGTGCAGCCACCCATGTTTCGCCGTCGGTAAATACTTCCTTTTTCCAAATCGGGACGGTTTCCTTCAGGGTGTCGATACAATATTGGCATCCTGCAAAAGCCGCGGCCCTATGCGGGGCGGAGACAGAAATTACTACTGGGATCTCACTTATATCGAGCACTCCTACACGGTGGTGTATGCTCACCTTCAGGAGTGCGAATTGCTGTAAGGCATCACCTGCAATTTTTTGCATTTCAGAAAGCGCCATCGGCGCATATGCTTCGAATTCAAGCCGGGTTACTTCACGACCCTGCGTTTGCAGCCGTACCGTACCAATGAACTCAACAATTGCTCCGGCCCCGGCATCCGAAACAAATTCCCGGCATTGCTCCGGGTGGAGTGGGGTAGACTTTAATTGAACATCTATCATATTAGCCTCCACTAACGGGTGGGATAAGTGCCACTTCGTCTTTTTCTGTTAAAATAGTATCGGGTGATGCATAAACTGCATTAACAGCTACCATGAGGCTGCGCAGCCGCTTCATTGCGGGATAGTTTTCTATCAGGTGGTTTTTTAACGTGTCTACGCTGGCATGTTCCGGCAGGTCCATATCGATCTGGTCAGCGCCAGTAATATCCCGTGCAATGCCAAAAGTGAGTATTTGAATCTTCATAAGTGATGCCACAAAATATTAATACCGGCATAAAACACCAGTACGCCGGTTAGGTTTCGTACCGCTGTCTGCGGGAGTGTGCTCATGCTCCATCGTACCCCGATCTGCCCGCCCAACCAGACAGCCAGTAGAAGTGGGAGGATCAGGGACCAGTCAAAAACTACGCTTTGGGCCATTTGCCCGGCAAGTCCGGAGGCCGACTGCACGAAAATAAACAAGCTGGCCGTAGCCGCGATCACTTTGGCGCTATCCCAGCGCAATAAATGCAGGACCGGGGAAAGAAAAATCCCTCCTCCAATGCCGGTCAGGCCAGCCAAGAGCCCCAGGCCACCACCCAGCCCTGCATTAGCGACAACTGGAAGTTCCTTATCCGTATGTTGCCGGTTTTTTGCATTGCCTTGTACCCACATCGCCACAGCAGCTATGATCAGGCTAAAGCCCAGCAACACAAAAAAGGCGCGTTCGCTTAAACGCCAGTATCCGCCCAAGAATGCAAGCGGCAGCCCGGCCAATACAAGCGGGGCCGCTTTGCGCCCATGAAAATACCCCTGTCGCCAGAAAATCAGGAGGTTGCCACTCACTACAATCAGGTTGCACAGCAGCGCTGCCGGACGCATACTGAGCATGGGCAGGTGGAACAAGGCCATAATTGCCAGGTAGCTTGAGCCACCGCCGAAGCCGGCGGACGAATACAGGAACGCTACCAGAAAGAACAGGATGATCAGTTCAATTTGCATGGGAATGGCGCAATGCCGCTACCGTTACGAATCTTAAATTTGATAATTTTAAAACCAGGGCACGAAAGTACTGTTTTAAAAATACCTTTGCCAAATCATGCCTTTGCTTTACGATAACCATGGCCGTCGTATCAACTATGTCCGACTGGCCGTAACAGACCGGTGCAACCTCCGTTGTGCTTACTGCATGCCAGCAGAGGGCGTTCGGTTTGGACCGAGGAGCACCCTGCTTAGTTACGAGGAGGTGTTGCGTCTGATGCGTCTGCTTGTCGGCATGGGCATTGACAAGATCCGGATTACAGGCGGAGAACCTTTCGTCCGCAGGGATATTATGGACCTGTTTGAAGGGTTGGCCGGTATTCCCGGACTAAATACTATTGCACTTACCACCAACGGTACGCTCACCAAACCCCGCATCCCTGCGCTAAAACGGTTAGGTATCCGAAAGATCAACTTAAGCCTGGACAGTCTGGATCCGGAACGCTTCCAGATGATTACCCGCCGGGATGACTTCTATGCGGTCTGGAATACCCTGGATGAATTGGTGCGTGAGGGCTTCGAAGTCCGTATCAATGCGGTTGTCCTGCGCGGAATTAATGAGCAGGACCTGGTGCCGTTCGCCCATCTGACCCGGGAGTACCCGGTCGGCGTTCGTTTTATCGAGGAAATGCCATTCAATGGCAGCGGAATGGAACAGGGAGAGTTATACTGGAACTGGAAACGGATCATTGACGAGATTCAGCTTGCCTTTCCAGCGCTGGAGAAATTGCCCGATCCGCCGCACTCTACCTCGATGAATTACCGCATCCCTGGTCATGCGGGCAGCATCGGAGTTATCCCTGCCTACACCAGAACATTTTGCGGCACCTGCAACCGGCTGCGCATAACTCCAAGCGGTTTGCTAAAGACCTGCCTGTACGACAAGGGCGTATTCAATGTCCGGGACTTGATGCGAGCCGGCGCTACCGATGCAGAGATCCAAACAGCGGTTCAGGAAGCCATTGGCGACCGTGCCCGGAATGGGTTCGAGGCAGAAGAACGTGCATTGGGCAACCGCTCCTCCCGGGAAAGCATGACCACTATCGGAGGTTGAATATTTGCCGCCTCAAGGCTGTGTCCGGTAAGGAAATAGCCGGAATTCCTCCTCTGTCCCATACAGATCACGCCCTTTGGGCAATTCCAGGAATGCATCGGCATCCTGCAGGTTTGCCAGATCCCCGCTGCCGTGCCCAGGCTGCGGATGAGCCAATAGTTTCCCTCCTGTATTTTCCAGTTTTACCGGCACGAACCAACTCAGGTCCGGCTTGAACTCAAGCGGGCGCGAAAGGAATGCCCAGGCATCCTGCAGCGGATGGAGCCCCAGACTTTTCCGGAGCCAGGGAATTACATAGCGGGTGGTACACATGAACGCTGATACCGGGTTGCCGGGAAGGGCAAATACCGTTGGGCCGGCTGGCTTTCGACCAAACAACAAAGGCTTACCAGGACGTTGCGTAACCTTATGAAAGAGCACCTCAACCCCGGACTGACGGAGCAGGTCTGGTATAAAGTCCCGCTTTCCGGCAGAAACGCCTCCGGATAACAAAATCAAATCATACTCAGTTAAAATTTTCTCAACAGGTTTTCTTATTTCACTATAATCATCCTGGAAATGAAACCGGTCAATTTGGCTGCTCCAGGGAGCCAGAAGTGCTTTTAATGCATAGGCATTGGACATCCTGATCTGCCAGGGTAGGGGAGTGGCTTCTACATCTACCAATTCATCGCCGGTAGCGAGAATGGCGATCTTCGGCGATCGAGCTACTAATACGTTTGAGACCCCCACTGTAGCTAAAACGGCGGTTTCGGCAGGACTTAAACGCATCCCCGGTTCGAGCAGCCGGTCGTTAGCCTGGCGATCAAAACCACGCTGGTGGACATTTTGCCCGGGTTTTACTTGCTCGGAGCGTACTACCGCCTGCCCATCCCTGATTTCCAGTTGTTCATATGGGATCACGGTATCCGCCCCATTTCCCATTGCAGCACCGGTGGCCACTTCCAGGCAATCAGCAGGGTCCTGCAAGTTATTTGGTGGAGCACCAGCCGGCGTTTGCCCGGTAATTTTGAATGTACGTTGTCCTTTTTCGAAAGACTTGTAATTAATGGCGATTCCATCCATGGATACCCGATCGAATGGCGGAAAATCGCGGTCGGCCAGTATGGGTTCGCGGAGCACTCTTCCAACGGCTTCTTCCAGCCGGACTTTTTCAGTTCCGAATTCCGAGGTGTTAGCCAGGACCAATTCCTGTGCTTGTTCAACTGTAATCATATCAATACGATCAGTTAGTTTTGCCCCTTGAAGTGGGGTTGCAAAAATAGCCACCGCTTTCGGTATTCTGGTTGTTCCGCATTTACCCGGAAAGCTGTTAATTTGATCCGGAAAAGAAATTTATGGCCGAATTCACACATTTGGATGCGAAAGGTACCCCGGCAATGGTCGATGTCGGTGCGAAACCGGTGACGAAGCGGATCGCACGGGCGCGGGCAGTCGTGATTTTGCCAGACCAGGTGCTGGAACTTTTACAGGCCGGTGATATCCAGACCCGGAAAGGCGCCGTGTTTCAAACAGCTATCCTTGCCGGAATAATGGCAGCTAAACGCACCGGTGAACTGATCCCGCTGTGCCACCCGCTGGGACTGGATAACTGCCAGGTGGATATCAGGATCAATGATGATAACGAAGTGCTGATTGATTGTACGGCATCCAATACGGGCAAAACAGGCGTCGAGATGGAAGCCCTGACCGGTGCATCCATTGCTGCGCTTACCGTATATGATATGTGCAAAGCGCTTTCACACCACATTGTAATCCGGGAAATACGCCTGCTGGAGAAGCGGGGTGGAAAAAAGGACTTTATATCAGATGATGCACAAAACAGCTGACTATGCCACTATAAAAGGGTTGGTATTGGCCGGAGGACGCTCGACGCGAATGGGGCAGGACAAAGGATTGTTGTCGTGGCATGGAAAGCCGCAACGTGAATACCTGGTGGACCTCCTTTCTGCCTTAAACATTCCAACGTTTATATCCTGCCGGGCCGATCAGGTGGATGGCCTGCAGGGCTACCCCTTAATTGTGGATCAACTGGAGGGAAAAGGTCCACTGGCAGCAGTCCATGCAGCTTTTTCCCGGTTCCCGGATGTAGCCTGGCTGGTAGTAGCTTGTGATATGCCTTTGCTGGACACTGATACCATCCGATACCTGCTGAAGCACCGTAATCCAGAGGCGCCGGCAACGGCTTTTCAGGCACCTGCCTTTTCGGATGCTTCGCCCGACCCATTGCTGGCGATTTGGGAGCCGGCGATGTTCGGGATCGTGCGGGAACGGCTGGAAGCGGATGTCCGTTGTGCACGCAAAGCGTTGATCCACGCTGGCGTACACCTCTTGATGCCACCCCGGCCGGAAGTGCTTTCCAATATAAACACCCCGGAGGAGATGGAACGGTTATCTACTCTGAAAGGTCTTATTTGACGTCAACCGGCAACTGCGGCTTACTTTTAACCCATAACACCGGAAGGGTCATGCAAGTGACAAAATACTTATACATTACTGTCGTTTCGAGAATAAACAAAGCGTTAATCCAAATCTAAAACTTTTACTATGAGTGAAAATTCAAATGCACGCATTTATGGTATTGTCGTGACCATCCTCTTACTCCTTTCAGCCGGGTTAGGTTGGTTCTTTTGGCAGAAATCGCGCACTATGCAGTCCCAAAGTGAAGAGCGAAAAGAACTCCTGGATTCCCTCACTCAGGTAAAACAGAATATCGAACGAGAATTGGACAGCCTTTCCATGGCATATTCTGACCTGCGCACGGAAAATGAAAACCTGCAGGGCAAGGTAACGAACACCGCTGCATTGGTAGAGCAAAAGGAGATCACGATCAAGCAACTCCGGGCGACAACATCCAAAAATCTGAAAGAACTTCAGGACCAGATCGCAGATCTTCAAAAAGTAAAGACTGAATACGAGACCATCATTACTGTATTACGTCAGGAAAACCAGCAGTTGCGTCAGGAAAACGAACGGCTGACCGGCGAAAATGAACAGTTAAAAGGTGAAAAGGAACAGTTGACCGGACAGGTAACTGATTTGGCCAAACAACTCGAAGAACAAATACGGAAAACACAATCGGCCACCTTCAAGGCGACTTCATTCCGCGTGGAAGTAGAGCGCCGGAACGACAAGGTCACTGCCAAGGCACGGCGTGCCCGTGAACTACTGGTCAGCTTTGACCTGGCGGACGTACCGCAACCCTTCCAGGGACCACAAAAACTATATTTGTCCATTACCGATGATAAAGGCAATCCGGTCACAGCTGCCAACCCGGTCAAGGCAACCATTTATGCACCAACCGGACCAGTAGAAATAATGGCCCAGCAGGTAAAAGCGGTCGTACTGGAACCTACTCAGCGTTTGTCGTTTGTACATAAACTGGAAGACAAATTGAAATCCGGGAATTACGTAGCAGCTATCTATTGCGATAAAGGCCTGTTAGGCGCATCCAGCTTCCGACTGCGGTGATCAGGTTTTAAAAAATATTAAAATTTAATTAATGTCTGGCAGATGGGTCGCAAAACCCGTTATTTTGAGCCGGATATGTCCAAACAAAAGAGTGTGGAAGCGAACGTATCCCACACTTTTTTGTTTTTTATATAATGCAAGAAACACCTGAACAACAAGACTCTGCCAGGCAGGAAAGCGCGAGTAGTGCTGAGAAGCCAAGGCTGCGCAAACTTTGGCGCAGGGTAGAGAATTTGCTGTTTGGCACGACGGTCTTGCTGGTTGTCCTGTATTTTGTTTTACAGTTATCTGCGGTTCAAAACTGGCTGATCCGGCGGGTGACCGGTTATCTCTCAAGCGAACTCAAAACACGGGTGGAGGTCCGGCATATCGATGTTGTTTTCTTCGATAATCTGCTGCTGGAAGGCTTTTATCTGGAAGACCGGGCTGGGGACACCCTCTTATACGCCGAAAAACTAAAAGCCGGTCTTAATTCCAATATCTTTTCTCTTCTGAATAACCGGCTGGAATTTAACGAGATCAGCCTGTCAACTGCCCGCTTCAATATCCGGAAGGCGGAAGGGGAGGCTACAACCAACCTGCAATTCCTGCTGGATTATTTTGCCGGTACAGAACCAAAGCCCAAAAAGGAACCCTCCGATGTACAGATCAAGGTCCAGGTCCTGCGGCTTACAGATGTTCAGTTTCTGAATGAAGACCAGGTGAATGGGAAACGTCTCTGGGCAAGTGTGCCTAATGGTGCGATACGGATCAATAACTTTGATCTGAAGACTAAAAAACTGGATGTCCAGTCTGTTTTCATGGAAGGTGCGGCGTTCACTATTGCCGATTACCCTGCATCTCCCCGGCCAGTACCAATCCGGCAGGAGAAAGCGGTGGAACCGACTCCGGCTGATGCGGAAAACAAGGACACGCCGGCACTACCTTTTATCGCGACAGTTAGTCGACTATACCTGAAAGATGCCCGTTTTTCGCTGGATCGTTTCGATAAATCACCTGGCCGCACCACTCCGGATAACGTAATCGACTACCAGCACCTTAATGTGCAGAATATCTCCATTGAAGCAGACGAGGTTTATGCCGACAGTGACCTGGCCTTCAGGGGCAAACTTCGTAACCTGTCAGCCCGGGAGCAAAGCGGGATGACGATAAACGGGCTCCAGGCGGATGAAGTATACGTTTGCGACACGCTGGTAGCGTTGTATGGCTCCCGCCTGGAAACCAATGGCAGCGTGCTCGGGGACACACTGGCCTTGCATTATAGTACCTACCGGGATTTTACCAGATTTACCGATCGTGTTAAATTGGAAGGACACTTTGGCCCCGGCTCAAAAGTCCGCTTCGGGGACATCATGTTTTTCAGCCCGGCAGTGGAGCGCAACTCCTTTTTTCAGATCAATCGCGACCAGGTAGTCGAACTGACCGGTCATCTGGATGGACGAATCAATAGGCTTAATGGCCGGGACCTGAAGATCCGGCTGGGTACAGGCACGGTCATCCACGGCAAATTTGATGGCAATGACATGGCAGAGGGGAGCGATCGTATGCGGCTGCTATTCGACTTTGAGCAGGTGCGTTCCAATATGCGTACTATCCGGAAAATCATACCCGGCTTCTCCGCACCACAGTATTTTGATCGGTTGGGGAATATCAATTTCAGCGGCACCTATCAGATCCTGTTTGGCACCAACCATATTTTAAATGGAGACCTCGTAACTGACCTCGGCGCAGGCAATCTGGATATGAAAATGGATCTGACCGGAGGCAAGGAAAAGGCAACGTATTCCGGTTTCCTGAACATGGCCGATTTTGACCTGGCCAGGTGGACCAATAACAATGATTTTGGCAACTCTACCTTCCAGGTCAAAATCGCAAACGGCTCAGGTCTGACACTGCAAACAATCAAATCCCGGCTTACGGGTACGGTCGACGCCTTAACCTTTCGGGGATATAACTATCAGAACGTACAACTCAATGGTGCTTTTGACCAAGCAGTCTTTGACGGGGATGTACAAATAGAGGACCCCAATATCAACTTCGTCTTTCATGGTAAGATCAACCTCCAGGACTCTGTACCGCAGTATGATTTTAACGCAGAACTGAAGCACCTGGATCTCGGTGCGCTCAACCTGGTGAAACAGGACTGGGTCTTGTCGGGGAGTGTCAACAAGATCAAACTGTTTGCAAAAAGCTGGAGTGATATGCGCGGAGCAATTGCTTTGCGCAATTTCAAATTGATCCAGGATAAAAAATATGTGCATACTATTGATTCGCTGACCTTTGCGGCAAACACCCAACCGAATGGCGACCGCTATTTTATTCTTCTCTCCGATATCGCCGATGGTATGCTGGAAGGACAGTTTGAGATAGATAAAATGGCCCGGAATGCCCTGTACTACTTCAATAAACATTTTCCGGAACTGGTCCAGCAGGCCTATGGGACCCCGCTTCAGGACACGCTGTTTTTTCTGGATCGCTACAAGATAAATCTGCAGATCAAAGACACCAGAGATCTGACGCGGCTGTTTGATCCCAATCTCGACACTATCCGGGATTTGCATATCCGGGCTAATCTTAACGCTAAGACAGGCGTGTCCGCCTTGTCCCTTCAGGTGCCAAACCTGCGTTACAATGGGCTTCAGGTACAGGATGTTGACTTCTCCTGGAATGGTGTGGCCGGCAATGGTAAATACGCCCTGAATCTTCCACACGCATTGCTGGCAAATGGGCAGCAATTGGCTCAGTTGCACCTGGACGGGACGGCTGAACGCAATGCGCTGTCCTTTGCCCTGACGACAGAAGATACTACCTCCATAGTGGAGCGTATCAATCTTAATGGCACCTTGTCTACTGTTGACAGTTTATGGGAAATCCATTTTAACACGTCCGACATTACGCTCTTCGACGAGCAATGGTTCATGGGCGAGGACAATTATATCCGGTTTTCCGGGGACTATTTTGAAGCACAGAACTTTGACCTGATGCACGATATTCAACGCATTATTGTCGAAAGTTTTAATGACGGGAAAGGCGCCCGTTTTTCATTGGCAAACTTTGACCTGAATTTCCTGGAGCGGTTTTTCCAAATGGAAAAGATATCCTACCGGGCCAAGATCTATAACCTTGACCTGGAGATATACGATCTTTTTGCCATGAAAAACATTCAGGGGTATATCACTACGGACACGGTCTTTATCAATGACCTGCCCTATGGCTCCCTGATCGGCAATCTGGAAATGGCCGACCTGGATGCACCAGTCTGGTGTAAGTTGTTTCTGAATGACCGATTGAACAGTCAATTACGAGTCCTGGGGGCTATGATCCCGGCAGGTAAGCCGGCCAGCACCGTGCCTGAGTTGGGGGCCATTAGTCCGGGAGAATTTCAGACCCATATAACGGCCAACCAGTTCCCGATGGAAGTATTGGAATTATTTATTCCGGGAATATCCAAAACCAGCGGAAAAATACAAACGGATGTGCGTATCGGCGGGCCATTTAACCGGGTAGGGATGAATGGCACCGCGATGATAGACGGGCACTTTCAACTGGACTACATGAAGTCGATGTTCCATATCCCCAACCAGCAGATTACCTTGACGAATAACCTGCTTTGGGCGGATGGGGATACGATCCTGGATGCCAGCCGGAAAAACATGGCGATCATCAAGGGCGGACTCCGGCATGATCATTTCAAAGACTGGCGCCTGGATTGCGAGATCAACTCAGTGGGGTCTAACTTCCTGGTTATGAACACCATGAAGGAAGATAACTCGCTTTATTACGGGCAAGGTATCGGTAGGTTTGATGCCCGTTTTACCGGCTCATTCAGTCAAACGAATATATTTGTAGATGCCGAAACCGGCAAGGAGACCCGGCTATATATTCCGCTATCCTCCTCATCTGATGATATTCAGGACGCCAGTTTTATCACGTTTATTGATAAAACAGCACCACGCAACGGCACTTCCGGGAATGGCCGTTCCGGACTGGGTGAGCTGAAAGGGCTGAATTTTGAAATGAACCTGTCCATTACAGAGGATGCTGAAGTGCAGCTCATTTTTGACGAACAGGCTGGGGATATCATCCGGGGCAGGGGAGAAGGGGATATCCGTCTCACCATCAATCGGGAAGGCGATTTCAAAATGTACGGTTCTTACCAGATCCGGCGTGGTGATTACCTGTTTACGCTGCTGAACTGGGTAAACAAACCCTTTACCGTAAAAGATGGTGGCACGATCAATTGGTACGGTGACCCGTATGGCGCACAGATTAACCTCGATGCCACATATGCCGAAAACACGTCACTATATAACCTGATCCGTGATGAATTGGTTGCAACCAACAACCTGACGGCAGAAGCGACCAAATCCACCCTTGCGATTGTCACCATGCACCTGACGGGAGATCTGTTCAAACCCAATATTGGATTTGATCTCAGTTTTCCCAATGTTTCCAGTCAGCTCAAGAACGTGGTGAACAGCAAATTATCGCTTATGCGGCAGGACCAGAACGAACTGACCCGGCAGGTATTTGGCCTTGTTGTTGTCGGCTCTTTTTTGCCCCCCTCCGGTGCTACCACGATCCAAAGCGGAGACTATATCGCTTCAGCCTTTAACACGCTGACACAGGTGTTGAGCAATCAGTTCTCTAATTACCTAACTGCACTGGCCTATGAATGGTTTGGAGGGGCCGTATCCAGTATTGACTTTGATATTGCCTATAACGAATACCGCAACCAGACTGATCCTTCACAGGCAAATCTGGCTCAAATCGGCCGGGAATTACAGGTCAGGCTTACCAGTGGTTTTGCCAATGACCGGATCACGGTGCAGGTGGGATCTCAATTCGGGCTTGGGCAACCCGGTACTTCCACGGCAGACGGTTTTCTGGGTGAGGATGTAACAATAGAGATTCAGATGACCGAGAACCGGCAATGGCGACTTAAAGTATATCAACGCACAGAACCGGATATTGCCGGGGGCTCCAGACGTTCGAGATATGGGTTCGGTATTAGCTTCCGGAAGGAATATGAGAACTTTGGTGCGTTAATGGACGGATTGACCGGCTGGTTCAAAAAAGGAGAAAAAGACGATCCTGAAAACCTGCAAAAAGGGTAGGGTAGTACATTGAAAATCAATGCTTTAAATAATGAATTTCAATGCCGACACGGCTACGATCAGGACCAATAAGCGGTAGATCCATAAATTGGCATTGGGTACTTATATTAA
>SBHD01000204.1 GCA_006226345.1 Bacteroidota bacterium | reverse complement strand
TCGATGCAGAATAAATAACCGTAATACGTATTAGCCTTTGGTATAATATCTTTTTCGTTTTGCCTGAGGAAGGCTATAAATCTCTGCAAACTAGGCGGAAAGGATCATAAAGTTTTGTTAAAATTCAAGATCCAGCGCTTCCCGAAGGTTCCGGTCTGCATTTCGATGCTGGGTCCAGTAGGCTTCCTGCCGGGACTGGGTCAGCCGTCCTCTGCTCATTAATTCGTTGTTGAACGTCTCCTCCCAACCAATGATGCGGAATGGAAAGTGCTGCTCGAATTCAATATGCAAACGCCGGGGAATTTGCGTGAAATTAATCTGGAGTATCCGGGTTTCCTGGTTATCTGACGGCTGGCTTAGGCGAACCTCGGCTTCTGCCGGTTCGGTCGGTTGATGACGCAGGCGTGAAAATAATACGGATGGCAGGAGGTTGTATTTTCCGGGCTTAATATTTGCCGGATCCAGCCGGATCCTGGACCAAAAATCCTGCTCCAATAATACACCGGCCGGTAAAGTCATGCTGGTATCGCCATCCGACTCAAAATATGAAAATCCCTGCAGCTTGTACTGATCTTCCCGTGCATTGATCTGTGTGAATACTTGTCCGCACCAGTCCTGAACAGATGTGGTGGCTTTAACGGCAGGACTTCCATCCAGTGGATTAAATACGGATTCCATAAGGGAATAATCATAAATGCCGGTATGGAAACGCCGAATGGCATTTAGCTTCATTACCGGAAGCCGGTCGGTACCAGCCTGCCGGGGATGATCAAGCTTTATCTGGCTTTGCCGGGAGAGGTCTTCTGTAACAAAGATCAGTACAGCCTGCGCCTGCCGTATTTCGCCATACCGTTCCTGCTCAACAGTGAATACATTCAGTTCGGCCTTTCCACTAAACCAGTATTGTCTGAATTCGGCGCTTCGTGCAATATCAGATGGCATTTTTGGCAGTACTGAAGAACGGGAAGGGGCAGTAGTCTGCCTGCAATGATCGGTACTGGACGTCAGTGCACTGGTAAGGAACAGTAACAAGATAACCTTCAGTGTGGTGCGCATATTAGCGGTATTTAGAGTGGCCTCAGTTGGAGAGCAACGACGGTTTTTTTCGGTAGAGTGTCATAGTCACACCCGCTCTTTTCAATTGGTATTCCACCTGCCATTCACGCTCGAGATGCTGAAAATCCTCCGGGGAGATGTCATTGAATACATTGGATGTAAGCAGATAGGCATTCTGCTGCAGGTCCATTTGGGCGAATATACGATAGTCGCCATTTAGCAGGAGTGCTTCTCCTGTATTGATATTGGGGAATGCAGTTCCTATGCTATTCAGTTCCAGGCCATTTTTATCTATGTACTGCAGCATTTCAGCGCGTAGCGTGTGATAAGGCCGGTGGGCAAGGGTGGCGTCCCATCCCATAGATATTCCTTGCGGATAGATCCAAAGGTTGCCTGTACCTAGGCATAGTGCCACTGCAGATGCCCATAACCACTTGTGGCGCTTTGTTGGTGGTGTCATGTTCAACCAATTAAAGAAGAACAGGTGGAGGGCCAGAAAAGTCGGGAGAAAGTACCGGTGTGCCGACAGGTTTTGATACAGGAGTGCGGAAGGGCTGAGCAATACGAGTGTTGTCACCAAAAGAGCAAACAGGTCAAAAAGGACAGGGTGCCGATCCGGACCCCATAAATGCTTCCGGCCAGAAAACAAGAGCAGTACTCCCAGCGCGAGCCATTCTGCAAATCGACCGAAATCCAGCATGCGCCAGATCAATACCGCTATGTTTTTTAAAAAGGCAAGTCCCTTTACCTTCTCAAAAGCCGGCGCCCAGGGTGATCCGGGGTGGAATCCAGTCCACCCGGTTTGGTACTGGTGCCAGGCAAGAAATACGGCGGCCAGTAAAAATCCGGGAAGAAAGGGCCCGGCCAGGGCAATTCGTTCCCGTATGGCTGGCTTTCCAGCCCAACTGCGCCAAAACTGCCAAACCAACAGTGCTGCAGCGGTCATCATGCCCCGCATACTGATCATGCACAGACCTGTTATACCAGCCAGGATCAGCACAGGTTTATTCCGAAATATGCCATAAAGGGCAAGGAGAAAAAAGAAGGCGAGCGGAATGTCAGGCCCGATCAAAGCGGCCTGCCCGGCAACAACAGGATCCAGTGCTATTAATATGGTCAGCGTGTACCAGGGCAGACTGCCATTCAGTAGCATTCCGATCCGACGGCTTAGCAGTGCGATTCCGGCCAGAAATGGGAACATGGCCCAATGGCTGGCAGACAATGTTTTACCAAATATTGTCCATACGATTGCCAGGTAATATCCAAATGCAGGCGGATGCCCGCTATCAATATTCTCCGGCAAAGCAGTCCAGCGCAATTGACGGTAGTAAAAGAAATGTGCATGCTTACTGCCCAGCTGAACTGTATCCCAGAAAAACGGATCATTCTGCACAAATAAAACCCAGAGTGCTACCAGAACAAGCAGAATGAGATCGGGAAGACGGGTACGCAAAACAGGAACGTTACGCAGGGCTGGATGCATTAGTGTAACTTGGAGCTGACCAGGCGCAAAAATTCACTACGGGTTTCTGCATTGCTGAACTCACCGGTGAATGCGGATGTCGTGGTAATACTATTTTGCTTTTGAACGCCCCGCATCATCATACACATATGCTGTGCCTCCACCACTACGGCTACGCCAAGCGGGTTGAGCGTTTCCTGGATCACATCCCGGATCTCAATGGTCAGCCGCTCCTGTACCTGAAGGCGACGGGCGAACACATCCACTACACGTGGCAACTTGCTCAGGCCAACGATGTAACCGTTAGGGATATACGCTATATGCGCTTTCCCAAAGAATGGCAGCATGTGATGTTCGCAGAGGGAGTATAATTCGATATTCTTAACCAGCACCATTTCACTGTAATCCTCCCGGAACATAGCGGACCGCAGGATGGCTTCCGGATCCTGCCGGTAGCCCTGGGTTAGAAATGCCATGGCTTTAGCAGCACGGTCGGGTGTCTTTACCAGCCCTTCCCGGCTGATCTCTTCTCCGATATGCCCCAGTATTTCGCGAAAATGGTCCCGGAGGAGATTTTCCGGCACGATCGGGTGCGATCCGGATTTCTTTTTGGTCATAACAGCATCGGTTAACAGACGTAATGGCGTCCGGGAACTATGGATCAATCCTCGTCGGGCGGCTGCTCGCCGTAGTAGTCCGCATAGATGGTTTCGGTTTCCCAGAGGCGGATTCGGTGCAATTGACAAGCGCAGTCCCGGAGAGCCCTTTCCATGCGTTCCCAGATAAGGATAACAAGGTTCTCAGTGGTTGGTTGCATGCCTTTGGGGATAAAGTCGACGTCTAGGTTAAGGTTACTGTGATCGAGGTGGTCGATTACCTGCTCTTTGATTATAACGCTTAACTGTTTCACATCAATGATGAAGCCGGTTACCGGGTCAGGCATACCTTTGACAGTGACATGGAGCGTATAATTATGCCCATGCCAGTTTTTGTTGGAACATTTGCCAAATACAGCTTTGTTCTTTTCTTCCGTCCATTCTTCCACCCAGAGTTTATGGGCGGCATTGAATCGTTCTATCCTGGTGATGTAAACCATAGTCAGTATTCCAAAACGGCCGCAAAGTTAAGTGTAAAACCGTTTCCCGGCACGTTCGAATAAAAGTTTTGCTAACCCTTACCGGCGGATTCCGGTTAGCGGGTAACAACGATGGCTTGATCTTAAAGAGTTCCCGGTTTATCTAAAATTTATATCCGATTGGCGGGTATTCTGTTCCTTAGCGATGTAAAATGCCGTTCGAACCATGAAGATGCAACGCTTTATTGACCGGTCCTATGACCTGCTGACTATGCGGCCGGTATACCATGCCATCTTTTGGCTGGTGTTGTTTCTGATGCTCGTCTACCTCGGAGATGCAGGGGCGCGTGGCTGGTGGTTTGTGATGAGCAATGAGCTGATCGGATTGTTCTTTTTTGCCGTTCTGGTCTATTTTAACCTGTTCTACCTGATCCCCAATTACCTGGCCAAGAATGTGTTGTTGTATATCGGGCTGGTGATGGCCGCTTGTGCCATCGTTACACCGATCAAGATATTGGTGTTGTACCTGAAGTTTACCGGTCGGCCTGAGGAGCAGGAGAACCTGGTCATGATGCAAGGCTGGTGGTATGTGGGTAGTTTTTTAGTGACCATCCTGTCTACGTTCCTTCGGGTAGTGACCGACTGGTGGCGCTACCAGCAGGAAAAACAAATACTCCAGACGCAGACGATCCAGTCGGAGCTGCGTTTTCTTAAAAGCCAGATCAACCCACATTTTTTATTCAATACCCTGAATAACCTCTATGCTCTGACCTTAAAGAAAAGTGATAAGGCTCCGGAGATTGTACTGAAGCTGTCCGAGATCATGCGGTATATGTTATATGAATGCAACGAGAAGCGTGTGTTGCTCACTAAAGAGATCCATTATATCCACAATTACCTGGACCTGGAACGGCTTCGGCAACCCTCCGGGGCTGATATTACCTTTACCACAGAAGGCCAGATCAGCGAACAGTTGATCGCACCGTTGATCTTTGTGCCCTTTTTGGAAAATAGTTTCAAGCATGGTTTAAACCACCATATGCATGGCGGAGGGTATGTCCGGTTGCACCTGAAAGTAGAAGGCGAGCACCTGGAATTCCGTATCGAAAACAGCAAAGCCGAGCAATTGCCCCGGCTGGATCATCCGACCAGCGGCGGGATCGGTCTGGTAAATGTCCGGCAGCGGTTGAAGATTCTGTACCCGGACCACTACCAGCTTAGTGTGGAAGACGAACCCAACCGCTATGCCGTTACCCTTAATCTGCAGCTAAACTGAACCTGTACATAAAATATTCGGCTGAAAAAAGGCGGAGGAATTACGCTTTGCCAATCAATAACCGGAAAATTTTGGGATATTGACCAGAGCGACTACCTTAGGCCAATTGTTTTTCAGACCAATACCTGTTTAACTTACCACCGTATGCTTAACGTTTTGATCGTCGATGACGAACCCTTGGCGCTGGATGTGCTGGAAACCTATATTGGACAAATGCCGGATCTGCACCTGGTACAACGGTGCTCCAATGCGTTGGAAGCCAATGAGGCTTTGAAAAACAACGCTATTGATTTGATCTTTCTGGATATTCAGATGCCACAGCTGACGGGTATTGACTTTGTTAAAACACTGACCAAACCACCTATGGTGGTGTTCACTACCGCCTATCCTAATTACGCGATCCAGGGGTTTGACCTGAATGCCCTAGACTATCTGCTGAAGCCTATCTCTCTGGAGCGCTTTATGAAGGCCGTAAACAAGGCTATCGAACAGGCAGAACTCCTGCATCGGGAAAACCACGGCAGTGCTGGCTCAGAGGAAAGCGACTTTTTCTTTGTCAAAGCAGATAAAAAACTGGTAAAAGTCAACTTTAATGATATCATCTATATTGAAGGACTCAAAGATTATGTGATCATCCGCCTGCATCATGGACGCGTGATCACCCTGCAGACGATGAAAAGCCTGGAGGAGAAGCTGCCTTTCGGACGTTTTAAGCGCATTCACCGCTCTTACATTGTCGCCATGGACAAAATCACCGCTATTGAGGGAAATATGGTTGAAGTGGTGGAGAAAGACAAGCCCAAACTCCTGCCTATTGGCAAGAACTACCGGGACGATCTACTGGAACTGATCGATAAAAACCGGCTTTGATCCTGGGAGAATCCTGCTTAAACAAACAGTCTCCCGGCAAATAAAAAACCGCTTCACCAGCACGTCAGTGTAGTGAAGCGGTTTTGTTTTGCTATTGGAACCGTTTCAGTAGTGTCTCCGGATCCGGAAGATGCTTCCAATGGTATTTTGCCAGAATTGCACCATCTTTCCAGATGACAATTCCCGGGTTGGAGCGTATAATGGTTTTTAGCAATTTGTCATCCCCATGGTAGAAAGGGTAGGGGGCACCAATATCTTCGCGGAATAGCTCAGTGGCTTCAGTATCCTGGTATGTATTCACGGCATATACTTTCCATCCGGCATCGGCAGCAGCAGCAGCCAGCGGGTTTACCTGTTTTCGGTACAGGTCTCCGTAATGCGGATCGGTATGGTACGCCTCCCTTTCGACTTCTTTAGGGCCGACGCTTTCGATCCGGGCCTCGATGTGCATGGAGTCCAGGCTTACCTGAATAGTGTCATAAGCCCATACGGTATCCTGAACAACTACCGTCTCCGTTACTTTTTCACCATAGAATTTATAGGCCACTACCATCAGGCTGTACCCGGATTCGCTCAGAATATCTTCAGTCACTTCACCATCCTCACTTTCGATAGCAAAGTCGCTGACCTTTGACTCCGTAATAGTGACCCGCTTTCCGTCTTCTTCAATGAACGGATCGGTTTTTATCTGATCTTTGACCTTCCAGCCGGCTTCTTTTGGATATTGGGCCACCAACTCTTTATACCGGTCCATTGGGATCATCGCTTTGGTTACCTCACCGGTGTTTGTATTTTCCATTACCCATCCGATGATCTCAATATTTCCGCGGGCTTCCTCTTCAAGGGCTTTTCGGTCCCGGATGTTGGCACCTTCCTTAAAAGGCCGGAAGTCCACCACCGGCAGGTTATTGTAGGTGTTTTGCCAGCAAAAGATCAGGGATGCCACAGCCGTCAGGCCGACAAAGAAATTCCGGCCTCTCGGAGTGAGCAACTCATGCATCTTTTGGTGAAAGAAAAGGAACAGGAATGCCGGGATCAGGAGGCCAAGGTCTTTAAAGAACGACACCTTGGGATCCAGTTTGATGAAATCGCCAAAGCAGCCACAATCGGTCACGCGCATTTGTGTCTTGATATAGGGGCCCCACTGGGCAAAGTCGAAAAAGTTGGCCTCAGTCGGTACAAAACCGGTCAGGTAGGTAAATCCGGTGAGGAACGTGAAGAATAATACAATGAGCAGGAACAGCCAGGCCGTCAGCCGCCGGGAATAGCCCAGGATCAGCATAACTCCCAGTGCGATCTCCAGGACGATCATAATTATGGAAAACCCTGCACTATATTGGGCAAGTGCGGGGAAAACGGGGGCCAGCCCGGCAAAAACATTTTGGAGACCCTCAAAGGTGCTTTCGAAGGCAGCAAAATAGTCCTCCATTTTATAGGCAGTACCAATGGGGTCAATCGCTTTTACTATTCCGGAAAATACAAACCAGACTCCGGTAAAATGTTGCAGAAAGGAGAGCAGCACATTGTCGGTTCTCCTGGTCAGTTTGGTCGCTACGGTGAGGGCCAATCCGACCAAGGCAAAGGAAATGATCAAAGTAGGAAGAGAAGTCATAAGAATAATTTAGTCCAGTTGTTCGTCGTCAAATTTGATCCGGATCAGGGCAAAGGCCGCATAATTGATAATATCACGGTAGTTGGCCTCCAGCCCTTCCGACACTAATGTCTGGCCGGCATTATCTTCAATTTGTTTGATCCGCAACAGTTTCTGTAAAATAAGATCGGTCATGCTGCTGACACGCATAAGCCGCCAGGCTTCGCTATAGTCGTGATTTTTGGCATCCAGAAGCCGGAGGTTTTCCTCGATCTCCTGATCATACAGGCGACTTACCTCTGCCACACTGAGTTCGAGCGGTGCATCGGGCTGCAGATCCAGCTGGATCAGTGCCAAAACACTATAATTCAACAGGCCGATATATTCCGACTCGATAGTATCCGGAACACGTTGTTGGCCTTTTTCTTCAATACTCCGGATCCGCAGCGCTTTGATATATAACTGATCCGTGATACTGGCCGGACGCAGGATACGCCAGGCGGTACCGTAGTCGGCAGTTTTTTTTAAAAAAAGGGTACGGCACTCGGCCACTACTTCCCGGAATTGTTGGCTGGTTTGCTCCATAATTCATGGCAAAAATAGAAAAGTTGTGACAGGCATTTCCCCACTTTGAAAAATGTTAACGCTGATCACTGTTTGAAATAAAATGTTTTAAAATAATTCCTTTTACTATCTTCACGCCTGTACTTGCGGAAAGGCATTTGTTGCCCCGTGAAACATCCGGTAAGTACCAGTAGGGCGGAGATTTGCAGTAACCTTACCAGTACTGTACAGCCAAACACATCTTACAAACAATTATTACGCAACCAAATTTTTCGAAATGAAACGTGTAACTGGTTTAGGCGGGATCTTTTTTAAATGCCGGGACCGGGAAAAAACGATGGCCTGGTATGAAAAACACTTGGGCATTCCGATGGAACCCTGGGGCGCCCAATTCTATTGGGATGAGTGCGAACAATCGGAAGGGAGCAGACCCTATTCTGTTTTGGGTATGTTTAAAGACCGTACAGATTATTTTGAGCCTTCGAATCAGCCGTTTATGATCAATTTCCGCGTAGCGGACCTGGATAGTCTTGTCAGGGTCCTGAAGGAAGAAGGTGTGACCGTGATAGGGGATACCCTGGAGGAAGAATTCGGCAAATTTGCATGGATCCTGGACCCGGAAGGGAACAAGATCGAATTGTGGGAGCAGGCATAGGGGAACAAAGCCTGATCAAAATACAAAGGGCAACAGGACGGATAGCCTGTTGCCCTTTGGGTTACTGCCGGCGGCGGTGGTTACGCGCCTTTAAATTCGTTGATAATAGCCTGCAAGCTGGCTTTGGCATCTCCAAACAGCATACGGGTATTATTTCGGAAGAACAGGGGGTTTGCCACGCCGGCAAAGCCCTTGCCCATCGAACGTTTCATAACGATAACCGTGCGGGAGCGGTCGGCCTCGATGATCGGCATACCCCATAGCGGGCTGGCTTTATCCTCCTTGGCGGCCGGGTTAACGACGTCGTTAGCGCCGATGATCATACAGACATCAACGGTCTCCATGGTCGGGTTCACGGCATCCATTTCCACCATAGCATCATATGATACATTGGCTTCGGCCAGCAGTACGTTCATGTGGCCCGGCATACGGCCGGCAACCGGGTGGATCGCAAACCGCACCTCGGTGCCATTCTTTTCCAATACTTCCATTAATTCCCGGACTGCGTGCTGTGCCTGCGATACAGCCAAGCCATAACCAGGAACGATAACTACGCTATTGGCAGCTTCCAGCATCAGGTAAGCCTCGTCTGCTTTTACCGGTTTTATCTCGCCCACAACTTCCATGGTACTACCGCCGGTATCAGCGCCAAAACCACCCAGGAAGACATTGGCTACAGAGCGGTTCATTGCTTTACACATGATCAGGGTCAGGATAATACCACTGGCACCTACCAGGGCTCCGGCAACGATCAGCAGGTTGTTCTGCACGATGAAACCGGATGCACAGGCTGCCATCCCGGAATAACTGTTCAACATACAGATCACAACCGGCATATCGGCACCGCCGATCGGTATAACCAGCAATATCCCTAATATCAGTGCCAGGGCAGTTACGATACCCAGGAACAAGGTGGCATCACCGGCTGCAGTATCCCGGGCAAAAAGGAAGCCGAGGGTAAGCAGCGATGCCATAACAGCCATGGTTACATACCGCTGACCGGTATACATGATCGGCTTGCCTGAAATGAACCGCTCTTCCAGCTTCGCCCAGGCGATCATAGAGCCGGAAAAGGTGACCGAGCCAATAATGGCTGTGATCCAGAGCATGCCACCACCCATTCCGCTTTGTTCGGGGTGGGCAGTATATTCAGCCCAGGCAACAAGCAGACTGGCCGTGCCGCCAAAACCGTTGAGCAAGCCTACCATTTGAGGCATGCCGGTCATTGGTGTGCGGTATGCAAACAACAGGCCGATCGAAGCACCTACGATCATGCCAATTACGATAAACTGAAAACGAACCACTTCCGGGAACATGAAGGTGGCTGCGATGGCTACTGCCATACCGACAGCAGACAAAATATTACCCCGACGCGCTGTTTCCGGGTTGCTCAGTAATTTGAAACCCAGAATAAAGGTGATAGCCGACAGGATGTAGACAATATTAAGTAGCGACTCGAGGTTCATCCTTTCTTATCTTTTTTCTTGAACATATTGAGCATACGATCGGTGACAAAATAGCCACCCACAACGTTGATCATGGCAAAACCGACTGCGGCTCCTCCCAGCATGGCAGCCAGGTCATTGCCCTGGCCCAGTCCGGCGGCGATCATGGCGCCAACAACGGTAATGCCGGAAATCGCGTTGGAGCCCGACATCAGGGGAGTGTGCAGTAGAGATGGTACTTTGGAGATGATCTCGAACCCCAGGAAAATGGCGAGTACGAGAATAAACAGGAGAAAAACCAATACTTCCATATCTGAATTTATGTGGTCATTATGATCGATATGGTCTTATGGGGCAGCATAGAGGTCGAAAACAGGGGGGTGATGCGACACGTAATCCCATCACCCCCGAGCAGGAAATACTTACAGCTCGCGCCGGATTTTGCCGTCGTGTGTGATCAGGCAGCCCTGGATGATGTCATCCTCCAGGTCCAGCGGGAAGCTTTTGGACTCTTTGTCCCAATATTCCTCGATCAGGTTGTAGAGGTTGGCCGAATACATCTGGCTGGCGTCGATCGGGATCCGGCCGGCCATGTTTTCCAGGCCCAGGATACGGACACCGTTTACGTCCACTTCTTTACCCAGTTGTGCGCCTTCCACATTACCCCCGGTTTCAATGGCCAAGTCGACAATGATGCTGCCGGGTTTCATACCGGCCACCATATCTTTGGTAATGATCGTGGGTGCCTTGCGGCCGAATACCTGTGCCGTAGTGATCACCACGTCACTCATGGCGCATTGCTTGGCCATGGCATCCCGTTGCATTTTGAGTTGTTCTTCGGTTAGTGCCTTGGCATAGCCATCCTTGGTCTGGCCGGTTTCTCCCAGGTCCACTTCGACAAAACGGGCGCCCAGGGAGCGCACCTGCTCCGCAACAGTGGGGCGGGTGTCAAAGGCATCAACACGGGCGCCAAGACGCTTGGCCGTAGCAATAGCCTGCAGACCAGCCACGCCGGCACCAATGATGAACACCCGGGCCGGATTGATCGTGCCGGCCGGCGTTGTCATCATGGGCAGGCTTTGCTCCAGTCGCTCGGCAGCAAGTATGACCGCCGTATAGCCGGCCAGACTGGCCTGCGAGCTCAGGGAGTCCATTTTCTGGGCACGGGTAGTGCGTGGGATCAGCTCCATGGAAATCGCACTTGCCCCCTGGTCAGCCAGTTGCTGGAGCAGTGCTTTTTCATTGAACGGATCGAGATAACTGATGTGGATACAGCCTTTCCGGAGGAGTTTTACGTCGTCGGTCTCCGGCTTCCGGAGCCGGAGCACAATATCGCTTTCGCCGATAATGGCCTTACGGTCCTTGCTTATGGTGGCGCCGGCTTTTTCATAATCGGCATCTGTAGCGCGGATGCCTTCTCCAAGGCCGGATTCTACCACAACTGTGGCGCCGAGGCTTACAAAGCGGGCAACATCTTTAGGAATGACGACTGCTCTGGTTTCTCCGGGGTATGTTTCTTTTGGAATTCCAATTTGCATGATTATGGTTGCTAATAGTTTTTAATGTGTTGGTTCCAAAAGGGTTGTTTTCCGTTCGTACTATCGCAGGCGGGGCATTTTACGTTTGCCTCCGCCTTTGCCTCCGCCTCGACCCATCATACCGATCATGCTGGGGTTCATGGCCTGCCCCATTTGCTTTAGCTG
>SBHD01000091.1 GCA_006226345.1 Bacteroidota bacterium | reverse complement strand
TGTCGCGCGCGACAGCCTCTTCCTTTTTTATCAGCACCAACCAACCCGCAGGCTGGTTTGTTTATTTACCTTCGTTGGAAATCTTCAGGTAATTCTCCAGTGCCACAGCGATCGAAGGCGCCTCCGGTGTACCGGCCTGAATATCCACCGTCATGCCGCTGTCAGTCACGGCTTTAGTGGCCGCCTTGCCAAATACGCAGATCCGGCGGTCTTCCTGTTTGAAATCCGGGAACTGCTCGAACATGGACTTGATCTCCAGGGCCGAGAAAAAGGCAATGATATCGTACTTGATAGCCTTCAGGTCACTCAGATCAGTATTTACAGTGCGGTACATGACCGCTTCCTGGACGGGCACTTTAAGGTCTTCAAAAAACTTGGTGACGTCCGGGTTTCCGGGATCACTGCACGGCAGGAAGAATTTTTCCTCCTTGTTGCGCAGGATGTACGTTTTCAGGTCCCGGATCGAGCGGGTGCCGTTAAACACCTTACGCTTGCGGAACATGATAAATTTTTGCAGGTAGTTGGCTACAGCTTCGGAAGAGCAGAAGTATTTGGTATCGTCCGACATTTTAATACGCAGTTCGCCACAGAGCCGGAAAAAATGGTCGATAGCTGTTCTGCTGGTAAAAACGATAGCGGTGTAGTCATTCGGATAAACCCGGTTCTTACGGTATTCCTTCTCCGTTAACCCTTCCACAAACACAAACGGCACAAAATCGATCCGCACGTTGAAGCGCTTTTCCAGTTCATCATATGCGGCACGTTGTGCGGGATTGGGATTGGGTTGGGAGATGAGGATGTTCTGAACCCTTTTGTAGGTTTCTTCCTGAACAGGTGCAGCAGTTGCAGACATTCGGGAGTCGTGTTTTTAGAATTTGTTCGGAAAATGAATGGTTGTCGAGCCTGTTCCCGGCTTAAAATGTCAGCCCGTACCACTCCGGTTGAATGCAGGAATAATCCCGGCAAACATTATTCTGAAGCAAGTAAGGCCAATTTTAATAAAATGATAACCGGTGCGATTTCGACAGTGCAAAGGTACAACAAAAAGTGAAAAACATGCCCGCTCAAATATTTCTGTCCAATTCCGGCAGCCCGTACTGACCTGTACAGGTAAAAAATCCCGGCCAGGGAAAGTGTCCAGAATACCATGAAGTCGGCATATTCCTGCACGAAGGCAACCAGGAAGTTGAACGGCACAAGGAACAGCCCTAACACACAGTTAAAGATCAGGATCAAAAAATTGTACCGCCGTACCTCCTTCGCTACCGGGTACAACCAGCGCACAACCCAAAGCAACACGTGTTTGGCCAGGAACAACCCAAATGACAAGGCCATACAGATTGCCAGAAAACCCAGGTTGTTAAAGGCTTTTTGGTTGAAATACCGGGCAATGAGAAAGATAAAGGCTCCGGCGTTCAGCAGAAAACTGACATATAGCAGATAGTAGGGCGTACTACCAGTCATGCGGGCCGCTTCCTTTTGAGCAATAGTCAGGGCATTGTCGTTTAGAAAGCCTTGCCAGGCTTTTATAACCACGCTTCGCTTGCTGGCAATAGCGAAAGACAGGAAAGCGACAAGTGTCATTAGTATCCAAAACAGGTAATTATCCGGAAGAGCATCCCCTTTGGGAAGGGCTTCCAACGGCCGGAATGCCTGTTCCACACTTTCACTTATCCCCCGTGCCACTCCCGGCAACCGGTGCGGCATAACATTAAATGGATTGGCTGCCGAATCCAGATCTGTGATCGTGTTGTTGGCGCGGGCAATAGCCAGGGCCTTGGTCTTTTCAGGCAGCCGGGCAGTGATATTAAAGGGATTGAACACCTCTGCCTGGGCAGTAAGTGCCACTGCCAGAAGATTGAGTATGCCGATGCCGATCCATAGCCTCAAATAGCCCATGCTGCAAAGGTAAAGAATTGCAAGCCATCGCTTGCCGGCAAATTTCTTTTCCTACCTTTGCATCGACCAACCTGCCCGGCGTTCTGTGTTTGCCCGCGCCTGCATACTGCAGGTTCCGGCCGCTGAACGCCGGATGCATTTTTCAACACCTGTTCACCAATCTGTGCACCGGTTAACTGACACCGGATCACCAAATAAAGCGCATGCAAATTGACGTTATTCTCGGTCTTCAATGGGGCGATGAGGGAAAAGGAAAGATCGTAGACTATCTGGCCGAGCAGTATGATATCGTAGCCCGTTTCCAGGGTGGCCCGAACGCTGGTCATACGCTGAAATTCGGCGGAAATAAATATATCCTGCACACCGTCCCGTCCGGCATATTCCGGCCGCAGCAGATCAACCTCGTCGGCAACGGCGTTGTCCTGGACCCGGTAATCTTCCAACGCGAACTGGAAAAACTGGATGCCAGCGGCGTGCAATTCCACGACCGGTTGCTGCTTTCCAGAAAAGCACACCTGATCCTGCCAACCCACCGGTGGTTGGATGCCGCCAGCGAAGCCCATAAAGGCAAAAGCAAGATCGGATCCACCCTGAAAGGCATCGGCCCGACCTATATGGACAAAACAGGCCGGAACGGCCTGCGAGTTGGAGACGTCGAACAATCCGGCTTTAAGGAGCAATACGAGCACCTTAAACAAAAACACTTGGAACTGCTCAAGATCTATCCGCCTGTCCCTTTTGACCTGGAAGGAGAAGAGAAAGCCTGGTTCGCCAGTCTGGACACCCTGCGCAGCCTCCCGTTTGTCGACAGCGAATATTATATTGATGAAGCACTACGGGCTGGCAAACGGGTATTGGCAGAAGGGGCCCAGGGCGCCATGCTGGATATTGATTTTGGCACCTATCCTTTCGTTACCTCTTCCAATACCATTACCGCCGGCGTTTGTACCGGCCTTGGGGTGGCACCGCAGCGGATCGGACGCGTGATTGGTATCACCAAAGCATACTGCACCCGTGTGGGCAGCGGCCCTTTCCCTACCGAACTGCATGATGCCGACGGGGATAAACTACGGGAGGCCGGCCATGAATTCGGCTCCACAACAGGACGCCCCCGTCGCTGCGGCTGGATCGACCTGCCTCAGCTACGGTATACCATCCAACTTACCGGCACAACAGACCTTTGCATTACGAAGATCGACGTCCTGAATTCGTTTAAAACGATTGCTGCGGCAACGCACTACCGCTACAACGGCCAGGAGTCTTCTGCGCTGCCCTACGACCTCTGCCAGGTGGAGGTGGAAGCGCTACTCAAGCATTATGATGGTTGGGAATGTGATCTTGACGAGGTGCACCGCATGGAAGACCTTCCCGAAAACGCCCGGGCCTTCCTGGCTGACCTGGAAGCCTACCTTGGGGTTCCGATCCACATGGTATCTACTGGCCCCGAACGGGAAAAATTACTGGTCAAAGAAGGTTGAATATTCCGGCCCCATTGAAAGCCCGAAAAGTAGAAGATAAATACCAGGTTGTCGGAAAAGGCACGCTTGTGCCGTGGTTTCTTATATTTGTATCCGGATCAAACCTGTTACCATGAAAGGATCGGTGTTGTTTTTTGCCTTTGTCCTTGCCCTTACCCTACTGGCCAGCTGCCGGAAAGAGGCGGGCTCTGATAGTATAATCCTGGTCGATACCCCTCCGGTAGTGACGGCCCTGCACTTTACGGTTGGCAGTACTACTTATCAACTCACTACCATCCGAAATACGGACAATGAACCTGACAACTGTGATGTACTGGTTCAAAACAGCAATGGCATAGAGAACGATTGCAGTTCCTGGAACCAGTATTATTCCACATCGCACCAATTTACACTGGCCCGGCAGGATGATACCGATGATCCGACCGTGCGGCTGGCCCTGATCGGCACCCTTGACCTGGACGCAACCGGACTGCCTGCAACAGCAGCAACAGCAAAGCTGGCGCTGAGTGATCTGGGCCGGGTGATCATACCGGCAGGAGATGACGTTGAACTGGGCACCGGCCCGTTATTGCTTCAAAGCGCAGACGATTCGGCAGTAATCACCGTGACCAACCGCAAAGGCAATGCGGTGCAAGGCACCTTCTCCGGCACGGTGTATGCAACCAATGGCAAGGCTGTGGAAATTACAGATGGAACTTTTATCGCCCTCCTCAACTGGGACTAAGTCGGACTTTAGCCATTTGAGCGCCTGAATAAAATGCTTATCGGTGCCCGGGAAAGCGGTTTTTGAATTGTGCCTATTTTATCAAGGGCCGCACCTGGTATTAGCCATTACATTTTATTGAAGCCTATCCCAGTTTCACCAGGACGTGAAGATCAATATCCTGGTCCGTTCCCCATTGCTAAAAAACGCTTTTATCACGATTGTAAACGATCATAGTCCAACTCTGCCCCCTTCTTAAAAATCACCTTCACCAACCCGACATCCATATGAAATCACTTAAAGGGCTTCTCGTTCGGGCATGCCTTTCCTTCATCTGTCCTGCACCTGGACTGCTAGCGCAATCCGGATACAACGACACGCACGCGCTAAAAGACCTGTCTCCCAAACCATCTGCCACATCCGAACAACAAGCTGCCGTTCAGGCTCCGGCCGCCAGGTTTGGGAAAATGCCGGATCCGGTCAAAAAATGGATCCTGAAAAATCAACGGAAAAGAATCGAACGAAAACTGACCCAGGGGCAGGAGGTCCGGATCCGGCACAGCGATCCGGAAAAAGGTCTGGCGCGTATCAGTGGGCTTCTCGTACACCTTGACACCAGTCGGGTAATCATAAAAACTGCAACAGGAGAACAGGTCAGCATTCCAGCCCGGCAGGTTGAAACATTGAGCATCTTCAAGACAAATCACCGACAAAAAAAAGGACTGGGTTGGGCACTGCTGGCTATCGGGCTGATAAGTTGTACAGTGTTATTTATTGCTGCGGTTTGGGAGCTCCTACAGGGAAATGACAAAAAAGCCACCTCCACCGGCTGCTTCTCGGTATTCGGCCTGGCATTATTCATTGTAGGGGTAGTGATTGTCTCCAGGTATTCAGCCAAGAATATTTACCGGCCCTTTTCCTCCGAATGGACACTTACGGAAATAACTGCCGGGGATACAGATCAGCAACCAATGGACAGACAGGACCTGCCCTGATCCGGCGCTTTAATTTGCCAGCAACAGGTGGGCCTTTTCGTGTTCTTTTATCCACTCCTGGTAATGCGACCCGGGGAAGAACAGGATCTGTTGTCCAAAACGGCCGGCGCCTTTGAGGTGTAACGTTACGGCATTCCGGCCCAGCCATTTTCCGGACTCGAGTTGTTCCACGTCCGTCCAGGGGTACCGGACCGTTACCCAGTAATTGGTCACGTACAAATGGCCGTCATCCGCGTCGATACGCTTAAGCGGCCAAAGTTTTTTCCAAACAAAATACAGCCATACCGCCCAGATCACGGCAATTGCTGTCCGCGGCCACCAAACCGGATACGACAGGTAAAGGTCGGCTTCATCGATCAGCCAGAATGCCAGCAGCATACCGGTAAAAAAGACGGTACCAAAGACCGGCAGAAATACCCGCCAGAATAAGGTCAGGCTGGAAGACAGGTTGGCCGGCCGGGAATGGCCATTGGAGGGGATACCAGCGGTATCCTGCGGTATAGGTTCTTTCTTTTCCATATAAGATTGCCGCGCAATACAGGGTATTGCGCGGCAAAGGTACATTGAATTGTGTAGCACAGGGCAGGCGCCAAGCCGAACTTAAAGCGGGTGCGGCCTACTTTTCTTCATCCGGATCCTTCTGCACGATCCGGCTGCCACTTTCCAGTTTTCGGGCAATAGCAGAATACGGGCCGGTCACTACCGTCTCGCCTTCCTCCAGCCCGGAAGTGATCTCGATAAAATCATTATCCTGGATACCTGTTTTAACATCCCGCATACTGACGGTATCTCCGCTAATAACAAACACTACTTCCCGGATAGCATCTTCTTTCTGACTTACCTCTTTGGCCCGGGCCTCTTCCTTCTCCTTCTTTTTATCCTTCTCTTCCTCCCGGGCTGTAACGGCAATCAGTGGTACCGAGAGGGTGCTGTCTGCCGTGTGGGTGTAAATATCGACTGCTGCGGACATGCCGGGCCTGAAGGGGTAGCGTCGTCCTTTTTGCAACAGGTCGGAATACGAGGTGGCGTCAATACGCACTTTCACAATAAAGTTGGTTACCTGGTCCGTATTCAGGGAACCTCCCGTCAAGGTAGAGGCAACGTTACTTGCGCTACTGGCGATCTCTGTAACCTTGCCTTTAAACTTGCGGCCCAGGTAGGCATCTACCTCAATATCCGTTTTATCCTCCAGCGATACTTTCAAGATATCGTTTTCACTTACTTCGACCTGAACTTCCATGGAGTGCAGGTTGGCGATGCGCATCATTTCCGTTCCGTCAAACTGCAGGGTACCGACCACCCGCTCCCCTTTTTCAATACTGAGTTTACTGATGATCCCGCTGACCGGGGCCCGCACCACCGTTTTCTGCAAACTGGTCTGCAGTTCCTGGAGCGTAGCCCTGGCACTTGTGATCCCATATTCCGCTACGCGCACGTTTTGGCGGGCGCTGGCCAGATTAGTCTCTGCCGCACTCAAGGAAGCCTCCGCCGCCTTGTAACTACTTTCGAGGGCCCGAAAGTTACTCATGGAGTTTTCGTAATCCTGTTCCGAGATCACGCCTTCCTTGAACAACTTTTCATTGCGCTCATGCAGGCTTCTGGCAGCATCGAGTTGCGCCTTTACCTGGTTTTTATTCGCCTTGAGTTGTTCGATCGTTGCCGTACTCCCTTCTACGTTGGCCGTTGATATCTGCCGTTGTGCCTGGGCTGAGCTAACAGCGGCCTGACCGCGTTCCACTGCACTTTCATATTCATCCGGCCGGATCTTGGCAAGAATTTGCCCTACCGTAACGGAATCTCCTTCCCGAACGTAGAGCTCCACCACCTCACCGGATACATCCGAGGTGATCTTTACCTCCGTTTCCGGGAATATCTTACCACTGGCACTGACCGTTTCACTGATGGTCCGGCGCTGGACCTTTTCAACAGTCACTTCTTCACCTTTTGGTTTCTGCCGGGCTTTGATCACGGCAGCTACAATGAGCAGGGCCAGGACACTGATGATTACATATAGAAGAGTTCTTCTCTGTTTGGGCGCTTTGCTTGACATGATAAAAGTTGATTTTGGTTGAAACAGGTTCCCGGGGCAAAAACGGGACTAAAAGCAACGCGAATGGCACAAGTTTAGCCGGCCAATACCATCCGGCCCAATTAGTTGGATCAATGGTATCTTTTTGAGGATAAACTTTACCCGGCAGCAGACTGTGTCTGTACCGGTTTATAGCCGGAGTTCTTTACCTTGGTAGAAGTCCAGTATCTTCAACCTGAACAGGTAATCATACCGCGCGACCAGCAGGTCATTTTCCGCATTGTCAAGATTGGTCTTCGCAGTAGTAAGCTCCAGGGTATTGACCGCTCCAAGGTTGTGCCGTTTTTCGGTATTGGAAAAAGCCGCCTGCATAGCATCGAAGGTTTTTTGTGCGGCATCCAACTGTTTGCGTGCCGAGCGGGCGTTTGCAATTGCAGTCTGAATATCATTTTTCAGCTGCTGCAGGGTCTGATTTTCCTGCAATTTGGCATTGACCACTCCCAGGCGGGCGCGTTCTACATTAAGCCGGTTACGACCGTTCTGATAGATCGGGATACTAAGCTGCACCCCTAAGCCCTGGCCATAGTTTTGATCTAATTGGGTGAAGTACGGAGTATTGGAAATATCGTACACATCTATTTCCTGTTGTATCGTAACAGGCATGCCATTGACCACGAAAGTAACCGGATCAGATAATTCTGTACCAACCAGATCAAAGGTCCTTGCCCGGGAGGAATAGTTAGTGGTCAGACTACCGAACAACTGCAGGGACGGATAGTACGCCGATTTGGCCAGCGGCACGCCTTCCTCGGCGCTTTTGATCCGGAAAGCAGCGGCTTTTACATTTGGCTGTGTTTCCAGTGCTGCGGTATATACCGGCTGGAGTGCGTAGTTTTCCGGATTCACATCAGCAGGAACCGTGAATTCCGGGCGCTCGATCCGCAGGTCGAAATCCGGCTCCAACTGCATAAGTTGTTTGATATTCAGGTAGGCCAGATCGACGTTATTAGCGGCCATTACAGCCGCCTGCTCGTCCCGGGCGATCTGTGCCAGCACATTGTATTTATCAGCCACCGGAATGGTGCCTGCATCGATCAGTTTCTGGGTAGCCTCCAACTGACGATTGCTTTGCGCTACCCGTTGATTGGCACTTTCCAATTGTTCTTCGGTCAGTAAGATATTCAGGTAGGCCTGTGCTACCTGCAGGGCAAGACTATTGGCTGTTTGCTCTGCATCAGCCTGGGCCGCCTGAGCATCCCATCCGGCTTGTTTAACACTGTGATGGATCTGGCCACCATTGAACAACGGGACGCCTGCATTCAGACCAAAACTGTTGTATTGGAATCCCGTAGCAATAAACTGGTTGGTGGTCGGGTCGATCGTACGGCCAAACTGTCCGCCGAGGCTGGCATTCCCATTAATACTGGGCAAACGGGAAACCTTGGCTTGCTGCTCGGAGAGCAGTGCTACTTTTACATTGGAACGGGCTTGCTGCACGGTCAGGTTGGCATCCTGTGCATAAATTACACATTTTTCCAGCGACCAGATCTCCTGACCATACCCGGAGATTCCAGCACCGGTCAGCAACAGGGCCGCAAAAGCGGTTTTGACGAATTGTTTCATGTGCGATTGAATGGTTTTGTTTTTGTTTTTCATAGCAAAAGATAAGCAATGCAAGATTACTACACCAAAGTCCAGTTTGTACATTTTTTATATCAAAGAAAAAAAACAGCAGATAAATGCACCCGGTTTCCAGAATTCGGGCGGATCTGACCCTGCACAGGATAAACGCAAACCGGCGGGCATTCGCGCCCCTGGCATCCGGATAACCGGCTGGCAGCCACCGGCAGGAATGCCCCGGCTGTACACCCAAATTAGAATGACAATCAGGTTTTTCCGGGTTTGCTACCCGGAGCATTTCCAGCCTTAGTGCCCCCTACCCTACCCAACAAGGCATCCCGCTGAATTTCATAGATCGACCGGCTCATGACCCTGCCGGCACCGATGTGTGCGATCATACTGCTCAGGAGGAAATAAAAGATAGCGGAGTGCCGGTCAGTCATTTCCAATACCAGGATAGCAGCTGTAAAGGGCGTGCGTGTCACACCGGTCAGGAATCCCACCATGGATACCAGCACAAACAGGTTGTGATGTGCTTCGGGCAGTCCACCATAGTGTACCACCAGGGCACCCAAAGCCGCACCGGAAGACAGGGAAGTCGCAAATATACCCCCCGGAGCACCGACACTAAACGTCAACACTGCACCGAAAAACCGGGCAGGGAAAGCATACCAGGGCATGGAAGCAGTGCCGTTGAACAGGATCTGGTTGATAACCGACTTTCCCGTCCCCATACCGGTCTCCCCGGTAAAAAAGAGAATGAGTGCAAATAAAAAGCCTAATGACAAGACGAAAATCAATTGCTGGCGCCGGTTGGCCGTATACCGGCTGCGCAGGTTCCCCAACCAAAGCAATAGCCGGGTGAACTGTGCGCCAAGGTAACCCGACAGAAAAGCCAGTACCACCACTGCCCAGATCAACCCGAGCGGAAGGGAGGTGATCCGGGGGTACCCAAGATACAGGTAGGAGCCCAGGAACAACTGAGCGGTCATACCGGCGATGATCACAGCACTGAAAACGGCTGTGCGAAAGCGGGCAATATGGCTGCGGGTCAGTTCTTCCAGAGCATAAACGATCCCGCCAAGTGGTGTATTAAATGCAGCAGCCAGCCCAGAAGCACCACCGGTGATCAGCATGATCCGCTGCGACACCCTTTCCCAACCTTTGGGTATCCACTGGTAAACGGTTTGGAATACCGATCCCGCGATCTGGAGGGTCGGGCCCTCCCGGCCGATCGCCCCGCCTCCCAACAGCAGGATCAGACTGCCGGCAATTTTTACAATTCCGATCCGCAGGTTGAGCAGTTTTTGCACTGCTCCACGCCGGGCTGTATTGGCCATATCGATAGAAGCCAGGAGCTGTGGGATCCCACTACCTCCGGCATTGGGCGCCAACCTCGATGTCAGCAACCAGGCCAGAGCAAAAAAAAGCGGCGTAGTAATAAATGCCAGGGCCGGCGACGGCGCCAGGAGGGCTTTACCCGTATGCTCAAACAAGACAAACAGGTCTTCATACGCAACAGCAACCAAACCGGTCAGAATGGACGCCACCCAGAGTGGTATAGCCCGGAACGGGATGCGCAGATCCGGGTTATCCACGATATTATCCTGGATAAACTTTCCCAGGGCTGTACCGCGCAAATCACGCAACTTGCGGTACAGCCAGCGTTCCCAAGGATAAAGGTGATAACGTCGCTTCATGTAAGGCTGGTTTTGGAACGGGGTTGGATTAGCAGGCACGGACGCCACCAGAGGTGACGGCGTCGCCCACTGGAATGGTTATTTTGTAACGATCAGGCTTGTGCCGGTCATTTCCGCGGGTTGCTCTATGCCCATCAATTGCAACAGCGTGGGCGCCACATCCGCCAGTCTGCCATGGTGTAACCGAACGGTGTTTTTCAGGTATTTGCTAACCAGAATACAGGGCACCGGGTTTTTAGTATGCGCCGTATTCGGCGTACCGTCTTCATTGATCAGATAGTCCGAATTGCCATGATCAGCAATGATCAGGCAGGCATATCCCTGTTCTTCGGCAAGCGGAACGATCTGGCTCATGCACTGATCGACCGTTTCTGCAGCCTGCACGGCGGCTTCAAACACACCCGTATGGCCAACCATATCGGTATTGGCAAAGTTGAGACAGATGAAATCCGGTTTGTTTTCCCGAATATCTTTCATAATGGCATCCCGGATCAGCAACGCACTCATCTCAGGCTGCAGGTCGTAGGTTGCGACCTTGGGGGAAGGGATCAGGATCCGCCGCTCCCCATCAAATGGCTCTTCCCGGCCACCGGAAAAGAAAAAGGTAACGTGCGGATACTTCTCCGTTTCAGCGATCCGCACCTGGGTGAGCTGGGCGTCCGACACCACCTCTCCCAACGTCATTTCGATGTCGGATTTGTCAAACAGGACGAAAACGTCTTTGAATGACTCATCATAGCGGGTCATCGTCACGTAATGCAACGGAATGGTCGACATGCCGTGTTCCGGCATATCCTGCTGGGTCAGTACAGTAGTGAGTTCCCGCAAACGGTCCGTGCGGAAGTTAAAACAGATCACCACGTCGCCGGTCTCGATCGTTGCCAGCGGTTTTCCGTTCGGCCGTTGCCGCAACATAGGCTTCAGGAACTCGTCGGTAACACCGGCTTCGTACGATTTTTGGATCGCATTCGGAAAATCCTCTACCACCGCGCCCTCGCCATGCACCAGCAGGTCATAGGCCAGTTTGATCCGCTCCCAGCGTTTATCGCGGTCCATAGAGTAATACCGCCCGATCACAGAAGCCAGCTGGATAGGCTGGTCCTTAATATGGGCTTCCAGACCGGCAATAAATCCGGCGCCACTTTTCGGATCACAATCCCGTCCGTCAGTAAATGCATGAATAAATACCCGTTCGGCATTCATATCGGTAGCCAGGTCGCAAATAGCCTTCAGGTGGTTGATATGCGAATGGACGCCGCCATCGGAAACGAGCCCCAGCAG
>SBHD01000105.1 GCA_006226345.1 Bacteroidota bacterium | reverse complement strand
GCGGAAAGCTGCACTTTGATGATACTGTCGCAGCCATTAGCTGCGCCGCCTTCAATTACTTCCTCGCCGAGACTGAACCCTGCGTGGTAGGGGACATTGTTCACCCAGATCGTGTCGTTATCACAGATCGGCTGGTCGAGGACAGTGATGGATGGCTGAAAGAAAACCAGCCGTACCTCAATGATACTGTCCGCTCCATTGTAGGCGCCTCCCGGAATAACTTCCGTGCCTTCCGGGTTGTCTGGTCCGTACAGATGGCCGTTGATCAGCAGGATCTGGTTTGTGCAAAAGGTGTCTCTCAGGTAAAACACCTGCCCGAATGCATCCAACGGGAAAAAAGACAAGCCGATGCCCAACACAAGCCCCAAACGCAATGCGATCAGAAGCATAATTGTTTTCTCAGTAATTAAACCACAAATCCTGTGGAATATAAAAGAATGAAAAAGCCACAGGATTTTGCAAGATGCAAAAACCTGTGGCTTCTACAGATAAAATTTACTCTATTTATTTCTCCCCGGAAGCCTTTGTGCCGGCCTCAATCTGCATTACCCGCTTTTCCAGGGCGTTGAGCTGCTCGAGTAAATTGCTGTTCTCTTCCTTAAGCGTAGCTATTTGGGTCTGTTGCTCCTGGATTGCCTTGATCGCCACGACGCTAAGGCCGGCGTAGTTCAGGGCCAGGTATTCGCCACCATCCTGGGTCTTGTGATTGATCACAAGTTCAGGGAAGGCAGCTTGTACATCCTGGGCAATAAAGCCTAGCGAACGCTGCTGATCTTCAGTCTCCTGCTTGTACCGATATGTTACAGGATCCAGTCCAAGGAGCTGGTCCAATACGGCCGGCAGCCCAACGATATCTTTTTTCAGTCGGCGATCGGAAGGCGTGTAAAGACCGTTGGCAGCGAATGTGCCTGCCGGTATTGCCCCAAAGGTATTGTTATATAATTCCATGCCACCAGTACCGGCATTTACCCGGAACTCCCAGAAAGCGCCCAGGGTGTTTTCAATCATCAGTCCACCCACCGAGTTATCGTGCAGTACCTTGAAGCGGGCAGTGCCGGTGTTGAATCCGCCTGCTCCGATATTGCCTGTGGTGCCATCAATTGTAAACACTTTACCGCCACCGGTTGCCATGATGATCGAAGAGGAGTCGATAGTCGAAATACTGAATGCACCCGACGCTTGTGACAGGTAAGCACCCGGGGAGTTTCCATTGGTGAAGCCGATGCCCGGCTCATTACCTTGAACGCGGATAGATTCCCCATCGCTCCTGACATGGAATTTTACCTGTGGCATGTTGGTGCCGACACCCACGTTGCCGCTATTGCCGTTGTAGATGTTTACACCGACCCCGTTCCAAAGTCCGATTCCTGCATTTCCTAATACTGTGTCCAGGCTGACCGAACTGTTGGTGCCGGAGATGGAAAGGATCTCTCCGTTCAGCATCAGGGTCTGGAGTTCGTTTGTGGCGTCGTTGTCATCATCTCCCGTGTTTTCGATCGTGAAGTTTGGCGCACTGCCAGTGATCGAAATGCCAGCGCCAGCGCTGTATGTGTTGGCAGCAGGCAATGTTACTGTACCGCCACCATTTGACAGCGTGAGGTCATTGCCGGAAAGGGAGATCGTTTGTAGTTCGTTAATACCACTCAGGTCGCCAGTGTTTTCGATCGTAAAGTTCGGTGCGCTGCCTGTAATGTTGATGCCAGTCCCTGCAGTGTACACATTCAGGTCTGTCTGATCATCGCCCGGCACCCAGTTGGCACCGTCAAACTTTAGTACCTGGCCGTTGGTAGCGCCCTGATCGGCGAGCTCCAGTGGTGTTCCGGCCGTTCCGTTGCCTGCAAATTCAGCCGATACTTCTACTACCTGTGTGCCCCAGTTGTCCGGAGTGGCTTCATCTGCCGGTGTCCAGGTGGCGCCGTCCCATTTCAATACCTGATCTACGTTCGCGCCTTGCTGAGCAATTCCAAGCGGATTTCCAACCGTGCCATCGCCTTCCAGCGTAGCATTGGTGATCGCAACCTGCACACCCCAGTTATCTGATGGTCCTGTTCCGGTATCGTCATCCGAAGGCACCCAAGTCCCAAGACCGTCATCCCATTTCAGTACCTGACCGTTAGCGGCGCCTTGCTGGGCAATGCCCAGTTCATTTCCAACCGTGCCATTGCCTGCAATTGTAGCATCTGTGAGGGCGGTTTGTGCACCCCAGTCATCACCACCGGTGTCATTATCATCTTCAGGCGACCAGGAGGCGCCGTTCCATTTGAGCACCTGACCGGGGGTAGCACCCTGGTCAGCGAGTTCGAGCGGCGAACCAACGGTGCCGTCACCGGTGAGTTCGCTATCGGAGATGACTACCTGCGTGCCCCAGTTATCCGGTGCAGAATCATTGTCGTCAGCCGGAATCCATGAATTAAGTCCGGTATCCCATTTCAGTACCTGTCCATTGGTAGCGCCCTGTTGCGCAATGCCCAGTTCATTGCCGCCGGTACCGTTACCGGTCAGCGTGGTATTGGTAAAGGCAACTTGTGCACCCCAGTCATCGCCGCCGCTGTCATTGTCATCTTCGGGCGACCAGGAAGCGCCATTCCATTTCAGTACCTGACCGGGCGTAGCTCCCTGGCCGGCGAGTTCAAGTGGCGAACCAACAGTACCGTCACCGGTGAGTTCACTGTCCGAGATGATCACCTGCGTGCCCCAGTTATCCGGACCAGAATCGTTGTCTGTACCCGGTATCCAATTCGTTCCGTTAAATTTCAATACCTGACCGACAATGGCTCCCTGCGGATCCAGGTTGAGCGGATTGGCCAGTGTCCCGTTACCGCTGATCGTCGGGCCGGTTTGTGCTACCTGCGTACCCCAGTTGTCGTTGCCAAGATCATTTGCCGGTGCCCAGGCCGTTCCATTCCATTTCAGAATCTGACCGTTGAATGCACCCATTTGTGCCAGTTTACTGGCTGTGATCGCCTGATCCTGGATCTTTGCCGTAGTGACGGCATTATTCGCAATTTCAAAATTCGTTACAGCGGACTGCCGGATCTGGAGGTTGCTGAAAGGTCCGAATACATCGCCGTCGGCAATGCTGTTTTCCGTGATATCATCAAACGGGTTTACGTCACCGCTGTTGGCGATAGTATAATCATCGCCGGAAACAATCACGTCAATGCCGACGCCGCCGATGATCGTGATATTCCCTTCCAGGTCTGTTGCCGGCGCCCAGGTAGTGCCATTCCACTTTAAAACCTGACCGTTGATCGCGCCTTGTTGAGCGATCTTGCTACCGGTAACGGCACCATCGCTGATCTTGTCATTTACGACTGCGTTTGACGCCAGTTCGTTAAAACCGACGACGCCGGGTTTGAGCTGCAGGTTGGAAAACGGACCGGTTACGTCGCCGTTTGCAGTGCTGCTTGTGGTAATGTCATCACTGGCATCCGTATCGCCGGTATTGTTAATCGTAAATACCGGTGAGTTGCCGGTTACATTAATACCGGGGCCGCTGTTGAGTGTAACAGTACCCAGAGCATCCTGTGCAGGCGCCCAGGTGGTGCCTGTCCATTTGAGCACCTGGCCGCTGGTGGCGCCCATGTTGTTTATTTTGGCCGCTGTGACTGCGCCGTTGGCCAGTTCAGCAGTATTTACCGCATTGTCGGCCAGTTCGGAGTTCCCCACGGCATTATCCGCAATTTCCGGACTTCCGACCACATCCGGCTTGATCTGCAGGTTGGAGAAAACACCTGAAATATCACCGTCAGCCTGTGTAGTATTAGTCACATCGTCGTTGGCATTGGTATCCCCGGTATTGGTAATCGTGAAATTGATACCATTTTGGGTCACGTCAATGCCAGCCGCTCCTGTAATGCCAACTGTGTTTGGTTGTGGCGATACCGTGAAAATATCGGTAACCCGTCCTTGCTGGTCAACTGTCACAACCGGGATTTGTGTTGAGCTTCCATATGCGCCAGGTGTCACCGGTGTATTGGCAAGGCTGATGGTGCCGGTAGCCGTGATAGGCCCCCCGGTAAGTCCGGCGCCCGTGTTGACTTCCGTAACGGTCCCGGCAAAATCATCCTGGGGAACCCAGGTGGTACCATTCCATTTAAGCACCTGACCGGATTGTGCCCCTTGGGGAGCCAGGGTGAGCGGATTTGCTCCGGTGCCGTCACCGCTCAATACAGGAGAGGTCTGAACCGTTTGTGCACCCCAGTCGTCACCTCCATTGGTGGTATTTTCTGCATATAATGCATAGGGCACACTCATCAGTTGTGTGGTTCCGAGTTCATCAAAAACGTTCGGGGCGGTTTCAACCGAAACCGTCAGGAATTTGGCGCTGCCGCCCCAGTTGATAGCGCCGAAGGTGCCTTGCAAGGGATTTCCCTGACCGATGACCAGGTTAATAAGACCAAATTCATTGGTCGAAGACGTTTGCATTTCCGAGTAGGCCACCGGACCGTTGGGTGCGCCGCTGCGGATGGTAAAGAGCAGATTGACTGTTTGGTTATTGAGCGAACTGCCGTTATCGTCGCGGACGATACATTGGTAATTGAATCCCTGAGGGGTGAATTGCGCTTCTGCGCGCCAGGCCAACAAAAAAGTCAGCAGGCTCAGCAATAGTAAATGACGCTTTGTCATAGACTCGATCAGTTTTGGAATGTGTTCGCGAAATAGTGCGGATAAAAGTTGATAGTGTTCTACTGGTACTCCAGTTTTACAGGCGGACAATGCGGGTTGTAGCACTTCCTTTGCCGACCGGGTCGGTCAGAATAAGAAAGTAAACACCCGGCTGCCAACTACTGCATTGGATCACCGACCCTCCGGGATCGGATAAAGGGCGATCCTGCAGAATGATCCGGCCAGCCAGATCAACAACCGTGGCCCGGAGATCAGTGCCCTTGTCTGCAGCATATTGCACAGTCAGGACATCCGTTGCCGGGTTTGGGAAAATACTGATCTCCCAACCAACGAAGTCCGGGTCGTCGATAGCCACGATTTGGGTGTGTTCCGGCTGGTGAAAGCCTTGTGTCAGGATGCGATTGTCGGAATAAGCGGTCGAAATCACGACCTCCCCAACCGTATAGGTATAGGTAAGGCCTTGTTGCACGCCTTCATGCCCGGTCGATCCAATAACTTGGGTGAAGAGGGTGGCGCCTTGAGCTGCACAAAATACAAGCCCGGCCTGCCACAACATTGTGGTGAGAAGTAATCGGTTCATGGATAAAAGGATTGAAATAAAAAATCAGCAAAAACTGTTCCACAAAGGAAATACAAAATTACCAACTGAATTAACGGTTAGGCGACATTTTTAAGGTTTTCGGTCGGTTCGGTTGTAGATTTGGCGGTAAAAAGGATATGTATTTGTTGCGAACCCCTACGTTCATACTCTTTTATTTGGCTGTTTTTGTAGTTCCCCTGACGGCTCAATCACAAGCGGAGCAGGTGCTGCTGGATACCGAATTGGCCCGGTTTTCGGCCATGGTGAAGCGGGATACAGGAACACTTAACCCTTATCTGCATGATCAATTGTATTACCTGCATTCCAATGGACTGACTGAAAGCAAACAGGAGCATCTTTCCGCTATTGCTTCGGGAAAGATCGTATACCAGTCCATGCAGCGGGATAGTGTAGTTCTGGTACGCCGGTTTGGCCGGACAGCGCTGGTAAACAGCCAGGTGGCGGTAAACGGCCTGTTCCAGAAAAAGGCCTTTTCCATTCTGCTCCGGTATACCGCGGTTTATCGCAAACAAAAAGGGCGTTGGCGTCTGCTTAATTGGCAATCAACTAGGGTGGATAGGGAATAAGGTGGTACCTTTGCGGCGCCTTGAACAAGCTGTTGTATTTACAGTTTATCAGGTAGGGCGCGCTTGAAAAAAGTCTGCCTGCAGCCCAACCATTTTTCAATTTCAACTCCTGTACTTTTGAGCACGATAACCCAGACCCGCAAAAAAAAGCCGGTACGAAACAGCAAGTTAAAATCTGCCAACGGATCGTCTGCTGTGCCGGCGAAAGTCCTGGAAAAGGCTTTCCGGCTGATGGCAACAGCCAAGGCCATGACGGATATTTATGAGGAAAATGCCAAATTCACTTCCAAATATGTGCATGCCACGTCGCGTGGCCATGAAGCCATTCAGTTAGCAGTAGCCCTGCAATTGTTGCCACAAGATTATGTGTACCCGTATTACCGCGACGACAGTATTTTGCTGGGTATCGGTATGCGGCCTTACCAGTTAATGCTACAATTGATGGCCAAGCGAGAGGACCCTTTCTCCGGCGGCCGGACTTACTACGGACACCCATCCTTGCGGGACGAAGACAAGCCCAAGATCCCGCACCAGAGTAGTGCTACCGGGATGCAGGCTATCCCGTCAACCGGTGCGGCCTTGGGCTTCTGGTACAAGGAACATATGGACCTGTTGACCCCGGAAGAAAAGAAGGATCCGCCAGTAGTGGTGTGTTCCCTGGGGGATGCGTCCGTGACGGAAGGAGAGGTAAGCGAGGCTTTTCAGATGGCCATTCTGAAGAGACTGCCGATCCTTTACCTGGTGCAGGATAACGGCTGGGATATCTCCGCTAATGCCAAAGAGACCCGGGTCGCCACGGCCGCCGAATATGCCAAAGGCTTCCCGGGGCTGGAAGCGATCAGCCTGGAGGGTAATGATTTTGCTGCCTGCTGGTTGCAAATACGCGACATTCTGAACATCATGCGTAAAGAACGCCGCCCGTTCCTCGTACACGCCCGGGTGCCGTTGCTCAACCATCATACCTCTGGCGTGCGCAAGGAATGGTACCGGGACGATTTGGCCGAGCACCAAAAGCGGGATCCATATCCCATCTTGCGCAACACATTGCTGGAGCACGGTTTCACGGAGAAACAACTTCAAAACATCGAAAAAGCGGCGGCCGAAACCGTAGCCACCGACTTTGAAGCCAGTAAAAATGCCGAAGACCCCAAACCCGAAGACCTGTATCTGCACGATTTTGCCCCGACACCAATTACCGAAGAAGCCGGCACCCGGGCCCCGGAAGGCCGCGAGCCCAAGGTAATGGTGGACAGTGCGCTGTTTGCCGTAAAGGAACTGATGCAGGCGCACCCCGAATGCCTGCTATACGGCCAGGATGTGGGCCGCCGTTTGGGCGGCGTATTTCGCGAAGCAGCTACACTGGCAGAGACTTTCGGCGATCACCGGGTGTTTAACACACCGATCCAGGAGGCCTTTATTATAGGCAGCACAGTGGGTATGAGTGCCGTTGGCCTGAAACCGATCGTAGAAGTGCAGTTTGCTGACTATATCTGGCCTTCGCTGAACCAATTATTTACAGAAGTCAGCCGCTCCTGCTTCCTGACCATGGGCAAATGGCCGGTCAGTTGCATCCTCCGGGTGCCGATAGGCGCCTACGGCAGCGGTGGCCCGTACCATAGCAGCAGTGTGGAAAGCGTGGTGGCCAATATCCGCGGTGTCAAGATCGTTTACCCGAGCACCGGAGCGGATCTTAAAGGCTTGTTTAAATCTGCCTACCACGACCCCAATCCGGTGGTGATCTTCGAACACAAAGGCCTGTATTGGTCCAAACTGCCCGGCACCGCCGGCGCCCGCACCATTGAGCCGGATGCCGACTACGTCATTCCGTTTGGTAAAGTACGGGTGGCGTTGGAAGCCGACCCCACCCGCATCGAAAAAGGCGAGACGATGGGAGTGGTGACCTACGGTATGGGCGTATACTGGGCTACGAATGCTGCCGAGCAATACCCCGGCCAGGTTGAGGTACTCGACCTGCGCACCCTGCATCCGCTGGATACGGAGGCCATGTATGAACTGGCGAAACGCCACGGCCGCGTGCTGGTGGTGACGGAAGAGCCGGTGAGCAATTCCTTCGGCCAGAGCCTGGCTGCCCGCATTTCTGAGAATTGTTTTCAATGGCTGGACGCCCCGGTGCGGACGATCGGCTCGGCGGATCTGCCGGCTATCCCGCTGAATTCTACACTGGAGATGGAGATGATCCCGTCTATTGAGAAGGTGGGATCGGCGATTGGAGAACTGCTGGAATGGTAACGGAGGCGGAAAAGTTACTGGACATATTACATCTTGCATATGTATCCGGGCTCCAGAAATGCCCGGATACACATGCAAGATATAAGCCTGACTTGGTCAGGCGGATCGCCTGGCAAGGAACTTCCAAATATGCAAACCTGCCAGTCTGATCAGTAACACCCAAGGCAACCCGTGCAGCACCAGATCGAACCAGTCGATCGGCTTCATCCCGACAGCCCCACCAGCTACCCAGCGGATCTTGCCAAGTATGTGCGGCTCCGGTACAAAAGGAGCCAGCCCGAGGGTCAGGCAGCCCATAATTACGAGTTTCCAGTCATTGAGTGCTTTCATGACTTGCGTTTGAAGGGGATAAAAATTTGTGAAAAGAAGCCGTGCGGGTACCGGTCTACGCCCGGGAAACCGAGTTTAATATCACGGCCATTCCGGGGGATCCAGGCTGTGCCGAACAGGTAGTCCCAGACACTCAGAGTCAAACCGTAGTTGACACCATAACTGCCTTCTGGAATATCCTTTGCGTGGTGCCAGATGTGCATCTGCGGGTTATTGAAGATATATTTCAGCGGCCCCAGCGGCAGATAAATATTGGCGTGGTTGAGGTGCCCGATGGTCAGTGTGAACAGGTGCACCAGGATAAAGTCCTGGATACCGAATCCGATCATGGCCAGCGGCAGGTATTCAATAGTGCGGTACACGATCGTTTCCATGAAATGGAAGCGCAGGTGCGCCGCAAAACCCATTTCCCGCACAGAGTGGTGCACTTTGTGGAACTCCCACAGCCAGGGCACCCGGTGCAAGAGGCGGTGCACATTCCACTGGATAAAATCCCGGACCAAAAACAGGGTCAGCAACTGGGCCCAGTGGGGTAGGGAGGCCACATTGATCGCCACCAGGTTTCGGATGCCAAAAGCCCAGGCAAGGAAGTCGTTGAAAGCCTTTACCGCCAGATTGGAAACAGCTGCATAACCGACCAGGGAGAATAGGAAGAAGTTGAAGAACATATAAAAAGCGTCCAACCAGAAGTCTTCCCGGACCCGCGACTGGTTTTTCCGCCAAGGAAACAGGATCTCCAGGGCATACACCAGCAGCGAAATACCGATCAACCAGTAGAAATAGTTATGCCAGTCCGGATTGGCGACTTCATGCCAGAAGTAACGGGCATAACCTTTGTACGCTTTTAAAATAGTATCCCAGTAGGCTTCCATATAGTTCCGGCTTGTTTATTTCTTCAGATCAGCGGCCAGGAAATTCCAGGGGCCGGCATTGTAGGCTTCCATGCCGGCAGCGCGCAGCATCCGAACGGCCGAGCCACTGCGGGCGCCCGAGCGGCATACTGCCACAATAGGCTTGCCCTTTTTCTGGAGGTCTTTGATCTTTCCCTGCAAGACTTGCACCGGAATATTGGTCGAGCCCTTGATATGCCCGCTTTTAAATTCTTCCGGCGTGCGGACATCAAGAATAATCGCACCGGCATCGACCAGTGCTTTATAGTCCACTTTCGGACCAAATAACAGTTTACGAAGGAATCCAAACATGTTGTAGGTTTTTGAAAAATACTCCGATGCAGACAAAGGAGTTATACGATACATTATTTCAGAAAAAACGGATGGCGCTAACCCCTGCATTGGAAGCGCCATCCGTTAAGTTAAAACAGCATGGCTTTATGCCTGCATTATTTTTGATTGACATACATAGTCAGTGCGGGGCAGATCCGTTTCACTGATCGTATTCATACCGCCGCCGATCTCTGTAAAATTGTGTATACCGCGCGCCTTCAGGATACTTGCCGCTATCATGGAGCGGTACCCGCTCCGGCAATACATGTAAAAATGCTGGTCCGGGTTGATTTCGCTGGTCCAGGCATTAATAAAATCCAGGGGCCGGTTAGTGGCCTCCTCCACATGTTCTGCACGGTATTCACTTTCTTTACGCACATCCAGGATCAGGTCAGTGCCGATCTTCACATGCTTGGCAAAGGTTTGCGCATCGATCCGGTTGATCGTATCTACTTCCTCACCGGCGGCCTTCCAGGCTTCAAAACCGCCTTTCAGGTAGCCGATGGAGTTGTCGTATCCGACCCGCGCCAGGCGGGTCACCGTTTCTTCTTCCTGGCCTTCCGGTGTTACCAGTAAGAGTGCCTGTTTCAGGTCCGGGATCAGTGCGCCAACCCACGGAGCGAATTGCCCGTCAATGGCGATATTGATAGCACCCGGAATATGTCCACGGGCGAATTCATCGCCCGGGCGTACATCCAGGATGAGCGCTTCACGTACTTCTGCAACCGTTACAAATTCTGCGGGCGCAAGTGCCGTCATCCCCTGACTCAATACATTGTCAAGACTCTCATATCCGCCCTTGTTGAGCGCCACGTTTTGGGGGAAGTAAGCAGGTGGTGGTTGAAGGCCGGTCGTTACTTCTTCTATAAACTGCTCTTTGCTGGTTGCCAGCAGGGCATAATTGGTCGCTTTCTGGTGGCCCAGAACATCAAATGTTTCTTTGGACATGTTCTTGCCGCAAGCCGAACCGGCACCATGGGCCGGATATACCAATACCTCATCCGGCAAGGGCTTGATCTTGTTGTTCAGGCTCTCGTAGAGCATTCCGGCAAGGTCTTCTTTGGTCAGGTTGGCTGCCTTTTGTGCCAGGTCAGGCCGACCCACATCACCAATGAACAGGGTGTCGCCGGTAAACACGGCATACTCCTTCCCTTTTTCATCAAAAAGGAGGTAGCAGGTGCTCTCCATGGTGTGCCCGGGCGTATGCAACACCCGGATCGTCAGATTGCCGATGCGGAATTCTTCTCCGTCGGTGGCGATATGCGCCTCGAACCCGGTTTGGGCATTCGGCCCGTATATAATCGTTGCCCCGGTTTTGGCGGCAAGATCGAGGTGGCCGCTCACAAAATCAGCGTGAAAGTGCGTTTCAAAGACATATTTGATGGTCGCCCCGTTTTTCCGGGCCTTCTCTATATAGGCACCTACCTCCCGTAGCGGGTCGATAACAGCCGCTTCGCCGTTACTTTCTATATAATAGGCGCCTTGGGCCAAACAACCGGTGTAAATTTGTTCTACAAGCATAAGACAGGATAGTTTTAATATATACTATGCATCAGGAAGGCGCAAAGGTCGGCATTCCCGGCAGTACTTTATTGAAATATGTCTGGATTGAGTGGTACTTTTTATCGGGTAAAGCCGGTAACGTAAAACGGTATTGGGTGTAATGCATCTTACGTAGTACAACCAGTTTGTAAAACAAAAAACCGGCCCGCCTGGTTCGCGACTTATTGACGGGTGCTTATTTTGACATAATAGTATTCCACACCATCCACCTTGCGGCTGCCAAACCGGTATTGAAACTGCCGGCCAATGTAGAAATCCGGATTTTCGGTGGCGGCCTTCCCGGATCGCCTGTTGACAATACTGGCCCGCAGTTGCCTGAAATGCTCCTCGTTCAGTGTCATAAAATGCAGGGCATTTGCTGTGGTGGTCCACCAGATCAATTGTTCAAACACCTCCTTATCATGCAAAGTCCCGTTCCAGCACCTGGAATAACTTCGTACACTTTCACCCTCCGAAACAAACTCACTTCGTAGATCAAAACCCAATTCCTGTATCCTGTGTTGTTTCAGCGCTATTTCTGCCCGTTGGAGCATGTGGAGTTCCATTAGTTGCAGTTCCGGACACTGCGCCTGCAATCCGGTGTTCAA
>SBHD01000279.1 GCA_006226345.1 Bacteroidota bacterium | reverse complement strand
ACGGATGTCGAAATACAATTTCGGCGTACAACGTACGACGTACGGGCGCTATGGGCGGCCGACAAAGTCCAAATAACGCGTCACATACTTCCCGATAATATCAAACTCGATATTGACTGCATCACCCACCCGGAGCGTCCGGAAGTTCGTGTGTTCCCAGGTGAAAGGAATGATCGCTACGGAAAACAGGACATCGTGCGGGTCCACAACAGTGAGGCTGACGCCGTTAAGGCATACCGAGCCTTTATCCACCAGCAAATGCTCCGGCGTAGGCTTATACCGGAATGTATACCGCCAGGATCCGCCGGTTTCCAGCACTTCCGTACACTCCGCTACGGCATCCACGTGCCCCTGCACAATGTGTCCGTCGAGCCGACCGCCCATGGGAAGACAGCGTTCCAGGTTGACCAGGCTGCCGACTTCCCAACTGCCCAGGTTAGTACGGCGGAGGGTTTCATCCACAGCAGTGACCACGTGAAATGCCTTGTCGTCTTTGCTGCCAACCTGTACAACCGTCAGGCAGGTGCCGTTGTGGCTGACGCTCTGATCGACTTTCAGCGCACTGCTGATTGCGCTGGTGATGGTAAAATGTATGTTGGAGCGATCCTTTTCGATCTTTTGTACGGTGCCGAGTGCTTCAATGATACCTGTGAACATAGCGTGCAATATGCTGAATCGTGATAGAACGAGGTGAAGGTAAAACGGTTTTTAGTTTACCAGAAATTCCTGTCTGGCCACGCCGAAAATAGTATTTAAAAACAGGAAATATGTTCCTGGCTGCAAGGCCACTTTGGGTGTGAGAACGGCCTGGTTTTTTCCGGAAGGGAAATCGGTATCCAGGGTGTGGTGATTCCAACCATCCTGGTCAAAAATACTGAGGGCCGCCTTGGCCCTTTCCGGAAGTTCGAACTCTACGGAAATGGTTTTGCCGATCTGTACCGGGGCCCGCAACTTGATGCGGACACTGCCTGGAGCAGCCAGCAGGGAAGGCAATTGATTGCGGACCCGCAATGGGTCGCTTACGGTAATAAAGCCCATGGATAGCGACAGGAGTGGTAAGTGGTAGCCCGGCGCTTGCAGCGAATCTATCCGAAACATAAGTTGTTCAGTGGCTTCAAGGTCAACAGAATCCGGAAGCGCAGCAGGCATAGGCTGATCCGGCGTGACTGTTACCGTCCGGTAAGGCGTGTGCAGCTGAAAGGTCATGTCCGGTACGGGATAGCCGTCGATCCGGAATTCCGGCCGGGTTGCCAGCATGCCCGGCGCTTCGTTGTTGCTCAGGAAGCGCCGGAGGTCGAGCGGCGGATCTACCGGGATTGAAGTGCCGGTATCGTCTTTTAATTCCAGCAGATACAGGTTTGGGACAGATTCCTCCCAGCTCCCCCATCGCACCCAAAGGGTATGGGTGTCGCGGTCGCGTCGCAGGGCGAGGCGCGGGTCGTTATCGGGCACAATGGTCATGGTTTTAACATACAGGTTGTCGTGCTGCTCTACTGTGTGCAGGGTGAGGCTGATAATGGCGCCGGGCTTTACCAGGTGCCGGTAGTGCTGCAGGTTGTCTGTCATGCCCCGGTAGAGGTCCGGCTCGACCCGGGCCGTCAGCGACAGGGTGGTCTGGCCGACATCCTGAAACTGGACACCTGCTTTCACCGGGCCGGATTCTGTATAGGGCTGCCATTCGATATATGGCAGCTGCCGGACGGTCTGCCAGAACTCCGTAGCAGAAAAATAGTCGCGGTTGGCATTGTCATAAATGTCTTCCCGGCCCCAGATCACTTTTTTCACCAATTGGGTGTTGGTACTGCCGGCATAGGAATAAGTGGCATTCCGGGATGCCTTGCGGCGGCTGCCGCGCGCCGGTGTGCTGCCTCCGGCACTAACAGCATCTTCTTCGGAAGCTATCAGCAGAAAGGTGATCCGGCCGGTGGTTTGGCCCTCCAGTTGAAGTCCGGACAGGTGCAGGGCTTTACCCGCTGCTGCCGCTTGCCCGAATTTTTCATCCAGCGGACCGATCTGTGTGAGGTAATCATCAGTGCCCCGGGTAGCCGTGACCGGTTGGCCTTCCAACCGAAAGGATACTTTGGGTGCCATGGCATTTCCGGTCCAGAGAAACGGCTGGTGATGGAGCATTTGCCTGAATTGGGCCGGCGTCAGCTGGTGGGTGCTTTCAAAGTTGTTTTCAGCGGTAAGGTCTGCCTGAATGCCGCCCCAGTAGAAGATGTATTTGACCGGAGGGTCAGGTGCCGGCGGGGTTCCGTCGGCTAGCTGGTAGCCCCGGGTTACCGGAACAATAAGCACCAGCAGCAACAGGGTAAGGGGAATGCGAAAGGCAGGCTCAAAAAAATACATATCCGAACAGGCGAGAGTGATGCAATAGAGGGATAACGAAATTAGCAACTATTTCATTTCCCATCGCCGGATCCGGTACGCCGCAAAAAAACAAACCGGACTGCGGCGTATGCGCAGTCCGGTTTGTATATGGTTGAGCCGGTTGTTTACAGGTCAAACTTGATCCCTTGTGCCAGCGGCACCGTATCGGAATAGTTGATCGTGTTGGTTTGCCGGCGCATGTATGCTTTCCAGGCATCGGATCCGGATTCGCGGCCGCCGCCGGTTTCTTTTTCACCACCGAACGCCCCGCCGATCTCGGCGCCCGAAGTGCCGATGTTGACGTTGGCAATTCCGCAGTCGGAGCCGGAAGCCGAGAGGAATAGTTCGGCTTCTTTCAGGTCATTGGTCATGATGGCCGACGAAAGACCTTGCGGCACACCGTTCTGGATGGCAATGGCCTCTTCAATGGTCTTGTATTTCAGCAGGTACAGGATCGGCGCAAAGGTCTCGTGCTGCACGATCGCCCAGTCGTTCTGTGCCTCGGCGATACAGGGTTTTACATAGCAGCCGCTTTCATAGCCCGGACCGCTGAGCACGCCGCCTTCAACCACGAATGCGCCACCAGCTTTTTTGATCTCTTCGATCGCGTGCAGGTAGTTGTCCACGGCTCCTGTATCGATCAGCGGGCCGACGTGGTTGTCGGGATTGAGCGGATCGCCGATGCGGAGTTGTTTGTAGGCGCTGGCCAATACCTTTTTCACCTCGTTGTACTGGCTTTCATGTACGATCAGCCGGCGGGTGCTGGTGCAGCGCTGGCCGGCGGTGCCCACCGCCCCGAACACGGCGCCGGTGAGCACGATCTTCAGATCGGACGAAGGAGTGACAATGATGGCGTTGTTGCCGCCCAGCTCCAGCAGGCTACGACCAAGGCGCTCGGCCACGGTTTTGCCCACGATCTTGCCCATGCGGGTGCTGCCAGTGGCACTGACGAGGGCTACACGCGGGTCTTTGGTCATAAATTCGCCCACCCGGTAGTCGCCGTTGATGACGGAGCAGATACCCTCCGGCAGGTTGTTGGCTTCCAGTACTTTCCGGAACAGGTTTTGGCAGGCAACGGCGCAGAGCGGTACTTTTTCCGAAGGCTTCCACACGCATACGTCGCCGCAGACGAGAGCGATCATGGCATTCCAGGACCAGACGGCTACCGGGAAGTTGAAGGCGGAAATAATGCCGACAATACCCAACGGATGCCACTGCTCGTACATGCGGTGTGCCGGGCGCTCACTGTGCATACTCAGGCCGTAGAGCTGGCGGGAGAGGCCTACGGCAAAGTCGCAGATATCAATCATTTCCTGTACCTCGCCGAAACCCTCCTGCAGGCTCTTCCCCATTTCGTAGCTCACCAGGCGACCCAACGGGTCTTTGTACTGGCGCAGGATATCACCATACTGCCGGACGATCTCGCCACGCTTGGGCGCCGGCATCTGCCGCCATACCTCGAAGGCTTCCCGGGCACGGGTTATGACCTGTTCGTATTGGTCGCGGGTGGTAATGGTTACTGATCCGATATGCGTGTTGTCGACAGGCGACTGGCTGTGCAGGCTGCGGGCACTTCCGGTAAGGGCTTCCTGGCCGGTCCAGGTGCCGTGGTTTTTTGCTTTGAGGCCGAGTTTGCGGAGAAAGTCTTTTTGCATGGAATTCTATGGTTGCAAGGTTAGATGGCTGGATGGCTTTTTGGCGGCCGCAAAGGTACGCATTCAGGCCGGTAAAAAGGGTATCTGGTGTACGATCCGTTGTTGTTTTGCCGGCGTGGATGGAGTACATTTGTCGATATGGCAACCATGGAAGTACTTCAGGGCGATATCACCCAACTGGACGTGGATGCGATCGTAAATGCCGCCAACTCCTCGCTGATGGGCGGCGGCGGTGTGGACGGGGCGATCCACCGTGCCGGCGGTCCGGCTATTCTGGAGGAATGTAAGCGTATAGTAGCCCTGAAAGGTGGCTGCCCGACAGGAGAAGCTGTCATTACCACGGCCGGCGATATGCCTGCCCGGTTTGTGATCCACACCGTAGGGCCCGTCTGGCACGGCGGGCAACGGCGGGAGCCGGAACTGTTGGCAAATTGTTACCGGAACGCCCTGCAGCTGGCCGTGGAAAACAACTGTGCTACGGTGGCCTTTCCCAATATCAGCACCGGTGTATACGGATACCCGAAAGCCGAAGCTGCCCGGATTGCCGTGGCAACAGTCCGGGATTTTCTGAACGAAACCGACCGGATCGAAAAGGTTATTTTTGTCTGTTTTGATGCGGAAAACTACCGACTGATCCAGGCGGAACTTTGACAGGCCACCACTACCTGTCGGCTATGTTGTTTTTTAGAATATGGTTGCGGACTCCGGTGCGTTTAAATTTGAATGCACGTTGACAGGATTATTTTTTACCTGCCTGTTCGTCACATTCCCACAACCAATTTGCCAAGGGAAACTCTTTGTCCTGGTACGAAAACTGCCACCAGCCGGTACGGATACCGTGCAGGCCGACATTTTCCATGGTCTGGCGCAGCAGTTGGCGGTTGGCGATCACTTTTCCGGGCAACCGGGTGTAATTGTAATGTGCTTCCGGCCCGAAGAAATCATAGGGTGTACCCATGTCCAGTTCATTACCACTGGCATCCACAATGGTAAGGTTCACTGCCGTACCACGGGAGTGTGCAGAACCTTCTGACGGCATAGCGACATAATTGGGGTTGGGTATTGTGTCCCACAGGAGTTGTTGATAAAGGGATGGGCGGTAGCAGTCATAAAGTTTAAGTCCAAGCCCTTGCTGCTTAAGGGTCTGTTGGGCACGTACAAGGGCATCGGCTGTTTCCTGCTGAAGGTAGCAGCGGGCGCAGTAGTAGATCTTACTGCCGGTAAAATTATTTTCAGTGGCATATCGCATGTCGAGCAAGATGGAGGAGTCCAGCTTCAGGATCTCGACAAATCCTTTTTTTTCAGTAGCATACCGGTACTCCTCCTCTGGTGTAGAAGATTTTTCCCCGAAGCGGTCTTTAGATTTGCTTTTATTCGACTGCTGGGCTTGCAGGCTGGAAAAAGGCAACATGCAGAGCAACAGGAAAAAGAGCGGCAGGAACTTTTTATGCATATGTAAAGGATATTTTGAAGACTCCAATATGGGTTGAATCGGGGAAAGATAATAGTGGTTATTCGTGCCTGAGCCTTTTGACAAAGATTGCATTTTGCGACATTTTTTTCAAGAAGAGGTTTGTCAAAATACCCTGTTCATTTAGTACGCAGGGCAGCCCCACACCCAATCCTCCAGCGGAAATTCCTTCTTCTGATAAGAAAAATGCCACCATTCGGTGCGGATCCCGCGCAGGCCGGCATTTTCCATCGTCCTGCGCAGCAGGCGGCGGTTGGCGATCACCTTTCCCGGGAGTCTCGAATAGTTGTAGTGTGCTTCCCGGCCGAAGAAGTCATAGGGTGTGCCCATGTCCAGTTCCTGACCATTGGCGTCCACAATGGTGAGGTCGACCGCCGCGCCGCGGGAGTGCATAGACCCCTCCGAGGGCGGCGCCACATAGTCGGGATTGGGTACTTTATCCCACAGGCGTTGCTGATAGGGCCGGGGGCGGTAGCAGTCGAAGAGTTTGAGTCCCAGCCCCTGTTGGCGCAACAGCCGGTGGGCACGCACAATAGCTTCAGCTGTTTCCTGCCGGAGGTAGCAACGGCCGCAGTCGTAGATCTGGCTGTTGGTAAAATTGTTCTCGGTGGCATACCGGATGTCGAGCAGAATGGTGGAATCCAGTTTCAGGACTTCTACAAACCCTTTTTTGCCTGGAGTAGTCCCCTTCAGGCTGGTTGGCGGGGCAGAAGTCGCTGGCGCACTTGGTTTGTATTTTGCCGGGTCTGGTGGTGGCGAATAGTCCTTTTCGTACTGTACTTCTTCATCCAGGACCATAGTACTGTCAACTGTCCCGGTATCCGGAGGGAGGGTGTCCTGTATGAAATTTTCCGGTGTGGCTACTCCCTGGCTCATCTTTCCCGGCGGGATGCCGGCATCGGTTTCAGCAGGAGCCTTTGCCTGGTCGGAGCCACAGGCGAAGTAAAACGAGGTGAGCAGAAAGATGACCAGGATGAGTCGCATGGATAGTAGTTTTTTATTCTGAAACGCCAACATACACGGAATTTTACCGAAAATCCACCAAAAAGACGCACTGATCGAAAACGTTTAAACGAAAACCGTCGGAACTGCGTTTAACGAGCCAATACTTTTTCCATGCGTTTTTCCCTTTTCATGGCTTCTATCATTTTTAAAGGTCTCTTCGCCACCGCTCAAAATACACCCTATACCGGACAGCCCCTGACCGGCCCGGGCGGTGCCGAATACAGCCACCATTCTGTTTCGTTTTTTGATGCCGCAGCCCGCGCCGACGGCTATTGGCTCTTTGAACCTGCCGACCCCAAGCCCGACTCTGCCGAAGTGGTAGTGTTCATGCACGGCTACGGTGCGTATAACCCGATGTCCTACGGCAAATGGATCAAACACCTTGTGGCCAAAGGCAATATCGTTATTTACCCGCGTTACCAGAAAAATCTGCTGCTCCCGCGCCCGGATGCCTTTCCGGCCAATGCAGCCAAGGGTATCCGCGATGCACTTGATTTGCTGAACACCGGCGATCATGTGCGCCCCCGGACTGAAAGAGTAGCCTACTTCGGACACTCTTACGGTGGGGTCATTACCGCCAATCTGGGCGTCAACTGGAGTACGTACGGTATTCCCAAGCCCACTGCCATGTTGCTCTGTGAGCCGGGCTCCGGTCCGCTCAAAGGCGCCCGGCTTGATAATTACGAAGGGCTGTCGGACGACCTCAACCTGCTGATCATTGTCGGTGAAGACGATTATGTGGTTGGGCATGAGTTCGGCCAGCTGGTCTTTGAGACCGCTACTAATACACCGCAGCGCAACCTGGTCCTCCAGCGCCACGACACCGACGGCCACCGCTGGATACTGGCCACCCACTCGGAACCGTACGCTTATGACCTCGATTTCGACTCCGGTGTGCGGAACTATACGACCAAGCGGGTCTTTCAAACCTCCCGGCTAAATGAGGTGGATTTCAACTGTTACTGGAAACTCGGCGATGCCCTGATCGGTTACACCCGCGAAAGCAAATACGCCGATATCGCCTTTGGCAATACCCCCCAACAGCGTTTCCTTGGCCGTTGGGCCAACGGCAAAAACATGCGGCCGCTGGATGTATTCCTGCCTGATAATGTCCCAATGGTCAAGCCGGTTGCTGCCGGTTCGATCGGTAAGTAGGCATTTAGCGTTCTTGAGTGTTTTCTCACTTTTCAAATTTCCAATTTTTCTTTTCCAATTTCAAATAGAGCGGTCCGCTAACCGCTCTTTGATTTGAAATTTGAAATTGGAAAAGAAAAATTGGAAAAGGATTTAGCCTACTGAAACGCTAGATACATACTGAAGTCGCCACCCCTACATCCCCCGTTTTACTTCCTCGATGGCGCGTTCCAGTTGCGGGTCGCTGCCTTCCAGGCGATCCTTGAAAGTTGTTTTAACCGTAATGTCGGGCTTGACGCCTTCCTTTTCCAGGTTTTTGCCATCCAGAGTATAACACCCCCAGGAGGGCAGGCGATAGAAGGACCCGTCTACCAGACCTTTTCCGGAAGTAAAGATGATCCAGCGGTAGGTTTCCGTGCCGATGATCTTGCCGAGCCTCAGTTCTTTAAACCCTGCAGCCGTCATTTCCGCATCGCTGAGCGACTGCTCGTTTACCAGCAGCACGATCGGGTAGGCGGATGGCGTGAAATTGGACTGCACGGTAAAGGCTCCTTCGCGGTATTTCCATTTCAGGTAAGGTTTCTGACTGAGAAACCGCAACACATCGTCGTGCACGTTGCCGCCGGTGTTGTAGCGCAGGTCGAGGATCAGGCCTTTGCGTTGGTAGGCCTCGGTGTTCATGTCGATCAGGAATTTGTCGAGTTCGGGGCGGGTCATATTCCGCATATAGACGTATGCGATCTGCTTGTTGCTCCGTTCATCCACGATGTGCTGGTTGTTTTCAATCCACTCGTCGTAGAGCAGGGAGCTAAGCGTGGAGGGGCGTTGCGGGTGTACCAGTACGTCCTGTTCGGTAGTGTCGCGCCGGAAGCGCAGCGTCAGTTCTTCATCCAGGGACGGCTGGGTAAAATACCGGAACCGGTTTTCGGCGGGGTCCACAGGCTGACCGTTGACGGCCACCAGCTTATCGCCTGGTTTTACGTCGACCGATGTTTTGTCGGCAGCGCTGTTTTTCACAATATAGTCGACCTCCAATGGATTGTCTTCCCGGAAGATAATGCCTGTTTCAGACGTTTGTGTTTTGTAAAAAACCTGCTCTTCAGCACCAAAAGAACGGAAGCCGAGGTGGGAGGAGTTCAGTTCGCCGAGCATATCGTTGATCAGGGTGCGCAGTTGATCCCTGCTGCGCAGGTGCGGTAAAAAGGCGGCGTATTGCGCTTTCATGCCCTGCCAGTCGGTTTGGTGGAAATCTTCGTTATAAAAGTTTTCCTCCAGGTTAGCCCAGGTTTCATAGAACATCTGGTTGAATTCGTCGGCCAGGTTTTTCCGGAAGGCATGGCTGATCTCGATCTTTTCCAGCTTGTTCCCGTCCAGGTTGAGCGTATACAAATTGCCTCCGAAACCGACGTACATTTTATCTCCGGTCTCCACGATCTGCATATTCCCGGTTTTGGTGTCTTTGATCTTTTCTGTTTTTGGCTTGCTGAAGGGCTCGTAAACCGTTTTCCACCAATAGAACTCCCCTTCTCCGTGGTTGGAGGAAAACATGACGGTGGTCTTGTCTCCTTTTTGGGTCACGTATACACCGGATTGGGTCCCGAAACCTGGCCCGATCTCTTCGATGAGTGGCCGGATTGCGGCAGCGTCGATCGTCGCAGGTGTTTCGATCTTTACCGTATCCTTCTTCATTTTCTTACTCTTTGAAGTATCGGCTTCGGCAAACAATTCTTCGTATTTGGTGCTTTTGAACGGCTCGTCAAATTTTGTCAGCGGCATGCGGTACAGCTTGGCATCGGTCAGGCCGTACGGGTAGCCGGGCCGGAGCCGGTCGGCGATGAAGTACATTGACTTGCCATCGGGCGACCAGAACGGGGCAGTTTCGGTGACGCCACTTTCAGTGAGGTTAGTCACTGTTTTGGTGGCGAGGTTCAGGACCATGATGTCGAGTTCAAAATTGCGCCGGACGCTGTAGTACACGTAAGCTCCGTCGGGGGAGAAGCCTGGCTCCGGATTCTGGAAACCCCAGAACTCATCCTGCGCCAGCAGTTCTGTACGGAAGGTGGAGTCCAGGTGCAGCAGCCGGAGTTCGTCGCGGCCGCTGAGGTATACACCCTGTGTCCGTTTGGGGTTCAGGACCAGGTCCCGATCATTCCGGTCGGTATTGGTGCGTTGTATTTCACCTTCTGAACCGTCTGCGCGGATCGTGAACCAGTTGGTATAGCCATTGGTATTTGTCCGGTTGTACAGGAGGGTTTTGTTGTCTGCCAGCCATTTGACTTCCATAACCCGGCCCCGGGGTGGCGTGGACATCTGCCGGACGAAAGTGCCTTTGATGTCGCAGGCAAACAGGCATCCGCGGGAAACAAAGGCTATTTTTTTCCCGTCGGGCGACACATCGAAAGCCGTGATGTTGCCTTTTGCCTCGAAATCCTGTGCCCGCTCCAGGGTTTCATTATCAAAGTACTGAACCGGTACCTTCTTGATTTTTTGGGTTGCCACGTCGTAGATCCAGAGCTGGTAATCCTTTTCAAACACGATCTTTTCACCGTTGGCGCTGACCTGCGGGTTCTTGATGGAGGTGCTGAAACGGGTAAGCCCGTGTGCTTTTCCTCTGCGGAGCTCGTACAGGTTATACTCGCCATTTGCCTCATCCGAAGCGTAATACAGCCTGCCGTTCCGGTCGATACTGTACCACAGATCTTTTCCTTTCCAGCTGGTATAGACCTTGAATTCGCCGGTTTTGGGGTTGTACGATTGGATGTCGGGGTTGTAGGCGCCCTGGTACCGTTTGCGATTGGCGGCACTCTTGCTTTCCCAGGTTTCATTGAAAAAGAGCTCCCCGCTTTTAGGGTGCTCGACCACTGAATGCACAGTGTTGAAGTAGTTGCCAAACAGGCGTTGTGGCGTACCGCCATCCAGGGATACACGGTAGCCGGACTGGCGGTTATAACGGTTGGAAGTAAAATAGACAGCGCGCGAATCCCAGGACCAGCTATCCACATGATCGAAACCCTCATGAAACGTCAGTTGCCGGATCTCGCCTCCGTCGAGCGGCATCACATATACATCCTGGCTTCCGTACTGCGCTCCGGTGAAAGCGATCCAGCGCCCGTCGGGTGATACGCGCGGGTACAGCTCGTCGCCTTGCATGGCAGTAAGACGTGTCGCTGTTCCGCCTGCGGCCGGTACTTTCCACAGGTCGCCGTCCAGACAAAAAATGACGGTACGCCCGTCGGGGCTGAGCGTGGGATGCGTAGCAAAGAAGAGTTCGTTTTGTTGGGAAAGGAGTGCGTCTTGGAAAGACAACAGTACGATGAGGGAGATAAGAAGGCGCATTTGATCTGTTTTGGGAGACAAAGTACGTAAAACCGGGCGTTCTCCTTTACCACCCAACGCGCTCCTGTTATTTTGTCGAGCCCGGGCCTGAACGGTTCTCTGTGCTCATTCAATATCAGCACCTGTGATCACAAAAACACAGTGGTGCACCTGATAGTTTTTTCCGGTGCTCTCCATCGTCCAGTTAGCAGGATCCATGATATCTTTCTTTAGCTTTTTGCCACTTGGGAGCGTCACCTGGATACGGTCAATTTCGTCCAGACAATCCGGATAGTCAAAAAACCGGCGTTCGCCACCGCCGGCATAATATTGCATATCGGACATAGGCAGTAAGGTTAGCGTATCGCCTTGCGGCCGTCCCCAGACAGGGTTAAACAAGACAAGCCGGATCTCTTCCTCCGATTGGTTTTTGAATGTCTTGGTTAATTCGGTACCACCTTCACAGCTGGAAAATACAAGAGTGGTAGTGGCAAGCAGAAACAGGACTGTTCGAAACATGGTTTGGATTGTTCAATGGTGTAAATATTCCGAAATACGTGTTCTGTGCCGGAAAGGTTGGGTTATACACCTGGCGTATTACCGGGGGAGTTGTCCTGCGACTCGAAGTCATAAGACGAATCGTTGAGTTGAAACTTCGATTGCAGCATTTCCATGTCAAAATAGTCGCGGAAAAATTCATCGCACCACAGGCAGATGTTCTGCAGGTCTTCGGTACGGGCCTGTGCGAGTTCGCGCGACACCCCCACGCTTTCACCCATACCGAGCGGATCGCCTTCGTTGATCTTTTGAAAGACCGGTGATT
>SBHD01000086.1 GCA_006226345.1 Bacteroidota bacterium | reverse complement strand
GGGAGGGATTACCTCGATTGAGGGCGATCTCCTTATTTACAATAATGCTTCTCTTAGTGATTGTTGCGGCATTTTTGATCTCCTGAACTCTGGCTACATTGGTGGAGTGGTTGATATATATAACAACAAAACCGGCTGCGATAGTGAATCAGAGATCTATTACTATTGCTCTGATACCGATCAGGATGGCATATCAAATGAGGAGGACAACTGCCCGTACATAGCCAATCCGGGGCAGGAAGACCTGGACACAGACGGGATTGGCGATGTGTGCGACCCGGTTACGGAAGTTGGTGCTGCCGTTACTGCATTAAGCACCGATATTTTGGCATTAAACCTTACGGAAGGGGTAAAAACGTCTCTTATCGCTAAGTTGGAAGCCGCTTTGGCGAGATGTGCGGAAGGCAATACGGTAGCGGCCGTAAATCAACTCGGGGCGTTTATTAATGAAGTGGAAGCCAGGCGCGGCAATCCGCTCACAAACGAGGAGGCCGATGAGCTGATCGCACACGCAAATGTGTTGATCGAAGCCCTGCAAGCCGGCACGGTTGACTGTAGTGAAGAGGAAAGTTTCCAGGCGCCTGTAGGCCAATTTAGCGTCCGAGCCGGATTGGATGGCACCCTGGAGATGGAACTATTCCCCAACCCGGCGTATCATGAAGTTAGTGTCACTTGGTCCGGATTGGATGGCGATGCTATTCTGACAATATTTAATCAAACAGGTTGCAGTATTTGGCAACAGCCGGTGAACCGCGATATGCCTGCTATAATGGTTGATCTGTCGGCCGGGGTATTTACTCCAGGAGTGTATACACTCAGCCTGCGTTCGGCAAAAGCGGTAGTGTCCCGGCGCTTGGTGGTGGTGCCGTAGGAGATAAAAGGCCGCAATGCCCCAAATGCTTGGATGTAATCTAGGCAAAGTAGCCGTGAGTGTTTTTTATAACAAAACTGACCCGGAAAACGACCGGCTTCACACCAAACAAAAAGCCAACCCTTTGAATATCAAAGAGTTGGCTTTAAAATCTGTAGTCCCGACAGGGATCGAACCTGTATCTGAGGTTCCGGAAACCTCCATTCTATCCATTGAACTACGGGACCTGCTTGAATAAGCGCGGCAAAGTTAGCCAAAATTTTTACGGAATGGTACAACAATTTTCATTCAAAAAAATTCCGCCGTAGCTCGGGTATTTGTGCATCCATCCAGGATTGGGTCGCTTTGAGGAGTGCCTCGCCGTCGTTGTCCCGGAGTGTCGGGCCGTATCGCACCCGCACATCCATGTGTTTTTCGCCAAAGCGCTCGAGGAAATGCGGGACAAAGGTGTCGCTGCCGATCCAGTAGTCTTTGGCTGTACTAAACTCCAGTGCAACCGGCACGATGGGTAGGTCTTCCCGGGCAGCCAGGAAGAAGCCGCCGGGCGCCAGGGCGGAGGTATGCGGCATGTCGTGGGTGGTGCCTTCCGGGAATAAGATAACCGGATAGCCTTCCTGCACTTTTTCACCGATCGCCTGCAGGGTGTTGCGGCGGCTGGTGTCGCTTTCGCGTTTTACGAACAGGATCCCCGTCAGTTTGGCCCCTTTTCCCAGGAGCGGCCAGTGGGAGACTTCCGCCTTGGAAACCGGGAAGCCCAGCACGTCGCGGCAGATCACGGCCGGATCGATGTACGATCGATGGCTGCACATCACAATGCAGGGGAAATCCGGCGGTGTGCCCTCCACCTGCATCCGGACGCCAAGCGTAGGGAGCAGGTGGTTCCGGGTCCAGCGCTGCCGGATCAGCAGAAAACGGGTCATGTCTACCCCACTCCACCAACGTAACCACTGGACGTACAGGATAATGGCCACCAGGAAACCGGCGAAGTACAACAATCGAAATGTGGCGCGTAATCTTTTGATCATCAAACACTTGTATTATGAACTGCCGGCTCTGGCATCAGGCGACCCTCGATCCATTCGCATACCCGGGCCTCCAGCGGTGTTTCGCCAGCATGGCTCAGGGTTGGTCCGTAATGGATATGTACGGTGATGCGCGGTTGCTGGAACTGTTGCCAGGCGTGTTGCAGGAAGGTGATTTCGCCTACCCAGTAACTTTTCGGATCGGTATACCGGATGGCTACCGGAACCACGGGCAGTGCATAGCGTTCGGCGGTGCGAAAGGCGCCGCGCTTGACCGGCAGCATGCCCGGCAGGTCGGAGGTCGTCCCTTCTGGGAACAGGATGACCGGGTGCCCCTGTTGGGTGATGGTTTCCGCGATTGCGCGCAAGGTGGCAGCCCGGCTTTCCCCCCGTTCGCGTTTAACATACAGGATGCCGGCCCATTTTGCCCCTTTGCCGATCACCGGCCAGGAGGCCAGTTCGGCTTTGGCAACCGGAAATGCATCGAGGTCGCGCAGGAGGAGGATCGGATCGAGGTAGGAACGGTGGTTGGCCAGTACCAGGCAGGGAAAATCCGGCGGCGTGCCGGTGACTTCCACGCGTACGCCCACGCCGTGTAACACCTTGCGGGCCCAACGCCGGCGTACGTGCATGACCTTGCGCATGTCGTTGCGCAGGACGATGCGTTGCCAATACACTTCGGCAACGATCCGGCTGGTATACAGCGCAAAAAAGAACAGTCGATAGACAACAAGGAGTAGTCGCACGGGGGGCAAAAGTAAAAAGGCGCCGGTAAACCGGCGCCTTTAAAATCGGTATGTGGGAATAAAACGGATATTTTTAGCAGAAAACTAGATGCGGATCCGGGGTCGCCGGCTGCCGGTCAACTTGTTACAGGCAACCGTCACATACACTGGTAATCTTCCGGGATTGATGGTTTGACAAGCAAATAGGACATTACAGGTCGGCGCCGGGGCAACCATAACCACGATGACATGCTTCCAGGAGAAAGAGCGCAGCAATGAATGCGAACGCCAGAAATTTTTTCCAATTTTTCATTCTAATGATGATTTTAGCAGTTTCGGAAAAACAGCGATTATAAAGAGTTTGACAAAAAACGGAAATGCAGTTCGCTTATTGTCGCAAATCTTGTGCCACCGTTAAATTTGCCGCAAATTTAGCGCTTCAGGGCAAATTTTAGCAAAACTTTAATACAAACAGGCGGCTTTACTGCCTGCAAATCAAAATAATATTCGTTGTCACAAGATTGAATGTTTTTGAACTAAAAGCGCGTTTAAATGTTTGGTATTGCGGGGCTTTTGGCATATAAAAAGACGGAGAATTTAATTTTATTGCACAAATAGATTGTTATCGAAAGAGTTTGCCATTGGAAATTATTTAAATAAAGACTAAATTCGCTGTTGTCTTGTCCGCCTTTATGGCCGGAGGTTATTTCCGGGCATCTTTTTTTTAATCCATGCTGAAATGGCCGGTGTTCCAATTTTTTTGGCTGTTCAGCGTTAAGAGATCGTTCGGTCTTCAGCCATCGTGAGCATAAGCATTTTTTAATCCTATTTCCCGAGAACAAAAATTCTAAAACCGTGATTTACAAAGTCAAGCTGAAGAATTCAGATGATATGGTCATGTTGGATGATGAGGTGTATGAATGGCTCACCAGTGATCCTTACCTCTCCAAAATTGATTTGATCAACAACCTGCGCAAGCATTCCAGCGGATGCGCAGTCTTCCAGAAGACCTGGAAAAGGGCAGATGGTGGATTTAAAACGGAAACCCTTTACCTGCACAAACTGATCGCCGAACGGTACCTGACCGAGAAGCGAAATGGCAAAAAGAATCTCGTCGGCGCCCGTAATGGCGACAAGCTGGATTGCAGGCTGGAGAACCTGTTGTACCGTTCCCGTTCCGTTGCCAGCCGGCAGCGTAAAACTTCCAGCAAAACCGGCTACACCGGCGTTTACCGCGAACACAACCGCTACCGGGCTGTGATCTCGATCAATGGAAAATCCATGCACCTTGGTATGTTCGATACCGCTGAAGATGCCGCTGCGGCATACAATAAGGTTTCCCGCGAAACGTATGGCGAAGAAGGCAAGATCAACCGATTGAAATAACCGGGATTTCCCGATCTTTAATGCATTCGATCGCCCCGGGCCGGAAGTTGGTCCATGATGGCCGCCTCGTGCCGGAGGTATTCCTGCCAGCGGCTCCAGGCGCGTTCCTTTCCGAAGTACTCCTCGGCCAGGTCGAGAAAAAGCCGGTAGTGCCCTGCCTCGGCAACCATGAATTTATGGTACCAGCCGCGTAAGGCTTCATCGGCACAATGCAGAGAAAGCAGGCGGAAGCGTTCGCAACTGCGGGCCTCGATCAGGGCACAGGTCAGAAGCCGTTCCAGCAGGGCGTCCTCGCGGGAGCCGCCTTTTTTCTGGTATTTCATCAGGGCGTTGACATATTCGTCCTTGCGCTGGCGACCCAGGTGGAGTCCGCGTTTTTTCAATTCCTGCAGTACCATGCGAAAATGCCCCCACTCTTCGGTCACTACCGGGGAGAGTTCCTCAACGAGTCTTTCCCGATCCGGGTACGACTGGATGAGTGAAATACAGGCAGTTGCCGCCTTTTGTTCGCAATAGGCGTGATCCGTGAGAATCTCTTCCAGATCGATCTCTGCCAGGTTCACCCAGCGGGGGTCGGTGGGCAATTTCAGTCCAAGCGTGGTGTTTTGAAGTGCTGCGTCCATTTGGCAAAAATACACGCTTATGACTTTTTACCTTTGCCTCCAATATGAAAAAGATGAGTATGGAGGCGCTCAACCGCCTGTCTCCGGAAGCATTTGGCGAGGCGGAGAAGTTGCCGGTTGTATTGGTGCTGGATAATATCCGTTCGGGATTGAACATCGGGTCGGTCTTCCGAACCTCTGACGCTTTTGCAATCCGGAGCGTATTCCTGTGCGGTATTACCGCTACTCCACCCCACCGGGAGATCCTGAAAACGGCACTCGGCAGCACCGAGACCGTGACATGGTCCTACTGGGAGCACGCGCGGGACCTGGTTGAACACCTGAAGCAGGCCGGATACCAGGTATATGCAGTTGAACAGACCACTGAAAAGACCTGGCTGCAGGACCTCGACCTGCAACAAGGTCAACAATATGCATTTGTGCTGGGCAACGAGGTGGACGGTGTCTCAGAAGCCGTGCTGGAAGTCTGCGACGGCGCCGTGGAGATCCCGCAGTTTGGCACGAAACACTCACTGAATGTAGCTGTGGCTGCCGGGATCCTGCTTTGGGAGGTCACCCGCAACCTGCGGTTGTGATCTTTCCCGTTACCTTTCTACCTTTGCGCGTCTGAAACACGCAATTTTCACTATTTCGATCACTCAACTTTATCCCAACCGTGCAGGTTTTTAAATTTGGTGGCGCCAGTGTAAAGGACGCCGACAGTGTCCGGAACGTAGCCGGGATTCTTAAGAACTACAAAGATCAGTCGCTTGTCATTGTCATTTCGGCCATGGGCAAAACGACCAATGCGCTGGAGGAAGTGGTAGAAGCCCATATGCAGCAGACGGGTAAAGCGGGCGAATTGCTGGAGGCGATCAAAGAACGCCACCTGGCGCTCATGCACGATCTGTTTGACCCCGGTGATGACGTGTTTTCGGAAGTGAATGACACTTTCGTGGAAGCCGAGTGGGTCCTGGATGAAAGTCCTTCGGATAGCTACGATTATACCTATGATCAGATCGTTTGTGTGGGCGAACTTGTCTCCACCAGGATCGTAGCGGCCTACCTCAATAAGATCGGCCTACCAACCCATTGGCTGGATGCGCGCGACGTGATCATTACCGACAACACCTTTAGAGAGGGTTGGGTACAGTGGGATAAAACCAAGCCGAATGCTGTCAAAATTGTCCAGCCGTTGTTGGAAAAGGGCGGCTATGTGCTGACACAGGGCTTCATCGGGTCCACCACCGAGAATTTCACCACTACGCTCGGCCGGGAAGGCTCCGACTATTCAGCAGCGATCTTCTCCTTCGCGCTCGATGCGGAAAGCATGTCTATCTGGAAAGACGTTCCCGGCGTGCTGAATGCCGACCCGCGCCTGTTCGAGCATACGATCAAACTCGACCGGCTTTCGTACCGCGAAGCGATCGAGATGACGTATTACGGCGCGCAGGTGATACACCCTAAAACGATCAAGCCGCTGCAAAACAAAAGCATCCCGCTGTATGTAAAGTCGTTCCTGGACCCCAAGGCGCCGGGCACGGAGATCAGCAGCGATACGGAAGACACCTATCCGCCGATCATCGTGGTGGAAAAGAACCAGTCCCTGCTGCATATTGTAACAACGGACTATTCCTTTGTAGCGGAGCAGCATCTGGCGCGCCTGTTCACCGAACTGGCCAGCCTGCGGATCTTCGTCAATATGATGCAGAACACGGCCATCAGCTTTTCGATCTGTGTGCCGAATGTTCCGGATCGCCTGGAAGCGTTTAAAAAAGTGGTTGCCGACGAGTTTCGGGTAAAACAGGAAGACGGGCTCGAACTGATCACGATCCGGCACTTTAATGACGAAACCGTGGCCAGTTTGAAAAAAGGCAAGGTGGTACTTTTTGAAGAGCGGATCCGCAATACCCTGCAAATGGTCGTCCGCAATGTACCGGTCGTAGAGCGCCGGACTGTGGAACTGGAGCGGGCTAAAGGGTAAGATCGTGTTAGGAAACCTGACTTTAGCCTGCATTGATAATTTACCGTTGAATTGATACCGGTTTTTAACACCTGTCGATAATCGGGTAAACGCACTGGCATTTACCCGATTTTTGTTGTTTGGATATTCCATCGATTTAATCCTGCCCTGAGAACCTGCGTTCTGTTTCCAAATCAAGTTACACATGCGACTTTCTGTTTCGTTTCTGCGTTTCACTCTTTTTGTCCTGCTTGTTTTTCTCGTATTGCCCGCACTCCTTGCCCAGCATCCGCAAGGACAAGGGCGCAATTGGGGCGCTGCCGGAGGTCAGGTGATGACCGGCCGGTTCTATGGTAAAGTGGTGGATGAAGCCACCGGTAAAGGGATCGGCTATGCCTCGGTGCAGTTGATCGCTATGCAGTTTGACAGCGTAAGCCGCTCCAGGCAGCCACGGGTGGTAGCCGGCCAGTTGACAGAAGAAAACGGTGATTTCAGTTTGAATAATATTCCGGTCCGGGGCCAGTATACCCTCAAGATCAGTTATATGGGGTATGCCAACTGGGAGCAAGCCGTTGCGTTCTTCGATCCGCAAAACGCAGATAACGCCGGACCTGGCGGCATGAATACCGATAAAGATCTGGGCGATATCGTGCTGTCTGTTTCATCGCAGCTGCTCCGTGAAGTGACCGTGACCGATGAGGTGTCGGCTGTGAGCCTGGCCCTCGACAAGAAGATATACAAAGTGGACAAAGACGGTGTAGCGGCTGGTGGTACTGCCGAAGATGCGCTCCGGAACGTACCTTCCCTGACCGTGGATATAGATGGCAACCTGACGATGCGAAATGCAGCCCCGCAGTTGTTTGTTGACGGGCGCCCCACTGTGCTGACCCTTGATCAGATCCCGGCGGATGCGATTGACAATGTGGAGGTGATCACCAACCCATCGGCCAAATACGATGCGTCCGGCGGTAATGCAGGTATCGTCAATATTGTCCTGAAAAAAGAGCGGAAAATTGGCTACAACGGGAATGTCCGGGCCGGCATTGATATGCGGGGCAAAACCAATTTTGGTGGCGACATCAACATCCGGGAAGGAAAGGTTAACGGCTTTTTAAGCGCCGGTTTTTTTGACCGTAAATCCCTCGGCAATGGAGAAACAGACCGGAATAACCTGTTCGGAAGTCCGCTGACAAACATCTACCAGGATACGGAATCGGAGAATCTCCGAAAGTTCAAGTACATGCGGGGTGGACTGGACTGGTTTGTTGACAATCGCAATACCCTGACTTTCACGGGCCGCTATTTCGGCGGTAAATTTCGTTCGTTTGATGATCTGACCATCCAGACGGATACGCTGCTCAGTACCGGTATTTCCTCCAGTCAGGCGATGCGGAATACGGAAAATGAGCGGGAATGGCGCAGTTATGGCGGTCAGATCCTGTACAAACACATTTACCCGAAACCCGGAAAAGAGTGGACCGCCGATGCCAATCTCAATGTCAGCCGTTGGGATAATGTGGGCACGTTCAATACGACCTACCTGAACACACCGCTGGTGACGCAGCAAAAACAGGAAGGCAACGGTGTGAACAACCAGATCACCGCCCAAACCGATTATGTAGAACCGATCGGTGACAACATTAAGATCGAAGCCGGTGCTCGCGCCGCGATCCGCCTGTTTACCAGCGATAATGCCAGCTTCCAGTATGATTATCCGACCGAAACATACGTGCGGGCGCCGACCTTTGCCGATAAGTATGAATTCAACGATCAGGTATATGCTGCCTACGGTACGTTCAGTCAGACGTTTAAAAACTGGGGATACCAGGTCGGCCTTCGGGCAGAAAGTTCCTTTTACACCGGTACCCTGCTGGATGTGGATTCCTCCTTCTCCAATGAATATCCGCTGAGCCTGTTCCCGAGTGTTTTCCTTTCCTACAAACTGAACGAAGAGGACAACCTGCAGGCGAGTTACAGCCGGCGGGTTAACCGGCCCAATTTTTTCCAGATCATTCCGTTCCCGGATTTTTCCGACTCGCTGTTGTTGTCGCGCGGGAATCCCGGGTTGATCCCGGAATTTACCAACTCCTTTGAGCTGTCCTACCAGGATATCTTCAATCGCTCACACAACATGCTGGTCTCGGTTTATTTCAAACATGCCGTAAACCTGATCACCAGTTACCAGTTTACAGAATACAATGCGCTGCTGGACCGCGATGTGATCGTTTCCACGTATACCAACTCCAATTCAAGTATTGCATACGGGCTTGAACTGACGTTGAAAAACGGATTCTTGAAACGTTTCGAACTGACCAGCAACCTCAACCTGTACAACTCCAGGGTAAATGCGCGTAATATTGAATCTGACTTGTCACGCGAGCAATTCACCTGGTACGTGAAAGAGAACCTGGATGTCAAACTGCCGGCAAGTTTCACCTTCCAGGTATCGGGCAGTTACCAAAGCCGCACGGCTTTTGCGTTGGATAACGGTTCCCGGCATGGCGGCTGGCATGGCGGACCCAGTTCCACGGCACAGGGGTACACCCTTCCGGTCTGGTATGTTGACCTGTCGCTGCGGAAAGACCTCTTCAAACGTGCCGCGACGATCACACTGAGTGTCCGGGACATCTTCCGGAGCAGGATCAGCGGAACGTATTCCGAGTCCGAGTTCTTTACCCAGGAGGCCTGGCGCCGCCGGGATGCGCAATTTTTCCGGCTGAACTTTTCCTGGCGTTTTGGCAAATTCGACTCCTCCCTGTTCCGGCGTAAAAACACCAAGTTTGACAACGGAGACGATATGGGAGGCGGATTTTAAAGGCAAAATGTAAAAGGCAAAATGTAAAAGGCAAAATTTAAGATGAAAAAGGGTGGCAGGGGGCTGTTTTTAGCCTGCTCAAATTTCCAGTGCCGTGTCGTTCCCTTTCTACTTTTAAATTTTGCCTTTTACATTTTACATTTAAATCTTTTCCTTTGCCCATTAATTTGCTTCAAGTGGGTAATTTGCGAAACACCATAGGACGTTGGCGGCATGCTCTGCCCCGCACTGAAAGCGGTTCGGTACGGTGGGGGCTTGTATTTCGCCGGATGGTCCTGCGCCTGATCTTCTGGTTTTTGGGGATCACGGTCGGCACCACCATTCTATTCAGTTTTATACCGGTACCGTTTACGCCGCTGATGGTCCTCCGTACCTTTCAGCAACGCGAAGATCCGGCCAGGAAAGTACGGATGATGCGGGATTGGGTGTCTTTTGACCAATTGTCGCCCAACTTGCAGCTGGCTGTGGTTTGTGCAGAGGACCAGGAGTTTCTGGAGCATACGGGGTTTGACTTCAATGCCATTGAAAAGGCAATTTCCTACAATAAGACACACCGGCGCAAACGCGGCGCCAGTACGATCAGTCAGCAAACGGCCAAGAATGTTTTCCTTTGGCCCTCCCGTTCCTGGATCCGGAAAGGAATGGAGGTGTACTTTACCTTCCTGATCGAAATGTTGTGGAGTAAGGAACGTATCATGACGGTTTACCTGAATGTGATCGAGTTTGGCGACGGTATTTACGGCGCAGAAGCCGCTGCCCGTCACTTTTTCAATAAACCGGCCAGTGCACTGACCACTTACGAGGCGGCATTAATGGCTGCCGTGCTCCCCAATCCGCTCAAACGGAATATTGCCCGGCCATCCGGACTGGTACGTAACCGGCAACAATGGATTGTAAGTCAAATGCGGATGTGGGGCGGGAAAATTGATTTTGAGGCGCCCAATACGCCTAAGAAGCCCCGGTAACCTGTTACGGATATGGCAAAGCATAAAAAGATAATTAAGAAGCCGGTTGTCCAGGAGTCCGCTCCGCCACAAACCGGCCTGGTCCCGATACCATTCTGGGAACAGACACCTGTTTCCATTTTGTTGCTGCTGGTGGTGACTGCGGCGGTGTACGTTGCTTCTATTGATAATGGTTTTGTGTTTTTTGATGACGACAAGGCGATCCTGTACAATAAGGTTCTGGACAATCCTTCCCTGGTTGCTTTTTTCCGCGGGCAAAACCTGGGTATGTATGCGCCGTTGACCTGGATCGGTTATTGGTTCGGCAGCCTGATATCGGGAAAGGAAGCCTGGGGGTATCACCTCCTCGGGCTGCTCCTGCACGGGTTAAATACCCTTCTGGCCTTTGACCTGCTGCGCCGCCTAACTGGCCGCCACTGGCCGGCCTTTTTTGCTGCTGCCCTGTTTGCCGTACACCCGGTTCAGGTGGAGGCAGTATCCTGGGCAGCAGCACTAAGCACGGTATTGTTCTCTACCTTTTATCTGGCCAGTGCATGGGGGTATACGCAGTGGAAGCGCGCTACTACCCCACCCTGGTATGGAGTAGCGCTGATTTTGTTCGTGCTGGCCAGTTTGTCCAAATCGGCAGCGGTTACCCTGCCGCTGGTTTTGGTGGCAATCGACTATTATCAAGCCGGGAAGTGGGAATGGAAATTCGCCTGGAACAAGATCCCGTTTTTTGCCATCAGCTTGTTCTTTGGAGTTTACACCTTTATGACCCGGGCGCAGGAAGGGCACGATATTGCAGCAGCATCCAGTGGATTTTCGGTTGTTGACCGCTTTTTCATGGTCTGCCAGACCATATTATTCTATCCCGTAAAACTCCTCGTACCGCTGGGCTTTTCGGTTTCCTATCCCTTTGTAAAAGAGAATGGAATTTGGCCCTGGACTTATTATATCGCTCCTTTGTTTTTGTTGGTTGGCGGCTTTTTGGTATGGAAGTACTGGCGGAGTAAAAAAGATATTTTACTGGGTCTTGCCTTGTATCTTTTACCGCTGGTGGTCATGCTGCCATTCCAGACAGTAGGTAGTTTTGAACTGCGGTCTGACCGCTATGTATACCTGTCCTGTCTGGGCCTGTTCCTGGTAGCGGCGGTGTTGCTGGAGCGGCAGGAGGTAAAGTTGCGGTATGGGATTCTGGCCGCTGCTGTTGCCGTGCTGGGGTTTCTGGCGTTCCGGCAAACAAAGGTCTGGGAGAATGGAATTGCGCTTTTTGAGAACTGTGTGGACAAAACCCCGGAGGCCTCGCTGTGCCAATGTAATCTGGCTTACAGTGAATTGCTCTCCTTTAAGTTTGACAACGCGGTATATCATTATTCGGAAGCGTTGAAGTACGACCCCAGTACAGTGGAGGCGTATAACGGGCGCGGGCAGGCTTACTTTCAACTCCGGAAAGTGCCGGAAGCCCTGGATGATTTCAACCAGGCAATCCAGGCAGGTATCGTGACGCCCAAGTTGTTCCTCAACCGGGGCAAATGCCTGGTGATGCTGAACCGCTCACCGGAAGCGCTCCCCGATCTGGATCGCAGCCTTCAACTTGAACCCAATGCCCCTGAAGCCTATTTTTTCCGTGCGATCGTACATGAAAAAGCCGGC
>SBHD01000317.1 GCA_006226345.1 Bacteroidota bacterium | reverse complement strand
ACCGACTACAGCCGGGCCCTGGAGATCAACCCCAATATGGAAATGGTCTACAACAACCGTGGATATGCCTATCTTTTGAACGGGCAATACCAGGCAGCCCTGGAAGACGTGAACAAAGCCATCCAACTCAACCCGCAGTACGCCCGCGCATATCAAACCCGTGCAGCAGTCTATCAACAGCTGGGGCAGCCTGCTAAAATGCAGGCGGATCTGCAAATGGTTCAGCAATTACAGCAGGGCAGATAGGCAGAATGCCAACAGGTTGTTAATCTGCCTGAAAATGCAGGTTATGGGTCTATTTTTGCGCCTTTGAACTAACGCAATCACAATTTTTAATCATGACAAAAGCGCTATACTCCTTTTTAGCATTTATACTGGCCGGCACGGTTTTGCTTGGCCAGTCGGGAACCCCGGTTTATGAATTCAGCAACGGTTACTGGTATAACGGGAACGGATTTGATCCGGGTACCTGGTATAGTTCAGGCGGCAAACTCACTCAAAAAACACCGGCAAAGATCGATTCTGTTGTAGATCTGGCCGGGCGCTGGGTCGTGCCCCCGTTGGGCGATGCTTATTGCTCGAGTCTGGCAGGCAACCCCTCTGCTGCTCAACAGATGGAGTTTTACTATGATGAAGGGATCTTCTATCTCCAGGTGCTGGGCAACAGCCAGGAGGACAGGGCCGCAGTGGAGTCTCTGATCCAAAAGGAGAACACTCCTGATGTATCGTTTGCTAACGGAGCGGTCACCTGTACGTTAGGGTACCCGTTCCTGAAGATTGAAGGGCCGGCGCAGGGCGTACGTAACCCCCGGGTTATGGCCGAAAAATACGGCGAGATCAAGGAAGGCCGTAAAATGCTTGGTGATGGCTACTGGTTCGTAGACAGCAAGGCTGCGCTCAATAAGGTTTGGAGTGCGCTGGTCAAGCAGCGTCCGGATGTATTATCCATCTACCTGCTCGATGCTGCCAATAGCGGTGGCAAGGAATCGAAAGGCTTATCAGAAGATGTTGCCAAGGCGGTGGTCAAGAAAGCCCGGAGGGCGAAGATCCCGGTCTATGCGCATGTGGAGACGGCTGAAGATGTTCGCCTGGGCCTGAAACTTGGTGTTCAGGGTTTTGCCAATCTGCCGGGCCATAACTGGGACGGTAGCGGCGACGGCAATAAATTTGAACTGACGGATGCCGATTTGAAAAAACTGGCCAAAAAGAAAACCGCCGTGGTGCCCCTGTTTTCCCATGCGCAGACGCAGGTAGCACGTACAGGCGCCCGGGAGGCCCAGGCTGCATTGTTGAAGCGTTTGCTGGATAATGGCGTAAACGTGGTCATCGGCTCGGATGATCCGCAGCGCACCATTCGGGGTGAGTTGAATTACTGGTTCCAGTTTGGCGATCTGAATTATGCGCAAGCCCTTCAGATCCTGTGTGTTAACACACCTCAGGCGATCTTTCCCAACCGGAAAGTCGGGAAGATCGATGAAGGTTACGAGGCCAGCTTCCTGGTACTCAGCGACAATCCCCTGGAAAACCTCCTGAAACTACGGGCCATTGCTTTTAAAGTCAAAGACGGCCATATAGTAAAGTAGTCATTCAGAAGCGATATTGGGGTGTCAGACACACCCCAATATCGCTGATATTAAATTGCCTGAATCAGATCATACCGGGTGATCATGTGTAGCCCGCCGGAGCGGTCTTTGGCGATCACGGCAGGCATGTCCCGCCCCAGATACTTGTTCAGCTGGCTGATCGGCAGATCATCCTGAACCGTTGGAAATGCGGCTCCCATGATCTCCGAAAGTGGTTTTTCAGCATTCTGCATCGGATTTTCCAGCAAGGTATGCAGTACCTGCCGCTCGGTTACAGAACCAACTACATTCTCCTGCTCATCAACCACCGGCATTTGACTGATGTCGTGTGATTTCATCAGGTTAAAAGCGTCCCGGACCGTATCCGATTTCCGCACAGCGACAAACCGGCGCTCCTTTTTGCGGGAAATAATATCGGCGATCTTTAATTCTTCCTCCAGGAAGCCACGCTGCCGCATCCAGTCGTCGTTGTATACTTTTCCGACATATCGGCTGCCGTGATCGTGAAAGATCACTACAACCACGTCGTCTTTTTTAAGTTGTCCGCGCAACTGCCACAGTGCGCCGATTGCACTACCGGCTGAATAGCCCAGGAACAAACCGTCTTCCTTGGCCAGGCGACGGGCCCAAATGGCGGCGTCCTTATCCGTAACTTTTTCAAAATGGTCGATCAGGGAAAAGTCCACGTTGGCGGGCAGGATGTCCTCCCCTATCCCTTCTGTAATGTACGGATAGATCTCTTTTGGGTCAAACACACCGGTTTCATGGTATTTCTTAAATACCGATCCGTAGGTGTCTGCTCCCCAGATCTTGATATCTGGATTTTGTTCCTTCAGGTAGCGGGCGACGCCGGATACGGTTCCTCCTGTTCCGACACCTACTACCAGGTGGGTGATCTTTCCCTGCGTCTGCTCCCAGATCTCCGGGCCGGTGCTTTCATAGTGTGCCTGCCGGTTGGACAGGTTGTCGTATTGATTACACCAGAATGAGTTGGGGATCTCCTCGCTAAGGCGGCGGGCAATAGAATAGTACGATCTCGGATCGTCCGATTCTACATTGGTAGGGCAAACGATCACTTCAGCTCCCAGGGCTTTCAGGATATCGATCTTTTCCTGGCTTTGTTTGTCTGTTGTTGTGAAAATACACCGGTAGCCCCGTACGCAGCCTACCAGTGCCAGTCCCATTCCGGTATTCCCGGAGGTGCACTCAATAATGGTTCCGCCGGGTTTCAGATCACCGCGGGCTTCGGCATCATTGATCATTTTTAATGCCATGCGGTCCTTGATGGAATGGCCTGGATTGAACGTTTCTACCTTTCCCAGGACCAGGGCCGGGATATCCGCTGCAATGCGGTTGAGTTTTACCAGAGGAGTGTTTCCGATGGTTTCGAGGATATTGTTTTTGTACTGCATAGTTCTGTTTGTTCGGTATGTTTAAACGTCGGGCGTAATATGTTGTTCCAGGTGGTGCCGCATGATCTGGCGAACTTGTTTTTTTAATTCCGGAATGTCGGCAGCTGTCAGATTTGTGGTTTCAATAGGCTTGTCCCACATGATCTTAACAACGCCGGGGCGGAGGTCAACGGATTTTACTGTGCTGGAGATATCCTTAATATTGACAATCGTTTGTACCGCTATCGGGGCTTTGGTCTGAATAGCGATCCGGAATGCACCATCATAAAAAGGCGCCAGCACGTCAGAGGTACGGTTTCGTCCGCCTTCCGGGTAAATGAAGATGTTCCAGCCATTAGCCAGTTGTTTTTTTAACTCCACTACGCTACGGGCCCGGCTCATGGCACTGCTGCGGTCAACGGAAAGGCACATCTTTTTAACGACCCAGCCGAAAACAGGCACCCGGTGTAATTCTTGTTTGGCGAGAAACCGGAAGACACCCGGAAATGCCACGGCATTAACAATGAAATCTAACGCAGAGTTGTGATTGCCTACGATCACATATGATCTGGATTGGTCAAGATGCCCGGCACCCCTGACGTTTACCCGGATACCAACCAGGCGCAGAAATGTAGGTGAGAACACATGGTGCAGGTACCGGATGTTGCGCCGTAAAGCGCTGTCTCCGGGCGTGAAGATCATGTGGACAAGCATTACCGGAAACGAGACCAGTAGCAGAGCGATAAACAGTAATACGGCATATACGGCCCAGATCTTCCTGAAAAATGACATGATAGCGAATTGGCCGCAAAGGTAGCGCATTTTTGGAATCACCCGTGGGAAATACCTCAGGCGCCCTGGACAAAGTCGCGGATCGATTTCCGTGGCTTCAGGCCAAGTTTTTCACCTTCCAGAAGCATCTGTTGGAACCCCGTCTCAAAGTCATTCGGAATGTCTCCGTCCAGAATGGCTTCCCGTACGGCGGTTTTAATCATCCCTACTTCCCGGGATGGCGGTATTCCAAAAGTCTTCATGATGATATCGCCAGTAATGGGCGGTTGCCAGAGTCGCAGGCGGTCTGCTTCCGACACTTCAGCCATGCGTTCTTTCAGGTATTGATATCCTTCCAGGTAGCGGGCCATTTTCCGCGGGTTTTTGGTGGTGATATCGGATTCGCACAACAACATCAGATCATCTATGTCAGGTCCTGCATCGAACAGGAGCCTGCGAACAGCGCTGTCTGTCACTTCATCTTTGGTCAGACTGATCGGCCGCAGGTGCAAACGCACCATTTTCTGCACATAATCCAGCTTGGAATCCAGCGGAAGGCGTAGTTTCCTGAAAATCTTGGGCACCATATTGGCACCCAGCCATTCGTGTCCGTGAAAGGTCCAGCCTGTGTCCGGGTGATATTTCTTAGTTGCAGGCTTGGCAATGTCATGTAATAGTGCTGCCCATCGCAACCAGATGTTCCGGCTCCGCTTCGACAGGTTATCCAACACTTCCAGCGTATGGTAAAAATTGTCTTTGTGTGCTTTGCCCTGCCGGTCCTCCACGCCCTGAAGCGCGGCCAACTCGGGCAGAATAAGTTCCAGCAGCCCCGTGTCAAAAAGCAGATTGAAGCCAACAGATGGTTTTCGCGCCAGGAGGATCTTTTCCATCTCGGTTGTAATGCGCTCCTTTGAAATGATCTGGATACGGTGCTTATTCTTGCCGATACTGTCCAGTGTCCGGGGATCGATCGTAAATCCCAGTTGCGTGGAAAACCGGATCGCCCGCATCATCCGGAGCGGATCGTCGGAAAAAGTTTGTCCGGGCTCCAGCGGCGTCTTGATCAGTTTCTGCTCCAGATGCTTAAGACCGCCAAAGGGGTCGAGGATCTGGCCAAAGTCCCGTTCATTAAGGCTTACGGCAAGCGCATTAATGGTAAAATCCCGACGGTTTTGGTCGTCCTCCAGGGATCCTTCCTCTACATCCGGTTTCCGGCTGTCGTGGTGATAACTTTCTTTTCGGGCTCCGACAAACTCAATTTCCATGCCCTCGTACCGGAGCATGGCAGTTCCAAACCGGCGGTAAACCACGATCTTGGGCACCGGATATAATTTTCCGGCCAGGGTTTGGGCTAATAAAATGCCGTCACCCACACATACGATATCAATATCCTTGGTCGGCCGCCCCAGTAATTTATCCCGGACATATCCTCCGATCACAAAAGCTGGCACGCCGATCTCATTGGCGCACTGCGTTACCAATTCAAAGATTTTTCGTTCCTGTGGTTCGATCGTAAATATCATGTTACACTGCCAGTTCCATTCCTGAGTACTCGGTTTCTATCTCATCCAACACCTGATGCAGCACTTCCGGTTCCATTTCGGTCACCAACCGCATCCGGTACGGTTTGATATTCGGTAAGTCGCGGAAATAAGGCGCATAATGTCTGCGCATTTCGAGCACACCCAGTTTGGTCCCTTTCCAGTCCAGGCTGTCCAGCAAATGCTGACGGGCGGCACGGACGCGTTCGGCTACTGTCGGAGTGGGAAGCAATTCTCCGGTAGACAGGTAATGCTTTATTTCCTTGAAGATCCAGGGATAACCGATACTGGCCCTGCCGATCATAATGCCATCGGTCCCAAAACGCTCCTTGTACTCTTTTGCACGCTGAGGGCTGTCAATATCCCCATTGCCAAACACCGGGATGTGCAGGCGGGGATTTTCTTTCACCCGGGCAATCCAACTCCAGTCCGCTTCTCCCTTATACATTTGTACGCGGGTACGGCCGTGGATGGTGAGTGCCGAAATACCGACATCCTGCAGGCGTTCGGCAACCTCTACAATATTGATGCTGCTGTTATCCCAGCCCAGCCGGGTTTTTACGGTCACCGGCTTTTTAGTGCTTTTAACGACCGCTTCCGTGAGCTTCACCATCAGGGGAATATCCCGCAGCAGGCCGGCGCCTGCCATACGGCAGGCTACCTTGGCAACCGGGCAGCCGAAATTAATATCGATGAGGTCCGGGTTTTTTTCCTCAATGATCTCGGCAGCTTCGATCATGCTGTCCAGCTGGCCGCCGAAATACTGGATGCCTATCGGTCGCTCATAATCGAAGATCTCCAGTTTTTTAAAGCTTTTCACGGCTTCATGTACCAAACCATCCGCACTGATAAATTCCGTATACATCAGGTCGGCACCCTGTTCCTTGCACAAACGCCGGAAGGGAGGATCGCTTACATCCTCCATTGGGGCCAGTAAAACAGGGAAATCTCCCAACTCGATATCGCCAATCTTTACCATAAAGTCGCGCAAAAATACAGCTATTCAACAGAAGTCACTACTATTCCTGCATTGGTGATCCGGTCAGCTAATGATTCTGTTTTGCTTAACGCAGAAGGATGACGTTTCCTTTAGATTGCATTTGCAAAGCACCATCTCCTCTCCGCCACCAAACCCTGAAAATATAGACGTCGGATGCTGCTTGTTCACCATCAACCATCCCATCCCATCCGGCGTTTGGTTCCGTGCTTTCAAATACTTTTTGGCCCCAACGGTTATATATTTCCATACGGTCAATATACGCCAGCCCGGTGGCTAAAATCAATTCAAACCGGTCATTTATCCCATCTCCGTCCGGGGTGAAGGCATTAGGGAAACGAACGATTGGAAATACCAGCCGGATCGTTTTCTCCATGACCCTGGAACATCCGTTGGGCGCGGTTGCGGTCAGCGTGTACCGGACAATAGCTGCGGCCGTATCGTTGGACGAAGGCGTAACATCAATGGATTCCGTATCAAAAGGCAGTACCTGCGTATCCACGGTTGTTTCCTGCCAGACGAATTGGAAATTATCCAGGTTCTGTGGCGGTGTGACTACAGCTGTCAGTGTAAGATCCGTACCAATGTCAATCTGATTGGTATCCGGCACACAATGAATGTCCAGGTCAAACCCGGGCACCGTATTCACCTGCACGCTATCCTGGATCTGGCAACCGTCTCCGAAAAAGTAGGTCACAGTATAGGTAACAGGGGCTGCCGGAGTGACATTGATCTGGGGATTGCTGGCACCAGTAGACCAGGAATACGTGCCCATAGGATCTGTCCCTGAAGCAGTAAGGGTAAGCATGCTGCCTGCACACAATGTCGTATCCGCCGTAACGGTGAGTGTAGCATTGGAGGTAACGACGGTGATCTGTTTGGAAACGGTGCAATTATCAAGGGATGCCGTAACAGAATAGTTCGTCTGTTGTGCAGGCATTACCACCGGGTTGGGAGCAGCGGGATCCAGAGTCGGATCCGGTGGGGTTGCAGCCCATTGATATACGGCACCGGGTAATGCAATTGAACTGTTCAGCAGCAGGCTTTCGCCCGCGCAGATCACATTGTCCTGCGGGAAGACGATATCCGGTGCTTCACCATCCACTACAACAAAAACCTGTCCCGAAAGCGTACATCCATCCCCATAGGTATAGGTAACAACGTAGGTAGTGGTTTCGGTTGGTTTGACCGTTGCGGCCGCCGAGTTGCCAACGGTCTGTCCATTTTGGGTGTTTTGCCAGATAAAAGATCCGGGAAGACTGGCCATGGCCAGTAGCGGGATACTGAAGTTTTTACAAATCGTGGTATCGCCAACAACAGAAAGGGTGGCACTTAGTACCGTGACCTGGAACGAATCGTTCCTGATGCAACCATTGTCTGTCCGGATGAAATACCAGGCGGTTTGAGTGGGTACAAAAACCGGAGTCGGCTGGTAGGTTGTATCAAATCCAGGGTGTGTGGACGCCCAGCGATAGCTCGCCAGGGGATCAAAAATAGTATTCAGGCGTAAGGTGTCTCCTTTACATAACTGCAAATCATCTGGAAGTTGCAGCGGAGCCTGGGGTTTCAGGCTTATCACAGTACTGGCACTCACCGGACAGCCCTGATATGCTCCGGAAACGGTGTAGACCGTTGTGCTGTCCGGTTGTGCAACCGGGTCTGTACAATTGGTACAGGAAAGGCCGCTGGCGGGCGACCAATTGATCCCGGATACTCCGGATGTGAACGAAACATTTAAATGTACCGTATCGCCCGGACAAATGGAGGCTGAAGGCGGGGTAACAGAAATCTGCGCCTGGGGGATCACTTTTACAGTCGACAGGGCGGTATCCGCACATACGCCGTTTCGCGTGATCCGCCGGTAAACAGTCGACTGTGTCGGTTGTACAGTCAGGCTGAGCATGGAATCGGCAGATATGGCGCCGCTTAAAGGCGACCATTTAAAGGTGATCTTGGGGAAAGCGGTGCTGTCCAGCATACCGTCGCCGGAAGTCAGCGTAACGGCAGAACCTGCACAAATGGTTGTATCGGCAGGCTGCAGGTCAAGGTCCACAGGCAAGCTGTCGACAGCTATGAATAGTTGTCTTTTTCGCACACAACCTCCCATTGAGGCGGTGGCGGTATACAGCGTGCTTTGTTGTGGCGCGGCAATGACAGTTGTGCCATTTGAGCCAACCTGCAGCCCGGTCAGGGGGCTCCAGACCACGGGTTGTCCCGCCGGGCTGATCAATGCCTGGATCGTGCGTGACCTGCCCTGGCAAAGCCGGAAAGAATCTGCCGGGTTCAGGTTCAGCATCAGGGAAATCGGTATGATCTTAACACTGTCCAACACGATCAGCGGGCAGGAATTGTTGGATGCGGACAGATAGTAGGTGACCGGCCCTGTTGGTTTATCCTTTGGATTCGATAAGTTGCTGGAGAAGCCGGGTGGATTGGAATACCAGTTGTAAAAGGTGCCTGGTTGGGCGGGCCCTCCAAGGTTTACCGTATCGCCGGCACAGATATCCTGATCAGGGGCAATCGCATACATTGGGGAGGTGCCGTTAATAACCATGATTTTAATAGTATCCGATGCAGAACAATCCGGAGTAGTTATAGTGGCGATATACGTGTATGTGCCGGTTGGCAATCCGGAAAAACTTGGCGTCGGGCAATCATAACAGGACAGTCCGGGACTACCCGTCCAGGAGTAATTGCCGTCTGGATTTGGATGCGGATTGAGGGAAAAAACAGCGTTGTTGCAAACTGTTACATCCGGACCCAGATTGATGGCACAGGAAAGCAGGTAATCGGGGCCGGATGCGGATTGGGCAAAAAGAGTGGTAATTAAAAATGTAAAGCAGGCGGTGTAAAAGACTTTCATGTTGGGTGATTTAAATCGGTTGTAGCAGGATAGGAGTATAGGGCTGCGTCAGGGCTGCCCATGTAAACTCAGGTGATATGGTGGGATTCCCGCCCGAATTCAATAGTATATATACGGATTAACAGAAAGAACAATGCTATCAGAATCGGACCGAACACAAAACCGATAAAACCAAACAGTTTAAGGCCCGCAATAACGCCAAAAAGCGTAATGAGCGGATGCTGGTCGCCCAGTTTTTTTTGTAGCCACATGCGCCCGATATTGTCTACCGATCCGATCACGATAAAGCCGTACAGGAACAAGATCAGGCCTTTGACAGGCATGCCGTTTGCCACCAGTATTATGGTCATTGGCACATAAGCAAGTGCCACGCCCAATATGGGAAGCATGCCGGAAATGCAGGTGATCACAAACCAAAGCCAGACATCGTTGATCCCAATGAGCCAGTAAGCCGGCAAGCCTGCCATCCCCTGCAGAATACCCATAAAGGGAATGCCAATAGCATTCGTATATACCAGGCTGTTGAGTTGCTGCTTGAATGTTGCAATATTCTTTTTCTGGAACGGCAGCCAGTTAAAGAAAAATACACTGATCTGGGAACTGTTCACCAACATGAAAAATACGATAAATCCTGCCAGCACAGTTGTCATCAGCCCGACCAGTGTTGCCGAGATGAACGATCGTAATTGAACAATACCCCAGTTGGCGAAATTCTTAAGGGTATCCGGTGTCAGGAGTGTAATTCCGTACTCCTGTTCAAGGCGGTGAACCAGATTTTCGAGGCTTTGACGTACTTCCGGTGAATGTTGCAGGGCAGATATGACCCTGGCCTGGATCAGGTTGCCTAAAAAATGCATGGGTATGCCGATCACTAAAAATGCAACCAGGATCAGTATAATCGCCGTCACTATCCGGTTCCATTTCCGTTGCCCGCTCAAATAATTCATGGCCGGCCGGAGCAGCACATAAAGGGTGTAAGCGCCGAGTAATGCGGGCAGGAACGGGTGCAGTGTCAAAAACAGCACCCACCCCAAGGCAAATATGAGCAGGAGCAACAGTATTTGCCGGATCAGAAGGCCTGGTATCCGATTCATGCCGGAAATTTAAGGCTTCAGTGTGGTCTAATTACGGTTTATCGCATATTCTCCTACTTTTGCAACAAAAAAAATGCCTTGACGATAAAAATCATCAACCGATCGGGAAATCCACTGCCCCGCTATGAAACATCCGGCAGCGCCGGGATGGATTTGCGCGCCTTTATTCCGACGCCGGTAACCCTGGGTCCTTTGGAGCGCGCCCTGATCCCTACCGGATTGTACATTGAACTTCCGCATGGCTATGAAGCCCAGATTCGGGCGCGCAGCGGACTGGCTGCAAAGCGCGGATTAACGATGCTAAATTCCCCCGGCACGATCGATAGTGATTACAGAGGCGAGATCAAATGTATCGTGGTAAACCTCTCCAATGAATCGCAAACTATTGAGCCAGGAGAACGGATCGCCCAAATGATCATCGCCCGGTACGAACAGATCATCTGGCAGGAAGTGGATAGCCTGGAAGAAACCGAGCGCAGTAGTGGCGGATTTGGCAGTACCGGGAAACACTGATCCTGCGTACTACAGGATGCCGGCTGCTCCCGGATACAATAAACACTAATACATATCACTTGCCTGTTGGCTTTCCCGCTGACAGCGGAAATGTCCTTATCATGAGAATCATAATCCCTATGGCTGGTAAAGGAACGCGTCTGCGCCCCCATACGCTGACCGTGCCCAAACCCCTGATCCCGGTTGCAGGCAAACCGATCATCCAACGCCTGGTAGAAGATCTGGCATCCTCCTATGGCGGCCCGATTGAGGAGATCGCTTATATCATCGGCGATTTCGGTCCGGAAGTTGAGCAGGAACTGATCCGGATCGCTGAAGGCCTCGGCGCCCAAGGCACCATTTATCAGCAGGAAAAGGCGCTGGGTGTCGGGCACGCCATTTACTGCGCCTGGGAAAGCATGACCGGTCCGTGCATGATCGCATTCGCCGACACGCTGTTCAAGGCGGATTTTAGCTTTGACCGGCAGGATGATGGCGTGATCTGGGTCCAAAAAGTAAAAGACCCCTCGTCTTTTGGGGTGGTCAAACTGAATGCAAACGGATTCATTACCGATTTTGTGGAAAAGCCGGCCGACTTTGTTTCTGATCTGGCCATTGTGGGTATCTATTATTTTAAGGAAGGAGAAAAACTTCGCGCGGCCTTGCATCATATTATTACAAAGGGCATCAAGGAAAAAAATGAATTTCAGCTGACCACTGCTCTGGAGCACCTTAAAAATGAAGGGCTGCGTTTTCGGACCGGTGAAGTGGAAGAATGGCTTGATTGCGGAAATAAAGATGCTATCCTGTTTTCCAACAGCCGGATGCTGGAAATTCACCGGGATAACGGTCTGGTATCAGAAAAGGCCGCGATTGAGAACAGTGTGATCATCCCGCCCTGTTTTATTGGAGATAACGCCCAAATCCGGAACGCAGTAGTAGGCCCTTATGTCAGCGTGGGACATAATTCAGTGGTGGAAAACACCGTTATCACCAATAGTATCATCCAGAACAAATCGCAGATCAAAAACGCGCTGCTGGAAAATTCTATGGTCGGGAATGTGAGTAAATTTGTCGGAACCAAGGACGAGTTGAATATCGGCGATTACTCAAACCTTTCTAAACGATAAACGGTTTCCGGCCTTTTGGTGTTTATGAAGCAATTCAATCCTTAAAACATGTACAGACTTTATTTCCTTCTGCTGGTAATTGCGCTAACTGCCAGTGCCTCGCTGACTGCGCAAAATACGTTGGATGGCCAGGCTAAGATCGTTCCGGAAGATGAAGTGAACCGTCAAAGCGCTTTTATCGAGGCTGAACGGGAACGGCTGCTGGGGCATTTCGAAAAAGCAGAGGTGCAGTACAAAAAGTTCCTGTACGACAACGGTGACAATGCCGCTGCGTGGTATGGCCTGGCCCGTACCTATGCGGAAATGAAGGACAATGTAAATGCCCTGGATGCTGCGGCAAAAGCAGTGTCAAAAGACCCGGGGAATCAATGGTACAGTATTTTTCAGGCAGACCTGCTCGAGTCCGTTGGGCAGGCCGGTGATGCAGCACGGATATATGCGGATCTGACAAAACGCTTCCCGGAGATCCCCGAGTTTTATGAGCGGCTGGCCTATCTGGAAGTGCTTTCCGGAAATCCAAAAGAAGGCTTGAAAGCGCTGGATCAACTTGAGAAAATAACCGGGGTCACCGAAGTTACTGCCGATAAAAAACACGTGATCTACCTGGGCATGGGCAATATCAAAAAAGCGGCAGATGAATTGGAAAAACTGGCTGATACCTATCCCAATCGCCTGGAATATCGCCACCGGATCGCAGAATTGTATGATTCGGTTGGCGACAAGGATGCCGCGCGGAAGGTATACCAGGATATTCTCCGCCGCGACCCGTACGACAGTGTGGCGCAGATCGCCGTGCTGGAAAAGTCAGGTTCCGACCTGGCCTACCTGAATTCCCTGAAGCCTTATTTCAAAGACCCCAATATTGCGCTGGATGGTAAGATCAAGGAACTTCTGCCCTATTTTGAAAAAATGAGCAAGGGCGTCGATGCTTCTGTGACGGAAGTTTTGCTTGAACTTGCAATATTGATCGAAACAGCGCACCCCGATGACCCCAAGGCCTGGAGTGTTTCAGGTGACCTGTTTTACTATGCAGACAAACAGGAGGAGGCTCTTAGTCGGTACCGTACCTGCATCCGGCTTAACCCGGGCGTTTTCACTGTTTGGGAAAACATGCTGGCTATTTTATATGACCAGAAGGACTACGACGCCCTCCTGGAAACTGCAGAACAGGCTATGGATGCCTTTCCGAATCAGGCGCCTGCATATTACTATTACGGTATCGCTGCTACGGAAAAGGGCGATCCGGATGATGCTCTTGCGCAATTACAGCAGGCTACCCTGATGGCCGGCTCTGATAAATTATTGTGGCTGAATATCCAGGACCAGATAGGCCTGGCCCTGTTGCGGAAAAACGACCTGGCCGGAGCAGTAAGCCATTTCGAGCAGTTGGTGAAAAATGGTGGCGAGAATCACCCGGGCATACTGGAACACATGGGTGATGCTCTTTCCCAGCAGGGAGAAAGTGCAAAAGCAACGGACTTTTGGCAAAAAGCCAACCGCCTGGCGCCTTCGCCTAAATTGCAGCAAAAAATCGCTACCGGCAAACTCTGACCGGCAATTGCTAAATATATGATCGCGACCACGCTTCACGGACTGGAACCTGTCTTAGCCGGCGAACTGGAGGCGCTTGGCGGTACCGAGGTCCGGCAGTTAAAACGGGCTGTTTCCTTCTCCGGCGACCAACAGCTGCTCTATCGTGCCAACTATGAGTTGCGTACAGCGCTTCGGGTGTTGGTACCCCTTCATTCCTTCAAGGCGCATGATGAACGTTCCTTTTACAATGGCGTCCGTGAAGTGGACTGGGCACGCCTCCTGACGGTGACGGACACGCTTGCCGTGCATGCCGTGGTGGCAGGCAATTATTTTAACCACGCCAAATACGTCAGTCTGTTGGCCAAGGATGCGATCGTGGACCAGTTTCGCGACCGGTTCCAGCGGCGTCCCAGTGTGAATGTAGAAGCCCCTACCCTGCGGATACAGGTACGGATTAACGGTACACGCTGCGATCTGTTGCTCGATTCCAGCGGTGATTCCCTGCATAAACGCGGGTACCGGCGGGATGCCGTTCTTGCGCCATTGAATGAGGTGCTGGCTGCCGGCATGATTCTGCTTACCGGGTGGAAAGGCACCGGCAGTTTTGTCGATCCAATGTGCGGGAGCGGAACAATTCCGATCGAAGCGGCGATGATCGCCATGGACATTCCGCCGCAAAAAAACAGGGAGTCTTTTGGATTTATGCGGTGGGCGGACTTTGACGCAGCCACCTGGGCAACTGTACGTTCGACTGCAGATGCCCGCGCCAGGCAGGAGCATGATTTTCCGATCCTGGCCTCCGACAAGGACTCCAGGGCCAGAAATGCCACAGCGATCAACCTTATGGCGGCAGGGCTGGAACACGTAATTAAAGTGGAAAAAGTTGCTTTTGAAAAACTGGAGCCGCCGGAAATACCGGGCATACTGGTCATGAACCCACCGTATGACGAACGCCTGAAATTGTCTGAATCTGCCGCGTTTTATCAATATATCGGCGATATCCTTAAGAAACGCTGGGCAGGCTGGGATGCCTGGTTGATCTCTTCCAATCTGGAAGCCTGGAAGAAGTTTGGCCTGCGGCCGTCGCGAAAACTCACTCTGTTCAATGGGCCCCTGGAGTGTTACTTTCAAAAGTTTGAAATGTATGCCGGTAAAAAACACGGGTAAGATAACCATTGGAATTGCTGTGCTGTTCACAGCCCTGGTGTTGGTTCGGCCGGCCGTTTGGGCACAGCCCCAACAGCCAAACCTGTATCCTGTATTCAACGATTCAGCCGGTTTTTTTCGGCCGGGTGGAAATCCGGTCCAGAATCCTGGTTTCAATTCCTTTCGGTTACCGGCTTCCGTTGTGGGATCCTCCCCGGTCTCATCTTGTATGTTGCGGGGGTCTGTTACCTTCTCCAAACCGTTCTTTTGCCGGCTGGAGGACCAATTGGGGAAAAGGGTTCAGGTGCCGGTAAAGTTTCGCCTGGGTTCTGTCGAGTATGTTGACTGGCTGGAACAAAAGCCCAATGCGCTGCCTCAACACTATTGACGGTTAATCCGGCGATCATTTCATTTTGTCCGTCAGGATCGATACATTTACCCCAATGCAAGGCCGGACCAGCTTGTCCGGCAACCTTGAATAGAACCAGTGTCTTATGCGTAGTGTTTTCCTGACGGTTTGCTGTTCGCTTTTCTTTTCTTCTCTGCTTTTTGCCCAAATAGATTCAGCCGATGTACATGGCAGTCCATTTGGTGTGGTGTACAACCACCTCTATTACCTGCAGCCGGATTCTTATGCTCCGGAAAAGGCAGCCCGTTCGTTCAATTTGGATAACAGCCAGGCTCAAACTCTGGCGATCCAGCTGAAACACATCCTGGATGGAAACGGGTTGTATATTGATATTAACAGGCTTCCAACCCAACGATCTTATTTTGATTCTTCCGCAAACGAAGCAATTTACTTCCTGGACCGGGATTTTCCCCTGCTCTACGTAGAGCGTATTGATTCGAACTGGTATTACTCCCGGACAACCGTTGAGGCAATCCCCCGTCTGCATGACGAATTATATCCGTTTGGGATAAACCCCGCTGTCTATTTCCAGGGGCAGGCCTGGCAATATAAAATCCTGAACATTCAGTTGTGGAAGTGGTTGGGGCTGCTCATCTCCTTACTGGTATCCATACTGGTATTTTATTTGATCCGATGGATTACCAATAACCTGGTTTATCCCGTCGTAAAAAAACGGATCGGCGTTTCCACCGAGGTGCGTACTCATATCCGCGCGCTTGCCCGGTTGTTTGGCTTGTGGGGAGGACTTTGGTTCTTCCTTTACGGCCTGCCCATGTTCCAACTTCCGCCCCTAACCAGCGCGGTACTGGTAAAAGGGCTTGGCATATTAGGGATCTTTTTTATTCTCTTTATGCTGAACCGGTTGCTCAGTATACTCTTCTTCAACCTGCGCAAGGTGACGGCAAAAACCGAAAACACCCTCGATGATCAACTGCTCCCTGTATTAAAGCGGATCAGTGGCATTCTGGTCTGGATACTGGGTATAATCTACATTCTGGATACGCTGGATGTCAATATTACAGCTCTCTTGGCAGGTATTTCAATAGGAGGACTTGCAATAGCACTGGCTGCACAAGATACCGTGAAGAACTTTTTTGGGTCCATTATGATCTTTGTCGACAAGCCTTTTCAGATCGGCGACTGGATCCATTTTGGTAATGTGGACGGCGTGGTGGAAGAGGTTGGTGTACGGTCCACACGGATACGGACGTTTGCCAATTCACTCACCTATGTTCCGAATGGCATGCTGGCCGATCAGATCGTGGATAATATGGGATTGCGGGTATATCGCAGATTCAAATCCGAGATCGGGGTTACCTATGATACGCCGCCGCCCATTATTGACCTATTTGTTAAAGGTATCCGGGAGATCATTCTACGGCATCCGACCACCCGGAAAGACTACTTCGAGGTGCACCTGAATAACTTTGGAGCAAGCTCGCTCAATATTCTCCTGTACACCTTTTTTGAAGCGCCGAACTGGACGGCAGAATTAAAAGGCCGGCACGAGCTTATGTATGCCATCATTGTACTGGCTCACGATTTGGGTGTCCGGTTTGCCTTTCCCACCCAAACCCTCCATATTGAAGAATTGCCGGGGCATGTGCCGACCACACCGAAGCCAAGGCAACCGAAGGAAGCGGCGCTTGAACTACAACAGAGTTTAGATAAGATAGCTGCCTATTTCCAGGAGGCCACCAATACGACCAATGAAAAGGATGCTGCGAAATTTAAACCACTTGGTGGTGAATGATTTGAATCTGCCAAAACAACAGCGGACTTCCCGTTAAACCGGGAGGTCCGCTGTACAGTAAACCAGGTGCTTCAGGGTCAGTGCTCTTCATTATGTGCGCTACAAAGTCCCACTATTTTGTGGAACGTGTCATGTAAGGCAAACAACTGCGTCTTTACTTCATCGTCCGCAGCACCCTTTTGAATGCGCTTATGCAACTTCTTGCTGTCTTTAGCCAATATGGCTACGGCATTCCGGATTTCCGGTGTATTGTACTGTGCCGGAACAGAAGACTTCTTCAGCATTTTAGCCTGTTTTACCATTTCCATGGAACGGTTTCGGATCGGTGCAAAATCGCCGTCTTCTGCCGGATGGAAGGTTTGTGCCATCACTTTGTGAAAGTCGCTTAAAGCAGGCCATGCTTCAAACATATTTTGAGCTTGTGCCTGAGGCATGGAAAGTGCCAGAACAAATAAGGTCAGAATGCCTGAAAGTAATATTCTCATACGATACAGTTTTTTATGGCGGTAAATGTAGCGCCGTCATCTCGCAGGCCCTATGACCAGGGTCATTTTGACCTGTGACCTCAACCTTAGGCCCGTTTACATCCGGCCTTCGCCGTTCACTCTACGATGATCCTCAAGTGGCGCATCCCCCTCCCCTGCCGGAGCAGTATCATATATATACCCGATGGCAATGCATCCTGAATGTGCACGTCAACCTGATACTTGCCGGATGACCGGATTTCACCGGGCACGATCGGCTGTACCAAAACACCATTTATATCATAAAGATCTGCCGAAAAATACTGTTCAGTATTGAGCGTATAGTCCAGTACTCCGGAGCCCTTGGTCGGATTGGGATAAAACGAGGCATCCGGATCTTCCGTATTTTCTATTGTAGCAAGGGCCTTTCCTCCCAGATAGCGCGCTATTGCGAGATGACTGCCTCCGGTAAGCCGCTCCGTCAATCCTGCGGCAACCAGTTTGCCGTCGGGTTGAACAGCGGCAGCCAGTGCCATGTCATTGCCGAGGAAATTGGTAGCCACACCGATGTCCGGTCCGTATGGATCGGCCGCGCCATAGGAATAGTCAATGGCGCCATCAGGTTCAAAACGCACAATGGCAAAATCGGTAGTTTCCCCTTGTTGTCTGCTGCCAACCGCTAATATCCGGCCATCTTCCTGCAACGCCAATGCACGACACTCATCCACGCCTCCGAGGTCCAGCCGGACCTTGCCGTCCGTGCCAAATCCCGGATCCGGAGCCCCATTTGGCAAATAGCGAACCAGTGCAAAATCCTGCCCGATATCGTCTTCAACTACCCCGCCTGCTAACATTTTTCCGTCAGGTTGCAGGATCAGTGCGTATGCTAAATCCTGGGTATTGAAAAAGTCTGTCCGGACAATTCCCGCTTCGCCAAATGAATAGTCCTGGGAGCCATCCGAACGAAACCGGGTCAGGAACATATCACGCATTTTCGGCTCGTCAATTCCTCCGGCTACAACAACATCGCCATTCGGGAATGCCACCATGGCATGTACTAAATCATCTGCGTAAATACGCAGATCGGCAATCACCTTGCCCGAGGTGCCAAAAGACAGATCGGGATTCCCGTCAGGCATCAGGCGCATTAATCCGATGTCATAATCGGCGTAGAAGTTCTCACGTGTAGTGCCTGCAAGCATGATTCTACCATTTGGCAGTACGGCTATTCCATTTACCTCGCTTTCCTCCTGACTCACGAAATTACCTCCGTATGAATCGGTTGTATAAAGCGGCAGGATCAGCTTCCCGCCAAAGCCAAAGGTCATATCCGGCTTCCCGCTGGTTAAATACCGGGCTACAGCGAATGTTTTGACGCCGTTGTTGAAGGCATATCCTGCGGCGAGTATTTTCCCGTCCGGCTGCAGGGCGGTAGCGAGTATAGCGTCGTTACGGTTAAAAAAATCGGTATACACCCGGCCCCATTCACCAAATGTTTGGTCCACGTCACCTTTAGGGTTAAAACGGACCAAGGCAAAATCAGCATCCGGAACAGGTGGGATATCCTTGACTAGCATTGCAGTCCCTGCCGCCAGAATATGCCCGTCTTGCTGGATCATAACTGTGTTGGCCTGTTGAATGCGTTTTACAACCAAGGTCCCTTTATCCAGGAGTCCTGGGTCCAGGGCGCCAGGTTGGGCTCTTCCTGCGGTCCATCCGCACAGGAGGATAAGCAATAGAGATAACGTCAGGTTTTTCATATCGAGTAGATTTTGTGGTTCCAGGAAAAATGCAATCGACACATCGAATGTGCCGGCCATAATCTGGAGAGTAAGCTACTCGTATGATATACTGAATGCAATGACTGGTGTCAAACATATTATTGATATCTGACAACCGGCTGAAGTAAATTTTGAAAAGCGCGAAGACTCAGGTCAGGTCGAACAGGTTGTTTACCGCAGGTGTTCGGGCACAGATGAACCCTTCCGCATATTGTACTTGCGGCGGCCGGCCGTAAACCCGGGCTTTCGCTTCCATAAAGGCGAGGAATCCTTTTCCGGAGATGGGGGTTTGGGGCCACGCGTCCGGTTGTGCTTCATCGTAAAACTGGGATTGAAAGGCTTTTATCGCCTCCATTTTTTTCTTAAAGTATGGCGTGATATCCACCACAAAATCCGGGGTTAGCTGCTTATCCTGAATATAATGATAAACGGCATTAGGGCGCCATTCCTGCTGTGGCCGACCATCCGGCCCCGTCGTTTCTATCCGGATCAGCCCCGAGTAAAAACAGGCTTCAGACACCATTCTGGCTGAGCGGCCATGATCCGGGTGGCGATCGTCGGGAGCATTACATAACACTATGCGAGGCCGATATTCCCGTATGGCCTCAATGACTTTTAGTTTATTGCCAGGTCCGTTTGTGAAGAAACCATCGGGGAGGTCCAATTGTTTGCGAAAAGCGGCCCCCAGGATTTCGGCTGCCCGGAGGGCTTCCTTGGTTCGTATTTCAGCCGACCCCCTTGATCCCAGTTCTCCAAGGGTAAGGTCCAGCAATCCAAAACTATATCCTAGTTCTGCATGCCGGAGTAAAGTGCCTGAGGCGCTGAGTTCAACATCATCCGGATGAATACCAATCGCAAGAATATCTACTTTCATCTTTATTTTTGCCTGAGAATCACAACATTTAAAAAAATGGAAACAAATCCCGGTAGTGAAGAGCGGATCGCAAAGTTGGAGAATGAAGTTGAGGCCTGCAAACGGAAAGCCGAAAAGTGTTCGGAGGAACTGGAAAGCCTGCGCCAACAATACGCCGATGACCTTTATGCAGAACGGCAGATCAGCAAAGCCTTGCGGCAGGAACGGCAGGCTTTACAGCAGGATTACACGCAACTTCGCGTGCAGAAGGGAGGTTTTGGCCTGAAGGTTTTGCTACTAACCGGTTTTATTGGCACCCTGGGTGGGTTGTTGATCTGTATTGTATACTGGTTGGTGGCGCAACCCAAGAGTGAACACGCTCAGGTGTTTGATCAGTTCAGGGATACACATTTATTTAACTATGAACGCTCTATCAGCCAGGGGCGCTTTGATGAGGTGGAACTGGATCTGGAACGAAACCTGGGCCGCCCGGAATATCAACCAATCCGGCCTGAACTTGAGTTTTCTAAAAAACTGGTTGGCGCAGCCAAGCGGCGTTGTCAGTAGCACATTGGTCTGACTGGTATCTGCTGCGCGGTAATCAGGATTTTACCCCGTATTTTGAACAGATCGGACAGGCATCTGGATTGTGGCCTCTGGCTGGGCAATATTGTCGGCCAAAGTAGATGATCTGCAGGTGCAGTTTGTTCCAGGTCGATTCGGGAAATACTGCCTTAAGATCACGTTCTGTTTTTTCCACATTCTTACCATCACTCAACCCCCAGCGCGCAGCCAGCCGGTGGATATGGGTATCTACCGGGAAGGCGGGTACGCCGAAAGCCTGCGACATGACAACAGAGGCCGTCTTATGGCCAACTCCCGGCAAGGCTTCCAGTTCGGTGAAAGACTGAGGAACTTCCCCCTCGTGTTGTTCAACGATTATCTTTGACAGGTTCCAGATCGCCTTTGATTTTGAAGGAGAAAGGCCACATGGTTTTATGATCTCGCGGATCTCATCTATGCTTAATTGCATCATGGCCGGGGGGGTGTCAGCCTGTGCAAACAGCAAAGGGGTGATCTGATTGACACGCTCATCGGTACATTGTGCGGAAAGAACAACAGCGACCAGTAAGGTATATGGATCCTTGTGCTGAAGCGGGATTGGTGTTTCTGGATATAACTGATCCAGTATTCGTGCAATTTCGGCCGCTTTTTGTTTTCGCGTCATAGCTCACAGTTTAAGCGTGTTTGAATTTAGCCGTCCGGGGACAGCAAAGGTCATACGGGTAGAAAAACTCAAACACGCTTATGCTATTATTGTTGGATATGTCCGGTCAATTTGGGAGAAGACCAGATCAATGCCGGAAGTGCCGGAATCCAGTCATCACCATGGCCATATCCCGTTCGTTACAGGCATCTATGCTATCCTGATCTTTAACTGAGCCCCCAGGTTGAATTACTGCTGAAATACCTGCTTCCGAGGCGATTTCAACACAATCCGGGAACGGGAAGAAAGCATCGGAGGCCATAACAGCGCCTTCGAGGTCAAATCCGAAGGAACGGGCTTTGGCAATCGCCTGCCTCAATGCATCCACCCGGGATGGCTGTCCGCACCCCATGCCAATCAATTGTTGCCCCTTGACCAGCGCGATTGCGTTGGATTTCAGGTGTTTAACACATTTTACGGCAAAAAGCAACTCGTCGATCTCCCTGGACGTAGGAGGCCGGTTGGTGGAGGTTTTCAGGTCTGTCTCGGTTTCTGTCTTCAGGTCCGTATCCTGTTCTACGACACCGTTCAGCAGGCTGCGAAAACTGCGCGCCTGCACATCATAGGATTTGATTTTCAGCAGGATGCGCTGTTTTTTCTTTTCCAGTAGTTCCAAAGCGTCCGGTTCGAAATTGGGTGCGATCAGTACTTCGTAAAACAATTTATTGATCTCCTCTGCCGTTGCCAGATCGACCGTTGAATTCGTAATAAAGATCCCGCCAAAGGCAGAAGTTGAATCGCATTCCAGTGCAGCGTTCCAGGCTTCCAGTAGCGTATCCCTCCGGGCTACACCACAGGCATTGGTGTGTTTAAGAATGGCGAAGGTTGGTTTTCCGGCCTGGAATTCACGCATCAGCTGAACAGCCGCATCAATGTCGACCAGGTTGTTGTACGAGATCGCTTTACCGTTCAGTTTATCGAACATCTTGTCGAAATCCCCAAAGAACACCCCGGCCTGGTGTGGGTTTTCTCCATACCGCAGGATTTCGGACCGGTGTATAGAATATTTGAACGAAATGTCCGTAGTGCCTTCGTTGAACCAATTGAAGATGGCAATATCATAGTTGGAGGTAACCTTGAAGGCCCGGCGGGCAAGTTCACGCCGGTCGGCGCCCGTCAGTTCACCCTGTTGGGTAGTCAGCAGGTCCAGGAAAAGTCCGTATTCTTCTTTGGAAGCAACGACGGTTACATCTTTCCAGTTTTTAGCAGCTGCACGGATGAGGGACACGCCGCCAATATCAATTTTTTCGATGATGGCATCGGGGTCGTTTGTAGTTGCCACCGTGTCCTCAAATGGGTACAGGTCCACCACTACACAGTCGATCTCCGGTATGTTATATTGTTTCAACTGGTCCAGGTGATCTGCTTCCCGGCGGGCCAGCAAGCCTCCAAATACGGCAGGGTGCAGGGTTTTGACCCGGCCATTCAGGATACTGGGATAGCCGGTCAGGCTTTCGACCGGAGTTACCGGAATACCGAGTTTTTCAATAAAGGTCTGCGTACCACCGGTGCTGTACAGGGCAACTCCAAGTTCATGTAATTTTCGGATGATCGGCTCCAGGCCGTCCTTGGAATAAACAGAAAGAAGTGCAGAGCGAATTTTACGGCTTTCGGGTGCCGGATGTTGTTCTTGAGCCATGATATTGAATTGAGGCCGCAAAAGTACAACAACCGGCCGGGAACCTATATACCCGGTTCTCCATGAATCCGATATTTTGAATGATTCTTTATTTCAACCGCAAGACGTTCCCCTTATGGTAGCAAGACCGGCAACGCGGTTCGTATTTCTCCTTTTCTCCGAGGAGGATGACTTCGTCACCGGTAGCCAGCCGGTACGAATGTGTTGCCAGGTTGCCACAATGTACACAGATGGCGTGTACTTTAGTGACATACTCGGCAATGGCCAGCAGTGCCGGCATGGGGCCAAAGGGTTTTCCCCGGAAGTCCATATCCAGGCCGGCAACAATTACCCGGATCCCCCGAACAGCCAGTTGCTGGCACACCTCCGGTAGTTCGCTGTCAAAGAACTGGGCTTCATCCACACCAACAACCGAGGTTTCCGGATCCAGATCGAGGATGCGGGAGGAGTGGTCGATCGGAGTTGCTACGACAGACGTGGTATCATGGGATACAATGTTCGCTTCATCATAACGGGTATCAACCTGTGGCTTGAATACCTCCACTTTCATTTCAGCGATCCGGGCGCGTTTCAGCCTGCGGATGAGCTCTTCCGTTTTTCCGGAGAACATACACCCGCAGATCACTTCAATCCATCCGGTTCGCTGCCCCTTAAAATATGGTTCTAGAAACATGGTTGTTCGCTTTGTGGAATTTTTCCGGAGTTGGTTTAGTACTACATGGCCCCGCTTCCTAACGGCCCAGAAAGCCCTCGCTGGAGAATACTTGCGGCGAAAATGCAATTTTTTAAACGCTATGGGCGAATGTTCAACGTATTTTTTGAACTTCGCCGAAAGAAAGGGTTTCGGCAGGTATACCAACTTGTTTGTATGATGCGTTACCTGCCGGTCGCCCTGCATTGCTTGATCAACCCGCCCTCTTTTTATGGATTTGCTGAAAACTAAAGTTTACCTCGACAAGATCAACCGTGAATATGCCCGGATGAGTAAAGATCCCGATAATATTGTGCGGTTGGATGTAGATATTATGTTGGCCTATGTCCGGGATCTGTATGATGCCCTGTTGTCTGAAGAATCCGCATCTGTACCGCCAAGTGCCAAGCCTCCCAAAGCTATGCCGGAGCCAAAGGTGGAAGCTAAACCGGAAGCGCCAACAGTATCCCGGCCGACAGCCGAACAGGCACCTCCGCCCGAGGACAAGCCTGCTCCTGCTCCTCCTCCCCCACCCGTAGTTGTCGAGTCGATCAAACCCGACGAGCCGTTGCCGACAGTTAAGCCCCAAGCTCCGGCTGCGCCACCCAGTTTCCCGGCAATTCCCCCGGAGGCGGAAAAACTGTTTGAATACAAAGAAGCACAGGAGCTTTCCGAAAAATTATCCAACCTGCCGGTAGCGGATCTGCGAAAGGCCATCGCGCTCAATGACCGCATGCTGCTGACACACGAGTTGTTTGCTGATGATAGTCCGGCGTTCGAAAAGGCGATCGACACGCTCAACGGCTTTTCTTCCATGGAGGAGGCCAAAAGTTATCTGCTCCAGCACTGTGTTATGCGGTACCGCTGGACGGAGAAAAAACGCATCGACACCGCGAAAAAATTCATCAAACTGGTTCGCCGGCGGTATAGCTGATGCGTTGCCTGATCGTTGGACAGGGAATAGCCGGTTCTGTTTTGGCCTGGACACTCCGAACACGGGGTGTGGCAGTTGATGTTTGTGATGCCGAATTTCCAAACAGGTCCTCCTCTGTGGCAGCCGGAATTATAAATCCGGTTACCGGCAAACGTTATGTCAAATCCTGGCGCTTCGACAGCCTTTACCCCTTTGCCCGGGCACTGTATCTGCAAATGGAGGCGCATTGGAAGGTAAAGGTCTGGCATGATCAGACGATTCTTCGTATACTCCAGACACCCGGAGAAGTGAATGACTGGACCGTGCGTATGGCTGCCGGCGATTATGCTGAACTATTGGATATCCTGGACGGTGATTCGTCCTGGGATCCATTTCTGGCAACTCCAGGTACCATCGGTATCATCCGTAAAGCCGCCCGGGTAGACTTCCCGATGATAATGGCCAGCCTGCGCGAGGACCTGGTAGCCGACGGGCATTTTATCGATCAGGAATTCAGTCCCGGGCAGATGGAGGCCATCGCCGCAACGTACGACCGGGTGATCTACTGTGAAGGATTCCGCGGTGCGGCAAATCCGTACTTTCCCGACCTGGGCTGGCAACTGGCCAAAGGAGAGGCTATGGTAATCCGCCTGGAGCATCCATCGGCCGGAATGCTTCAGGATATGCTGAAGAAAACATTGCTGATCGCACCGCTTGGAGACAACCGCTTTTGGGTTGGCGGATCCTACAACTGGACATTTGAAGACAATGGGGCGACCCCGGAAGAGCAACAGTATCTGGAGGAGCGCCTCCGTGCCATGATCGGGGTGCCGTATTCGGTGGAGCAACGGATGGGCGCGGTGCGGCCAACTGTTAAGGACCGGCGTCCACTGATCGGCAGAAGCCCGGTTGACCCCCGGTTCTATCTGTTTAACGGTCTGGGAACAAAAGGAGCATTACTGGCCCCCTACTGGGCCGCACATTTGACGGATCACCTGTTAGAAGCAAAGGCCCTGGATCCGGAAGTCGATATTGTCCGGTTCGGCAACTAAATTGGCTGACTACTAACTGCCTTTGAAAAATTTATCAAAAAAGACCAGTTGAAAGTCCACTGCATTTCCCCAGTAATCTCCTGAATGCCCGCCAGGGCGCTCGGTATACGTGTGCGGGATATTGGCCTTTAACAAGCGTTTATGCATGAGCCGGTTCGCATCCAGAAAGAAATCATCTGTTCCGCAATCTATTATCAGACTAACCTTTTTATCCTTTAAATTATGCAAAAGGTTGACCACAGAATGGGCTTCCCAGTTTTTCCAGTGTCGGTCTGGTTTCCCAAGCACACCTTCCAGGTCCCAGTTGTTTTTTCGAAAAGGGCGCAGGTCCAGCCCGCCGGCCATGCTTCCTGCAGCGCCGAAAACATCCGGATTTCGTGCAGCCAGGTATACCGCACCATGCCCTCCCATGCTGAGGCCGGCTATTGCACGTCCACTACGATCCGCTACAGTAGCATAATGTTGATCGATGAACGGAACGACTTCACGGACCACGAAAGTTTCATATCGTACAGTAGAATCCACCGGACTGTCCAGATACCAGCTGTCGTATCCCCCATCCGGAAGGACAAAGAGCATTTGGAACTGATCGGCCTTGCGAAGCAGTTGTGGAGCATCCTTTAACCACGAACTATGATCCCCACTGTAACCGTGCAACAGATAGACCACCGGCAACGGATCACCCGAGCCAGTGTAATTATTGGGTTTGACTACCAGGCAATTCACCGGTTTTTGCATGGCCGTGCTAAAAATTTGCAGCGTATCAACGGTACCGGCAGCTGCACCATGCAGGAAAATGAAAAAGAGGAAAACCTGAAAAATGTACCTGGAGATCAAAGCAGTTAATTAAAAGCGTGATTCAACGTAGTATGGCAGCATCGCCCGCCAGGTTGGCCAGTCGTGGCGCATGTCCCACCCCCAGACATCCAGTTCATGCGGAATTCCTTTCGATGAAAGGATACCTGACAAGCGGCGGGATGCTTCCGGGTCTTCATAGTCACCGGAACCGGTCAGGATATGGATATGCTGCATCCGTTGTAGCCTGGGCAGGTTGTAATCATCATTCAGGTTGGGCAGATAATGCGTCGGAGAGTTGAAATACACATCTTCATCGTAGTACCCTTTCGTATAGGTCGTCAGGTCATAAACGCCTGACATGGCAATTGTTCCGTCAAACAAATCCGGGCGCCGGAAACACATATTAGCGGCGTGAAGCGCTCCAAGCGATGCCCCGGAAGTAATGATCGGGGTGTCCGGGCTGGTGTGCATCCGGATAAATGGCACGACTTCGTCTTCGACATATCCGTTGAACTGCTGGTGCCGGATCGCTTTGTGTCGCGGATGCATATGGTTGTTCAGCCAGGCTTCCGAATTGATGCTGTTGATGGAAAAGACCTTGACCTTGCCGGCATTAATATGCGGTTCCAGGACGGAGATCAGATGAAAGCGCTCGTATTCCAGGAAATCTGCAGCAGCAGTAGGCAGTAATAACAGGGCAAAACCATAGTGCCCGTAAACCGCAATTTCCATGTTTTTATTCAGGCGCGGGCTTACCCATTGGTGGATTTCTCGTTTCATGCAGGGAGCAAATGTTTAAATGTGGTGCAAAAGTAGGAAAAGTCATGGATTGAAAATTAAAAAACAATTTGTGTTTTATAAATTAAACATTTTGTATATTGCGCCAAAATTAAGCATTGATAACTTTTAACAACTTCTACCATGGAAATGACCAAAAACGCTATTAGCTGGTTTGAGATCCCGGTGCTCAATTTTGAACGCGCCAAATCCTTTTATGAGCAGATCTTTGATTTTGAAATGCCGGAAATGGATATGCCTGGTATCAGGATGGGCATCTTGTTGCATGACCGGGATGCTGGGGGCATCGGGGGAGCGATTTGTTTCGGTGACGGGTATGAACCAGCCGGCAATGCCGGCCATAAAGTTTATCTCGATGGTGGCAAAGACCTGAATAAGGTGCTGGGCCGGGTGGAATCAGCCGGAGGCAAAGTGGTCTTGCCCAAGACCGGAATTGGAGAATCCATGGGGTGCTTCAGCCTTTTTACAGATACGGAAGGCAACACCATCGGACTTTACTCGATGCAGTAATGAAACTTTTACTCAGCTGGCTCTCACTCGTTGAGCCAGCTGATCCTTAGGAGTTGGGTGCTTTTTTTATCTACTTTATATCGCTCGTCCAGCCGAAAACCAGCCACCCATACAATCGTTCCGCTATTATCCTCCAGGATCCAGATTTTGTCCTTTTCCAACCGGGATAGTTTCTGGTTGGTGAAAAAGTCCTGGAGTTTTTGATGCTTTCCCTGCAAACCAAATGGTTGAAAGGTGTCGCCCGGCTGCCAGTGCCGAAGCTGCAACGGAAATTGCAGCTTTTGTACATCAACCAGAATAGTGTGTTGATCCTGCGGGAACGGAGTATCCGGACCTGAATGTACGAGAATGAGTTTACTGCCATCCGGCAGCCGGACCAACAGATCATCGGCCTGGACAGTTGCCGTTTCCGCTGGCTGCTCCTTGTTGGTCAGCAACAACGCACTCCGGTCCATCACCAACCGGTATCCGGAGTCTGTTTCCCAACTCTTCCCGGGAGTGCTCCAGCATCCGGCAACCTGTCTGGCCTGATCTGATGAAAAACCAAATGGCTGTAGCAGGTCAAACAGCCCGGCTTCCAATACCGGGAGGGATTCAAGCCTGGATTTCTGGATGCGGTATAAACCAGTCGCGTCCGGCTGGCCCAACAGCTCAGACAGGAGGAACTGCAGGTTGAGATCCGCTGAGCGAAGGTGTTCCATGGTTTGTGCAGCGCCGTCTATGAAGGCAGGATTGATCTGCTCCATTTTGGGGATGATATGTAGGCGGATAGCATTCCGGGTATAGGTATCCTGTGCATTGGAACTGTCTTCCCGCCAAGAAACGTCGTTGGCTTCGGCAAAAAACCGGATGTCACTTCTTTTGGCAAATAACAAGGGGCGGATTATATGGTTGTTCTGTACCGGAATACCACTTAGTCCGCTTAATCCGGTTCCACGGATGAAGTGCAGCAGTGTAGTTTCAACAGAATCATTGCAATTATGCCCGGTCGCAACAACATCGAAATCCTCAGCCTCCCGGATCACTTCAAACCAACGGTATCGTAGTTCCCGGGCAGCCATTTGTGTCGATAGTTTTTCCTGGGCTGCATACTGTTTAGTGTCAAAATGATGCACAAAAACCGGTACCTGCAAATCCGTGCCAAGACTTCGGACAAATGATTCGTCATCGTCAGACTCCGTTCCCCGCAAACGGAAGTTGCAATGTGCAATTCCAAAAGTGTAATTACTTTGCCGGAATAAATGCGCCAGCACCACCGAGTCAATCCCGCCGCTTACAGCCACCAAGATCCGCTGACCGGGCTTTACTAACCCGTTTGAACGGATATAATCCTGAAACATTTGAAGCAGGTTCATGAAACGGTTAAAGGTGCGTTAAGAAACAAATCGGACTTTTTGTTTACAGCAGGAGGTCTGACTTTTACGACAAATGTAAATGATTCAACCGTACCAGCTAACCATTGTCCCGCTTTCCTTTGTTATGCGTTTCAACCATCCTGTAATTGCCTTGCCCACTGCTTTTGTTATAGTGTCTGCTATCCTTGTTGCGCTTTTTCCTGCACAGGTATTTAGTCAGGTGTCCGGTTCGGTACTGGATGAAAACGGAGAGCCGCTTCCATATGCGTCGGTTTATGTCCGGAACAGCACCAATGGCACTGTGTCGAACGATCAGGGCGAGTACCGGCTTAATGTGCCGCGCGGCACCCATGAGATTGTTTTTCAATACATTGGATATAAGCAGAAGGTCGAACAGGTCGAAATAGGCGACAAGGCAATCCGGCTAACAGTACGAATGGAACCCAGTGCATTGCAGATCAGCGAGGTAGTGATCACCACCGAAGATCCGGCCTACCCGATCATGCGAAAAGCAATTGAAAAACGGGCGTACTACAAAAACCGGACACAGCGATACAGCTGTGATGTTTATATAAAGGGATTCCACAAGTTGCTGGATGCTCCCAAAAAGATATTGGGGCAGGATATCGGGGATATTGGTGGTATCCTCGACTCCAACCGGACTGGTGTATTATACCTCTCGGAGTCTGTTTCCAAATTATACGTTCAGGCGCGACCGCTGCAAAAGAAAGAAGTGATGATCTCGAGTAAAGTAAGCGGGAACACCAACGGCTTTAGCCTGAATCGCGCAACCCTTACGGACTTTAGTTTGTATGAAGAGCGGCTGAATATCGAACGGGATATTTTATCGCCGCTGGCTGATAACGCGTTTTCATATTACCGTTTCCGTCTGCTGGGCAAATACAAAGACGAAAACGGGTTTAATGTGTACAAAATAGCGGTGTTACCCAAACGGGATGAAGACCCGACATTCCATGGAAATATTTACATCGTGGACGATTACTGGAACCTTGCCGGAGTTGATCTTCGGTTAACTGGGAAGGCGATCCAGCAACCAATTTTGGATACTCTGGCCATTCAACAGGAGTTTGTCCCGGTGAACCGGCCGGATGAATGGTGCCTGTTGTCGCAATTGACCAGTTTCAAATTTGCTGTATTGGGCTTTAAGGTTACCGGATTTTTTAATGGAGTATTCTCTAATTATGATCTGAATCCGGACTTCTCCGGTGGTTTTTTTGACCGGGAGACCTTTAAGATCGAGTCAGACGCGGTTGAGCGGGACAGTGCCTATTGGGAAGCGGTGAGGCCGGTTCCCCTGACAGAAGAGCAGCGAAACGACTATGTCAAAAAGGACAGTCTGGAGCAGATCTGGGAGTCTGAAGCGTACCTGGATAGTATCGACCGGAAAAACAACCGGTTTAAACCTTCCAATCTGCTGTTTGGATACAGCTGGCGTAATTCCCACAAACACACAGTGGTTTCATATCCGGCGGTTTTTGAGGGACTGCAGTTTAATACGGTACAGGGGCTTTTGATCAACTTCAAACCAACCTTCCGGCATTCGGATGGCGAAAGACGTTCCCGCTTCTTTCAGGCTACCGGATCCCTGAATTATGGGTTTGCAGAAAAGAGGCTCCGGCCGGCTATTGAGCTGCGCCGGCGGTTTGAGAATATTTATTACTCGGAAATAGCCGTCTCTGGTGGACAAACTGCCGTACAATACGACGAGGACGGGCAGATCGGCGCTGTGACAAACCTGTTGTATTCCCTGTTCGATAAACGAAATTACCTGAAATTATGGGAGAAAACGTATGGCCGTATCTCCGCCGGCCGGAACATAGCACCGGGCCTTCGATTGTCCGGGAACGTGGAGTTCGCCGAACGCAGGGCATTGGTCAATCACAGCGACTATAGTTTTTACAAAGGGGGAAGAGCCTATTCATCCAATTCGCCTTTGCCCGTGCCTGTATCAGAGCCGGAAATCCCTTTTTTCAACACCCACCGTGCTTTTATTGTGGGCATCAGCGCGCGGATCCGGTTTGGTGAGACATACAGTTCATACCCGGATTTCAGGGTTTACCATCGATCTAAATGGCCGGAAGTGTCCGTGCAATATACCAAAGCAATCCCAGGTGTGGGCCGGTCTGAGATCCGGTATGATCTGGCACAGATTGAGGTGCGTCAACGGGATCTTTCCCTTGGTTTATTCGGGTATAGCGACTGGAACCTCGGCGCGGGTGTTTTCTGGAATGCAGCAAGGGTGGAGTTAATGGACTATTTTCACCCTAAAGGGAATCAGACTATCCTGGGGCGACCGGATTGGTATACCAGGGGATTTTTTCTGTTGCCTTATTATGAATACAGTACGGCGGATGCCTACACGTACCTGCATTGGCGCCACCATCTGAATGGTTGGTTGCTGGACAAGATCCCGGTACTGCGCAAGTTAAACTGGAAGGAAGCGATCGGGTTCGGGTTGTATTATGCAGAACATCATGCATGGGAACTGCAGCAACCGGCCACTACCCTGCCCTATTGGGAATTCAGCGTTGGTCTCTATAACATCGGGATCAAGTTTTTCCGGCCGTTGCATATTGATCTGGCCTTTGGTTATTTTGACGATCAGCACTACAGGACGGGGCTGGTAATAGGAGTGGATTTGTAATTTTACAGTGTTCAACAGTATCGTTTCAACATGCCATTATCAGGAGATATAACCAAATTGCCGAAAATAGAGCTTCATGTTCACCTGGACTGTTCGCTCAGTCTCGAGGTTGTTCAAAAATTGCGACCGGAAATCACTGCTGATACTTACCGGCAGACCTTTGTCGCACCGCCCAAATGCAGGGACTTGTCGGATTATCTGACCCGGGCAGCAGCTGGTATTTCGTTAATGCAAACAACTGATGCCCTGCGGCAGGTAACCCTCGATCTGTTCAGGCAGCTTAAGGCAGATGGCGTAGTGTATGCTGAGATCCGGTTTGCCCCCCTGGAACACATACAGTATGGATTAAAGCCGGGTGAAGTAGTTTCAGCCGTTGGTGGGGCAATTAAGGAGGGGCAACAGGAAACTGGCATACGGGCAGGGCTGATCCTTTGTACACTCCGGCACTATTCACCACAACAAAGTCTGGATACAGCTCGGCTGGCAGTACAGTTTTATGGCCGGCCGGTAGTCGGATTCGATATTGCCTCAGATGAAGCACTGTACCCGCTCGATAATCACCTGGAGGCCTTTAAATTCGTGCGGAAAGCCGGCATCCCGTATACCGCACATGCAGGTGAAGCCTGCGGCCCGGAAAGTGTGTGGGAGACACTGCGAAAACTAAACCCCTCCCGGATCGGTCACGGAGTACGCAGTATTGAAGATCCGGAATTGATGGATGTACTGAAACAAGACCAGATCCATTTGGAGATTTGCCCAACCAGTAATATCCAAACTAATGTCTTTGATCGGTACCAGGACCACCCGGTGCACCGGTTTTTTGAAGCGGGACTGTCCGTTGGGATCAATACCGACGCCCGCACGATATCCTCAATCGACCTGTCAACCGAATACCGGAACCTGATCCAATATTTTGGGTGGACGGAGCAGCATTTCCTTACCTGCAACCTGCAGGCTCTGGCGCATGCCTTTGCCGATTCCGATACCAAACAATCGATCCGGGAAATACTGAGTGCCGCATATGCATGAGTGGAATCTCCTAAAAATCATACTTTTGTTTCAGCCCAAACTTCTGTAACTGAGATTAGGCTTATTCACCTGTAAATACGTCAAATTGTAACAACATGAAATTGAGAAACGTACTATTGGTATTTTCATTTGGTATCCTGCTTTCCCTTTACGCCTGTGGTGGGGACTCTGGTTCTGCCGATACTTCCAACGCGGCCGGCAATACCGAAACTCCAGGCGCAACTGCCATGCCTGATGGCAATGCGGGTTCTGGCGCCCTGGATAATGGTCAGGTGACGCCGGGTGGTGATGTTGCACCTGCTCCACCACCTGCGACGGCAAATGCTTCTGCTGCGCCACATTACACGTGCCCGAATAATTGTGCAGGAAGTGGAGGCGCCGCCGCTGGTAATTGTCCTGTTTGCGGCACCGCTTATGTGCACAACCAGGCATTTCACTCGCAGGGTGGAAATGCACCAACTCCACCGGCTGGTACCACAAATCAGGCTACTCCGCCACCGCCTTCCCCGGCCCAAAATGCAGCCGGTGCTTATCACTACAGCTGTCCAAAGGGCTGTGCCGGAGGTTCAGGTACCAAAGGGACCTGTGCTTCCTGTGGTGGTGAACTGGCACATAATGCCGCTTATCACCAGTAGCCGGTTGGGTAATGAATCATAGTTGAAGTCCCGCAGAGAATGCACTCTGTGGGACTTCTTGTTTGGATACGGATATTTAATTGGTTGCCGCTACCGGCCGGATCACCAGGAAAAACTCCGTTTCTTCCAGCACCAGGCCCTCCTGCAGGATCTGCCGGCACAGGTCCAGTTCAGGGTCAGACTGAATTTGGTCCCGGGCGGATTTTTGCACCAGGCAGACCAGGGTTTTTACAGATAAAGATTGTTCCACCAAAAGTCGCCCGGCGCCCATTTCCCGCTCCACTACCCAGTCCAATGGCAAAGGCGGGTTGGTCCTTGTCAAATAGTTTGCCTGCGGAAAAGCAGGCAGGACTGTGATCACTGGGCCGTAACGGTCTGTCAATTGTTTTAGGTCCTGATGCAGGCGGATTGTTTCGGCAGTGCTCCATATACCAGTTAACTGCGGGAAAACATCTCCCATGTGTTCGGTCATGGCCTGCCTGTTCCCATCCCGGTATACGAAGGTATAACCGTAACGAAACAGCAGAAGTAACAAGATGAAAGGTATCCATGTGGCCAGGGGTTCCTTTTTTAATCCATATGCGTCCTGGTATAACTCCCTGCTGATCATGATTCCTACGTACACCCAGGGTGTTGACAAGAGTATGGGGAGATTATATCCCCAGCTTACTGATGCACACCACGACAGGCCCATCAAAGTAACCAGTATCACAAACTCCCCTACTGCACTTTTGCCCCAAAAACGCTGGAAAACGATAAATAAGCCGGCTACCCAAAATAACAGCCGTGTCTGGGCAAACGGAACTGTAAATTCCTGGCGGGAATAGATCGTCCAGGCATATGTTGTCCCTAACGCGGCCAGCCAGCCGGCCCAAAAGACAAATGTCAGTTTCGGTTGTTTTTTTCGCCTGGCCCACATCAATGCACCCAGCAGGATCATGCTCGCTATCAGTAAAGCCGGATTAATACGTATATAATCTAGTATGCCATGCTGTACCGCCTGCTCAATGGAAGCCGCACCTCCGGTAAGTTGTAGATAGTTCTGGAGGATGTTATGTTGGTACAGGTTGCCGGCAAAAAGCGAGACAGCGAAAATCAGGCCTGTTACTGCTGATCCGGCTCGCCAGGTTGGACGAAAGCGGTTGTCCTGCCAGAGGATCAGGATCAACCAAAAGACAATAAAAGGGTAAAAGGATTGTTTGCAGATCAGGGCGGCAAAAACAGCCACACCCGACAAAAAACCGGAACGCCATCCACTGAAACCATGCCAGAGCCAGATACTAAACACCCCAAACAAGATTCCATCTGTGGTGTGCCAGGCAACGGGCGGGTAACAGTGGACCGATAACAGAAAAGAAAAAGCTGCCAGCATTCCGCGATTTGCCGGAGCCGCGAGCACGCCAGCAGCCATCCAGGAGTATACAGCGACTTTCAGATAAAAGATCCAACGCTCCCCCAATATCGCCCAGGTGTCTGGTAGCCAGTACAACTCCAGCGTGCGCAGCCATACCGGTAAAGGAGGGCGGACATAAACGATCTCCTGATAAAGCGTTTTCCCGCTGAGCACCTGCCAGGCCAGTCCAGTCAGGAACCCACCGTCCGTTTCATTGATCCCATACGGAGCATATGCGAGTGCGTAGCCCACCGGGAGTACAAGGAAAAGGATATTCCAAAGTCGGGGATGTCGCCAAATCTGCTTCATTGGGCGAATTTAAAACAGCGGATTCGGGGTTATAGGGTCAAACGCTCCCGCATAGTGGAATTGAATTTTGCCTCGCCAAACGCGGCCGGGTCCAGTCGTCCCATTTTGCCGGCCGAACAGGCATCTTTTGCCAGATAGATCTTGCCGCCAAAGTCCCAAACACAAGTATCCATTTTTTCAACCAGTGAAAAGATCGTACGGGTACGGGGAAAGTCTAGCGCCAGCGAATAGCCTTTTATCGGGAAAGAGTGTACTGCTTCTGCCGGCCGTTCGCCGTGGCGTTTTAGCACGGAAAGGAATGGCAGGTCCCTGCTTTTTTTGATCAGGCCGAGTATAGCTTTAATGCCGGCCAAGCTGTTTTTTTCTGGCAGGCAGAACTGATATTGGATAAACCCGCGCGAACCGTAAAGCCGGTTCCAGTTCTGTATCCGGTCCAGGGGATAAAAGTAGCGGTCCATATCCACCGTTTGTTCGGCATCAGAGGCCTTGGAAAACAAGATGTGGTTATGCGCACGGATAGAAAGCCGGTTAAGTAGCCAGGAAGGCGCGTAAAATGGTACGTTCCGGGCTTTTCGGAAAGGATATTCCAGGGTAGTTCCGGATGCATTGTCTGTTTGATGTTCCGCCAGGTACAGCACGCCACGTCCCAGATTTGAGCCGGTTGCCAGGCAATCCACCCATGCTGCTGCATATGTCCAATCCTGGTGTTTATCGAATGCCTGGAACAATCCTTCCAGATTATCTGCCCGAATGGCTTTTTGCCGCATCTCAATACTGGAAACAGGCATCAGTTGAAATTTAGCGGACAGTATTACCCCGGTCCAGCCCATTCCGCCACAGGTTTCCCAGAACAAACGGGCGTTTTCTGATTTAGAGCATTCCACTACAGTACCGTCTGCCTGCATTATCCGAAAAGAGAGCAGCCAGTTGGAGAAGCAGCCTTTTGCCGGATGATTTTTACCATGTACGTCGCATGCGATGGCTCCACCCACCGTGATATTTTTGATGCCTGGGGTGACATGGAAAAACCAGCCGGCCGGGACGATCACTTGCAGGAGATCTGCCAGCATGGCACCTGATTCACACTCTATGATACCGGTTTTGGGGTCAAAAAATAAAATCCGGTTCAGGTTCAGCAGAGAAACCACCTTGGGAGCGAGTGCGGCATCCCCGTAGCATTTACCATTTCCCCGTGCGATCATTTTTTCGGACTGCGAAACGATTTGCTGTATTTCGTCTATAGTATCCGGACTGCTTATCTGTGCCCGCAACCGGGGGAAATTACCCCAGTTTGCCAATATTCGGGTTTCGGTTTTCATATCCTGTTTTCGTATTAATTTGTAGGTTGGGCCGGCCGCTGTACCAGGCTGTTGCAAAGGTATCTGATCAGGTTCGTGTCTTTCAGGGCAAAATAGTTTTGTTGATTCTGTGATGAATACAATACGTAGGCCGGAAGGTCGGGCCCTTTCTCTGTCTTGACACGGCTAATATCTTCCGGGATTTTAGTCGGTTTACAATAATAGATCCGAAGTGTTAGAAAGGCCGTTTGTCTGTTAGCGAGATAAAAAGTGACATACAGGTTTCCTGACTCCTGGCTTTCGTCAAAATTATCCGCAAAAATGCCTGTATTGAGTTTATTCAATGCTTTCAGCCAGACGGCTACGGAATCGGAAGAGACAGACCCCGGTCTGCTTCGAAATACCCATCGCTCTGAAGAATCATTCAGTACCAGATATTCCGGCAGGCTGCCGGTCCAGCGAACACCTATCTTTTGCACGTTGTCAGCATCAAAGGAAAAAGCAGTCTTATCCCGGAAGTCCTCCAGTTTCCGCTGAAATTCTCGGCGTACAGGAATTGACACCTGATAAATACCGGAATGGGAAGGGAGTTCGATAAAAGTATGGAAATGGCCTTCCGCCTGAAGTTCCCGTCCGATCCAGACCTCTTCCAACAGATCGTCTCCCTGAAAAAGTCTGACGGCAACCCGCTCATCCGGTAACAGCCCTAAGGTGTCCCGTTCAACAGAATGCATTACCTCAACTTTCCGTATATCGGCAAGCATTTTGAGCATGTTTTGCACTTCAGGCGCCTGCACCTGTGTCGTTCGGCCATCCTGCATAGCCACCCAGCGGGTATCTGACCGGATTAAAACCAGTTCAGGGTTATCCAGCACCTGCACAATGCATTTATCGACCCGTGTCATATCGACCGGGATCAATGCTGTGGTCAATTCCGTTCGGTAGTGGAATGGCAGCCAACGAACCAACAGCCCCAATAAGACCACTCCTAAAAAAAGCAAGACCAAATGCTTGTTCTTCATATCGCGGATCAGCAAATCCTGCCGGATCAATTTTAACGGTATGCCCAAAGATAGGCGCTCCGTATTCGTCGGGGAACGCTATCTTTGAAAAAAAACAATACGTATGGAACTTAACTGGATTACCCTGTTTGGTGCTGCCCTGATCCCATTGGTCGTAGGGGCGGCATGGTACAACCCCAAGATGCTTGGAACGATGTGGATGCGCGAGAGCGGCGTCACAGAAGAAAGCATGAAAGGCGCCAATATGGCCATGATCTTTGGTGTTTCCTATTTGCTGAGCCTGTTTCTTGCTCTGGCACTTATTCCGGTGGTCGTTCATCAGGCACACCTGAATTCAATATTCCTGAACGAGCCGGGGTTCAATGACCCCCAGTCCGAAGTCGGGCAGTTGTTCAGTAGTCTTATGGGGAAATATGGAAACAATTTCCGGACGTTCAGGCACGGATCCTTACACGGGGCCCTGGCCGGTTTTTTGATTGCGCTGCCGGTCCTTGGGATTAATGCATTGTTTGAACGGAAAAACTTTAAGTACATCGCAATTAATGCAGGTTACTGGATTGTGACCACTGCGCTGATGGGTGGCGTTATTTGTGCATACCTGTAAGCGCTGTCCGGGTTTAAACCGGGATCTGGCACAGGCTAATTTTATTTTTTACTTCGCAGTATTTTTTGAAAAATAGACCGCGGAGACACGCAAAAGAAGACGCGCTAGAAATAAAATTTGCCTGTGCCAGCCCGGATAATACTTGGAACAATCATTCAAACGGACTGAAATACCGGAATCTTCTCTACCTTTGCGGCCCCTAATCAAGCAGGCACGTAAAGATGATCTTTCCTAGCGGAACAAAAATTACCATTACTGGCGACCTCGGCAGCGGCAAGAGTGTTGTATCCAAACTCTTATGCGAACGCACCGGCTTTAATTACCTTTCAACAGGCCGGATCCAGCGACAGCTGGCCGAAGAGATGGGCATGGACACCTTGGAAATGAACAAACTGGCTGACTCGGATCCCAGTATCGATGAGAAAATTGACAGTGTTTTTGCCGATCTGAATAATAACCCGGAAAGCTATGTGGTCGATAGCCGCATGGCCTGGTTCTTTATTCCCGACTCATTTAAAGTCTATCTCAAGGCAGACCTGGACACGGCAGTCGACCGGATAATTGCTGATCCCGGCCGGAATAGTGAACAGTATGCAGACAGAGCAGAAGCACTTTCCAAGATCGAAGCCCGTAAACAAAGTGAAAACCAACGGTTTTTGAAAAAATACGGAGCAGATTGCTCCAAACTGGAAAACTTTGACCTGGTCGTGGATACTACCAATCGGCGACCGGAAGATGTGAGTGCTGTTATTATCAAGGGATTGGAGTCCCGGTTCCGGGATCAGGCTTTCCCCAAATACGTATGATCGGCCAGGGCAAACCATTTTAACCCGGACTTGTTTAGGCTGTAAATGCACCGGAGATTTTCCGGATGCTTGCACCTTGGAATCCCGGATAGCATAACTTGCGCCGGATCCCTTTAATGCAGCCACCGAATCTGTGAACATATGGCATTGATATCAATTAACCTGCAAGATGGATCCGTAGGAAAGGACCAGGATCTGATTATTGGCATTGATCTCGGCACCACCAACAGCCTGGTAGCCTACATGAAAGATGGACAGGCAGTTTGTGTGAAAGGAGGTGACGGCAAAAGCACGCTGGTGCCCTCTATCGTGCACTTTGGTCCGGACAACCGTATTGATGTCGGTGACATTGCCAAAGAACAACTCGTGAAAGATCCGGGCAATACCATTTACTCGGTCAAGCGATTGATGGGGAAGTCCTACAAGGATATTGAGGAGATACAGGGATATTTTGGCTACAAGATCCTGGATGATGATACCGAATCGCTGGTAAAAGTCCGGGTAAAGGATCGCTATTATACGCCGGTCGAACTTAGCGCGCATATATTGCGTGCGTTGAAAGTACGAATCGAGGATGTGCTGAAAATGCCTGTTTCCAGGGCAGTCATTACAGTTCCTGCTTATTTTAATGATAACCAGCGACAAGCTACCCGCGACGCGGGCAAACTGGCCGGACTGGATGTTTTGCGCATCGTTAATGAGCCTACCGCAGCGGCGCTCGCCTATGGGATCGGCCTCGACCCTGCTCAGTCTGAGTTGATCGCGGTTTATGATCTTGGGGGCGGGACATTCGATATCTCCATCCTGCAGATACAGGAAGGTGTTTTTGAGGTCTTATCGACAAACGGAGATACGTTTTTGGGGGGTGATGACTTTGACCGGGCGATCACGACCATGATACTGGAACAATTGGGGTTAACGGAAGAAGCGCTGGTGGCGGATAAGTCATTCGGGCAGTCGGTCCGGCTGCTTTCGGAAGAAACCAAAAAAGCACTCAGCGCATCCGCGCATTTTGAAGGTACTGTTAACGGTAAAAAAGTAACGATCTCCCGGGCGGCGTTTGAGAAGAAAGTACAACCACTGGTCCAACGTACGCTCGATGCATGTAAAAATGCGCTGGCGGATGCAGGTCGAACGGCAGATCAGATCGATAAAGTCGTGATGGTCGGAGGCAGTACCCGGGTGCCGCTGGTAAAGGATAGTGTATCAACCTTTTTTGGTAAACCTGTTTATGACAACCTCAATCCGGATGAAGTAGTTGCGCTGGGGGCGGCGATCCAGGCCGATATTCTGGCCGGAAACCAGAAAGATCTGCTTTTATTGGACGTTACGCCCCTTTCGTTGGGTATAGAAACGGTCGGTGGTCTAATGGATACCATCATACCACGCAATTCCAAGGTTCCGAATAAAGCCGGCCGGCAATACACCACCAGTGTGGATGGGCAGAAAAACCTGAAGATCGCGGTATACCAGGGTGAACGGGATCTGGTGGAACACAACCGGAAATTAGGTGAGTTCATTTTACGTGGTATTCCCCCTATGCCTGCAGGCTTGCCCAAGATTGACATCCAGTTCATTCTGAATGCCGACGGGATCCTGACTGTTCGGGCGCGTGAGCTGCGTTCAGGTGTGGAGCAACAGATCGATATCCGGCCCACCTATGGCATCAATGAAGAGGAAATGGCGCAAATGCTGCTGGATTCCATTTCGCATGCGCAGGAGGATATGGCTGTGCGTGGCTTACTGGAGGCCCGCAATGAAGCCCGTAATCTCCTGCTCGCTGGTGACAAGTTTTTAGAACAGAACAACGCGATTCTGTCTGAAGAAGAGAAGGCAGCTACAAAAGACTTGTTAATTGCATTGGAGGAAGCCACCAAAAGCACCGATAAAGACGTTATTCATCACGCAATCGAGGTACTGAACACTTACACTACCCCATTGGCACACCGGGCCATGGATGTCACGATCCAGGCAGCCATGCACGGGAAAGATGTATCTGGCGAAACAGGTGCCTGATCCGGCGAGCGGAGTGGTGTTTTTCGGCTGCTCCGTAAAGCCCTTTTGCAGTACCAATTACTTTCTATTGACAACTTTTAGCGGTATGATGCGTATTTTTATTGTCCTGTCCCTGCTGCTTGTTTCCGTTTCCTGCTCCACCACTAAAAAGACCGATACTCCTCCCGGCTTTGTTTCCTGGGATCATAAAATGATCGATCTGGGCACGGTAAAGCGTGGCGAAAAACGTTCGATGGCCTACGTATTCACGAACACATCGGGAGAGCCCGTGCAGATTGATATTGTGGATGCATGTGATTGTACCAAAGTGGACTTTCCACGTGGCGTTATTGCTACCGGGGGCACAGGAAAACTGGATGTTACGTTTGACAGTTCGGAAAAAGAACAGGCAGAAACGATATCCATTAATGTGATCTTTAAAAATACGCACCCCAACGGCGTACCGCGCATCGAGGTGGTCGAATACAAATTTGATATTACCGGATAACCACCGTACCTCTCCACAAAGTGGCCAAGATCATTACGGAAACGCCCCGGCTCATCCTGCGGGAATTTGCCCCTGAAGATGCCCTGCTGCTTTATCAGTTAAATGCCGACCCTGATGTGCTGCGCTATACAGGTGATGTCCCGTTTGCATCTGTCGACGCTGCCCGGCGTTTTATCGGGGAATACGACGCCTACCTAAAAGACGGGTTTGGTCGGTGGACGGTGTTGTTAAAGCAGGGGCAGAACCCTGTTGGCTGGTGTGGCCTGAAGCGGCATGCTAATGGCCTGGTAGATCTTGGCTTCCGGTTTTTACAGGCATATTGGAACAAGGGATTTGCCACGGAGGCGGCAGAAGCCTGCCTTGCATACGGATTTTCCGTCCTCGGTATCCGGGAGATCGTTGGGAGGGCCGGCATTCAAAATACCGCCTCTGTCCGGGTGCTGGAAAAGATCGGGATGGAGTTTGCCGGCACCGATAATCTGGAAGGGGTCGGGCCGGCCGTATTGTATTGTAAAAAGAACGATGCCCTTTAGCGGGACTTAGCTTTTTTGTTCACGGCGTTTGAGCTCATCCCGGATCTTGGCAGCAGTTTCATAGTCTTCTGATTCCAGCACTTCCTGCAGACGCTGTTGAAGTGCTTCGGCAGAATACGTTTCAAGGGCGCTGGTATCGATAACCTGTGGTGGCGCTTCGGCTGTGGCGGCACCTATGCGGCCTTCCTCTTCTTCCTGATCTTCCAAAACAACGCCTGCTGCTTCCAAAATAAAATCGTATGTAAAAATCGGGCAATCAAACCGTACGGCCATTGCAATTGCATCTGAAGTGCGGGAGTCAATTTCAAACACTTCGCCGTCTTTTACACAGACCAGCCGTGCATAAAAAATACCATCCAACAGGTTATTAATGACCACTTCCCGGAGTTCGATGCTAAAGGTGTCCAGTGTATTTTTGAACAGATCATGGGTCAATGGGCGGTTGGGGACCATCCGTTCCATGGCAACTGCAATAGCTTGTGCCTCGAAACTCCCAATAACGATTGGCAGACGTCGCTGGCCTTTCCGTTCGCCCAATACCACCGCATAGTTGTGCGATTGTGTCACACTGTGTGACAGGGCTACAATATCCAATTCAATTCGCTTCATTCTGGGTCGGTTGTGTTTAAGGGGTTGCAAAAGTAGGAAAGGGGAGTCGTTTTTTGGTTGGTTTTCAACAAACAAAAATACATTCCTTTCTGCCTAAATCAACAAAATCTTGGTCGCTATGTTGACAGGAAAAAGAGTGCTCCCAGAACAGGAGCACTCTTAAAAATTTCTTTTTCCCTGAAAATCAGTCGAATCGACTAGGTTGAAGCCTTGAACTTTCGGACGGCCTCTGTCAGACGCGGTACCACATCAAAGAGGTCGCCAACTACACCATAGTCTGCTGCTTTAAAAAAGGGAGCCTCCGTGTCTTTGTTGATTACCACGATCACCTTGGAATTATTGACTCCTGCCAGATGCTGGATGGCACCGCTGATCCCAATGGCTATATACAGGTTGGGCCGAATGGCAATGCCGGTTTGTCCAACGTGCTCATGGTGCGGTCTCCAATTACTATCTGCTACCGGGCGGGAACAGGCAGTTGTGGCATCCAGCGCTTCGGCCAGCTCTTCTACGATCCCCCAATTAGAAGGGTCTTTCATGCCCCGTCCTGCAGAAACTACGACTTCTGCTTCCGGTAGCGGCACGCGACCATCGATCGTCTTGGTTTCTTTTACCCGGACCTTACCAGCCGGTATGGCAATATCCAGGGTTTCGACCGATACCGGGGCGCCGGTCGCTTCCGGCCGCAATGCATTCCCCATCAGTGAGAGTACCTTCACCGGCGAATTGATGGCATAGGTTGCAATGGCCTTTCCGGAAAAAACCGATTTCTTAACCAACAGGGTATCACCGTTGGATTCCGGCAAAGCGTTGACACCGGAAACCAGACCGGCATCCAACCGTACTGCCAACCTGCCGGCAATGGACTTGCCGGTCGAAGTATGGCTCAATACGATCACAGATGCATTCAAGTTCTTAGCCGCATTTGCAAGAACAGCTGCCGTTACCTGACTGTCCAGATCATTGAGGTTACTCGAGTTTACATTAAAAACGCGGGCCGCCCCATATTTACCAAGTGATCCGGCATCGGTCACATTGTTGCCAAGCGTAATAGCAGCGCACTCCACTCCCAGCATATCGGCTACGTGCTTTCCGTAGGTTACCGCTTCAAGGGCTGCCTTTTTAAGTTGCCCGTTCGGGCTTTCAGCATATATCAGAACCATGTTATTTCTTGTTTACGCGCCTGCCTGCTGTGGCAAGCGGGATTTATGTTAGCGTATAAATTCGGGCGGATCAGATGACTTTCGCCTCTTCATGCAACAAGCGGACAAGTTCGTCCATTTGTTCAGGGTCAACCAATTTAACCCCGGCCTTTGCCGGCGGCAGTTCAAACCTGGTAACCCCAGCATGGTCCGTAGATTCGACCGGCTGAACAACCTTCAAGGGCTTGGAACGTGCCATCATGATGCCGCGCATATTCGGGATCCGTTGTTCGGCCATTCCCTTTGCGGCGCTCACTACGGCAGGGAGCTCAACTTCCAGGACTTGCACGCCGCCTTCGATCTCACGTTCGACCGTGGCCATATTTCCATTCAGTTCGAGTTTGCTGGCGTAGGAAATGAAGGGCAGGTCGAGGTGTTCAGCCAACATGGATCCCACTTCCGAACCGTTGTAATCAATGGTTTCTTTTCCCAGAAAGATCAGATCAAAGTTTTCGGCTTTGGCATAAGCCCCGATCTGGCTGGCGACATATGCCGAACTATGGGGCTCGGCGTCGATTCGAACGGCCTCGTCTGCCCCAATTGCAAGGGCTTTCCGAATGGTCGTTTCATTGGTCGCTGGGCCAACGTTAATGGCTACTACCGTCCCGCCAAGCGCCTCTTTGAGTTCGCAGGCGCGTACCAGGGCATACCATTCGTCATAAGGATTCATAATAAACTGGACACCAGCCGGATTAAATGCCGTACCATCAGCATTGAACGATATTTTTGCAGTGGTGTCAGGTGTTTGACTAATACAAACAAGAAACTTCATAAAAGAATAAGTGGTTATGTGGTTAGTCTTGCGTATTTATTCCGGTATTGTTGCACCGAAACTTACCTTTGCGCGGTAAAAGCGCCGCAAAAGTAGTAATCGACCGGCATTTCACAGCGAGTCTGTTAGCGAAAATTCGCAGTAAGTGCTTAACAATTTCATTTATAATTCGTTCACCGATCATGAGCAAGCGACTGCAGTTATTGGAGCAAATCCTGCGTGACTCCCCAAATGACTCCTTTGCCCTATTTGCGATTGCAAAGGAATATGAGGGAATGGGTGAATGGGATAAAGCCCTGGACTTCTATCTGCAATTGCGCCGCAATGATCCGGACTATATTGGTTTATATTATCACCTGGGAAAATTGTACGAGCATACCAACAAGCCTGATCATGCGTTAGAAGCGTACCGCACCGGCATCGAGGTTGCACGGAAGGCAGGCGATATGCATGCGCTAAGTGAACTGAATACCGCCAGGCTCGAACTGGACGACTCTGATGACGATGACGATTATTAAACCAGCCATGTCTGTTCGTACCCTCAAATTCTCTCCACTCCCCCACCCTTTGCACAAGATTGCAGCCCTATGCCTGTTCCTTACCCTGCTCTCTGCTGCACAGGGAAGCTGCCGGCGAAAGGTGCCTGGGGAGCAGGTCATACCTGCTACAGCGCCCCGGTCAAGCGCTTTTCTGACCGAACAACTCATGCAGCCCAGGTTTCAGCAGGTAAAGACCATGCGAGCTGCTGCCCGGGTTTATGCAGAGCAGGACGGTATGGCTGTCGAAGCCGGTGCCAACCTGATCTGGATACGCGACAGCGTATTATGGCTGAACGTAAAAAAACTGGGTATTGAGGCCGTTCGGGCATTGATCACTAAAGATTCGGTGTTTATCCTGAATCGTCTGGATAAAACATATTCAGCGGCCTCCATTCACTCCTTACAACGGGAATACAGCCTGCCGGAAGGCTTCCCGCTTCTGCAGCAAGTGCTGCTGGCCTCCGCATGGATCGATCCGGAAATGTTGCTGGAATCCAGTGTGAAAGACAGCCTGCACAGGCTTGCAGGCACAAACCGGAGTCTTACTGCAGACTACCGGATCGAAGAGGGTACTTTTGTGCTCCGCCAGGAAACTTTTCTTCAACAACGTGATTCCCGGATGTTGTCGCTCGGGTTTGGCGGGTTTAAAAAGATACCTGGATTCGGTACATTCCCCTATATTCGCAGAGTGGAGGCATACAGCCCGGAAACGGGTGTGGTGCGCCTCGACCTCGAATTTTCCAATATTGAACTCAACGTTCCCGATTCTTACCGTTTTGATATCCCTGCTCACTACCAACCGGTTAAGTAAAGGCGGCCGATATATCCTTTGGCGCGGGCTGATCCTCTTGCTGCTTCTGGCAGGAGGTATAGCGTTGCATGCACAGTCCAGACAGGATCTTGAGAGCCGGCGTAAAAAGTTGATCCGGGATATTGAGTTGACGGACAAGATGTTGAAAAAAACGACAAAGACGCGCGAGACCACTTTCGACCGCTTTGTCATGTTACAACGGCAAATCGAACAACGGGAACGGCTGATCCGAACGATCGATGCAGAAATCCGGGAGGCAGGAATGGCAATAGACCGAACTGCTGTGGTGATCGTTTCGCTGGAACGGGATATTATCAAAATGCGCGCCGATTACAGTAAAATGGTGCGCAATGCATTCCGGAGAAAAATGCTCAGCAATCCGTTGTTGTATATTCTTTCGGCAGAAAGTCTGAACCAGGCTTTCCGGCGTTGGCTTTTCCTGCGCAAATACGACCGGTACCGGAAGACGCAGGCTGAGGCGATCGTTGCCACCCAGCAAGCCCTCAGCAATAAGATCCGGGTCCTGGAAGAAACCCGCCAAAAGCAGGAAACTCTTCTGGTCACCCTGCAAAAACAAAAAGCTGAATTGGATAATGAGATGCGGGATAAGGAAAACCTGCTCAATGCCCTTAAAAAGGACGAAGGCAGACTTCGGGAAGATCTGCAAAAGAAGCAGGCTGCACATGAGGCACTTAACCAGGCTATAGAACAGATCATTCAGGCAGAGATACAGAAAAAAGTGCAAGCGGCAAGGCGCCCGACGTCGGGCGCCGCCGCAGCCAATAAAAAGCCTGATGCTGTACCTGCTAGCGGTGCAGATGATGACGCAGATATTGCGGAAATTCCCGATGATAATCTGACCATGGCCTTCCGGCAAAAACAGGGTCGGCTGCCCTGGCCCGTCGAAAACGGCGTGATCGCAAGGGGGTTCGGCCGGCAGAAACACCCTACGCTACAAAATATTGAGATCACCAACAATGGAGTAGATATCCGAACAGCGGAATCTTCTCCGGTATATGCCGTTTACAATGGTGTAGTTGCCGGAGTGCAATTTATCCCGGGACATGACTATACCGTGATTCTGCAACACGGCAACTACTACACTGTATATTCCAACCTGAGTGAAACGCCGTTGAACAAAGGCGATATGGTGGAGGCCAAACAAGTGATCGGGCGCGTCAACCGCAACCCGATCACCAGTGCTTCTGAATTGCATTTTGAGTTATGGCATCAGAAAAAGCGCCTTAACCCGGCCAGTTGGATCAAAAAATAACCAGTTAGTTCAGTTAGTTGCCTGGTGCGATCCACAGGTTGTCCGACAGGTCGATGTCAGCCATCCGACGGGACGGATCGATCTCAATCCGGGCGATCTTTTTAAGCCGCTCCGGGATTTCAAACGTGTACTCCGGGTCGATCCAACGATGGTCCGGTAATACCGTTCGGGGCAGGTTGTTTTCGGCAGGCTTCTCCCCACGCATGCCCTCCAGCGGGGCGTAGAACAGCGCCTGTTCACCATTGGTATATGTCACCACAATATCCAGCGGCATAGCCATCCGGCCTTCCCGTGTGATCACTACCCTGGTTCCTTTGCGGCCCTCTTCCTCCACTGACTCAATGCCATAATCAATGGTATTAATGGTATTGACAAAATCTTCCCGGTACCAATCCAGTTCGAGGTTGCTTTGTTTTTCAAAAACCCGGATCAGGTCGTTGGAGTTTGGATGTTTGAATTTCCAGGTATTGAAATACCGGAGCAAACCCAGTTTTAGATTGTCCTGCCCGATGACATATTCCAGTTGTTGCATAAACACACACCCTTTTACATATGCTGCAAGGCCGTATGCATAGTTGGTGTTAAAATGATCGGCATGGGTAGTTAGCGGCTCTTCTTTTCCGCTTGTAGCCAGTGCCACATAGGCAGAATAATTGCCGGCAAACGGGTTTTCTTTTGCTTTACGGGCCCCCAGCAGTCCCTCCCGGGCAAGTTCGTTTTCTACGATCGTTTCAGCGTAGGAAGTAAAACCTTCGTCCATCCAGGCATACAGGCTTTCATTGGTGCCAAGGATCATCTGATACCAGGAGTGCAATTGCTCATGCACCGAAACACCCACCAGGCTGGTCAGTCCTCTCCGGCCCGTGATCAGCGTTGCCAGCGGGTACTCCATGCCGCCATCGCCGCCCTGAATGAAATAATATTCCTTGTAGGGGTATTTGCCAAAATGCTCATTCATGATGGTCCGGGCGCGATTCATGACAGCCGGTAGTTGTTCCCAGGCTTCATCATACCCTTTTCCTTTCTGCCAAAAGAAATGCATGACTGTGCCGTCATCTGCCTTGAGCCGGGTATGGGTATATTCAGGGTCGGCAGCCCAGGCAAAATCATGCACGTTAGGGGCAATGAAATGATATGAGAGTTTGTTCCCTTGCGGTATGGACAATGTTGCGGTTTCATCAGCATAGCCGTTTCCAACCTCCAGGGGGTTTTGGAGATAACCTCCTGCTGCAACTACATAGTTTTTGTCGATCCGGATCGTTACATCGAAGTCTCCCCATACACCATAAAACTCCCTGCCGACATAAGGATTGGCATGCCAGCCCTGGTAGTCATACTCGCACAATTTGGGGTACCATTGTGTCATGGAATATTCAACGCCTTCTCGGTTGTCGCGGCCGGAACGCCGGATCTGGACTGGCACCTGGGCATCCCATTCCATTTCCAGTACGACCTCTGAATGCGGCAAAATGGGTTCGGCAGGCGTGACTTCCAGGATCGTTTCATTTATTTCGAACCGGACAGGCTTGCCATCCTGAAGTAGTTTGGACACCTTGATCCATCCTTGTTCTTCCGGTTTCAGTTTGCTGATCCGGTCAGATACGCGGGGATCTGCATCCTCTATCGTCCGGGACCGGACATCCATCATGCTTCCGGGCTGGAAGGCATTGAAATACAAGTGATAAAAGACCTTAAACAAGGTATCAGGACTATTATTGGAGTACACCAAACGTTGCGTGCCATGGTATTGGTTGTTTTCGACGTTCATATCGATCACCATGGTGTAATTGACACGCTGCTGCCACCGGTCCGGCTGTGCATGCAGAATAGGCAAACTAAAGGCAAGGAACAGAAATACGGGCAGGACACTAATGCAGGAGAATTGTTTCTTCATGTTTTCCGATAAAGTTTTACACAATGATACAGTCATAACGAAGCAACCAGAGGCTTTTTTGGAAAAACGCAGCCTGTAGAAGACCGAGCGTAGGTTCTGGCACGCTATCTTTGCAGTTGATCTTAGTTTATGTCTCAATTGAAAAATATGAAATTTAGAATTGCACTGCTTCTGATCGTTCTTGCTGCATTTGCCCGTTTGATCCCACATCCGCCCAACTTTACTCCGCTTGCAGCGATAGGTTTGTTCGGAGCTGCCTATCTGCAACGTCGCTGGCTGATCTGGATGGTGCCTGTTCTGGCATTGTTCGTTTCTGACCTTGTTCTGAACAATGTAGTATACAGTGCTTTCTATGACGGCTTTACCTGGTTTACTTCGGGCTGGGTGTACCTTGCCCTCGCACTCGTCATTCTAGTAGGTTCCCTTCTGTTGCGCACAAATGTTTCACCGCAGCGTATAATCGGATCCAGCCTGTCTGCCTCGGTTCTTTTCTTTCTGGTCAGTAACTTCGGCACCTGGGCAACCACGACGCTTTATCCGAAGTCACTGGCAGGGTTGCTTGCCTGTTATACAGCGGGCTTGCCGTTTTTTGGTAATACCCTCTTAGGAGACCTGTTTTTTTGCGGGGTGATGTTCGGTGGTTACGCTTGGGTGTTGCGCTCCCGGACGGCACTTGTTCAAAACTGATTATCCGGTAAATTGTTTTACCGGCAGTGTTTTTGTACCAAACAGATAAACACCCTACGTTATTTATGCCCAACCGCTCACTCGAGCCTAAAAAGGTCGCTGAAAGTTTTACTGTCATGACGGAAATGGTCATGCCGAACGATACCAATCCCATGGGAAATCTTATGGGGGGGTATCTTATGCGCTGGATGGATATTGCTGCAGCTATATGCGCCGGCCGCCATTGCGAAGCGCATGTGGTAACAGCGGCTGTGGATCACATTTCATTCCAAAACCCAATTAAACTGGGTGAGGTCGTCACGCTGGAAGCCAGTGTCACCCGGGCTTTTAGCACTTCTGTAGAGATTTACGTAGAGGTGTTTGCCAATGATATCAAGGGGCAGCAACCCCGGCGTTGTAATCATGCTTATTTTACTTTCGTAGGAGTCGACGACAGTAAAAGTGTGCCGGTCCAGGTACCGCCTGTTTTAGCCTTGTCCAGCGAAGAGCAAAGCCTGTATGAGGCCGCAGCGCGCAGGAGGGAGATCCGGCTGATCTTATCCGGCCGGATAAAGGCAAAGGACGCTACAGAGATCCGGAAGTATTTCTCCAATATTGACTAATTTCTTTTCACTCGCCCGTTTTCTCCTTCAGCGCAAGTAATCACCGCAAAATCAATAATTTATGTCGGTATACTTGTCCGTCAATAAATAGCAGGGCAAAATATGGTCCGGCAGGCAGGTCGGGCAAGTCTACACGTATAGGCTTCCGTCCGGCATAGTAACCGCTGGAATCAAGCACCCCTGCGCCTGCAGGTGTGAATATCCGCAACTTGAACTTGCCATGTACGGCCTCCGGCAGGCGCACCTCCATCCAATTGCTGACTGGTTGCGGATACCAGATCGCTTCTGATTCGACGGGAGTTGTTTTTTTTATACTGGACGACGTCGACGGGCCAAGTTGAATGCAGTAGTCCTCCACCTGGCCGAAATCAAATGATTCACACGGATTCGGTGGCAAACCATTCAAAGAGCGATACTTCATACTAATGCGCATCCGTGTAACCCCCGGTACAAAGTCATCTGGAAGTGAAATTACACCGGAGACGGTGGACTCGCTGGCGAACCCGGGATCAAACGCCAGTTCATGGTCATCATCAAAATCACCATCAGCATTAAAATCAATGTACACCCGGAAGAATTCTTTGTAGGGCAATCCGGAAAATGCCGGTGTGATCGTAACAGTTTGAGGCATTAATGGCTGTAGTGCAGGCAGGCTTCCCAGGTCGCCGGTGAAATCCTCGAAACCCTCATGGCCATCCGACGCGTGCGTCCAGGCGCCGAGCATCACCAATTTGATCCATTCATCTTTGGCTGAATTGGCTTCGGAACCACAATAATTCAAATCAGTGCAGGAGCCACAGCCGTTTGTCCTGAACTGAAATGTTCGTGGAAGTGAAAGGCTGTCGGCGGTACACTGTGCAGCTATTTCAACCAGGTAGGTGGTACAGGGCTCCAGGCCAGTTATCACTTTGCTTGTTTGGGTACACCAGTATGTTTCCAAATAAGAACTGTCTGCATCGCGGATCCAGACTTCAAAGTTAGTGGTGTGGCTTTGTGAAGACCAGGATAGTAAAGCCGATGTTTCCGTTATGTCCAGTGCCTGAATATCTTCGGGAGGATAACAACATCCGGTAGTTTGCACAACCACCGGAGTCGACCATGTACTGGTTTTTCCGTTCGGACACACACCCCGTATGGAAAATTCATAGCCGGTACACCCCTGGAGGTTTTGCAACTCAAATGGCAGGGTCACGTTATTATATTGAGACCAGAAGAAGGTTCCGGCTTTTCTCCAACGCAAACTAATTGACTGCATGCCCAGAGTAGTCAACCAGTGCATGAGCAAACTGTTTTCAGTCGCTTCCTGAGCCATCAGTGCAAATGGAGGTATGCAATCTGTGCATTGATCTTCATAGTCGCCCACGAGTTTTTCAAGATTTAGCCGGCCATTGGAGACCGTCCGTCCCAATAGCGAAGTATTGGGGGTAACAGAGTATAATATCCGGTTCTTTACCAGGGCTGCTGCAGTCGGCGGGTGGATTTGTGCTATTTCTAAAAGATTGGGGCAAGGCGCGGCATACAGAAGGCCCACGGCGCCGGTCACCTGCGGTGCTGCAAAGGATGTCCCGTAAAAATGGCCATACGTATTATTGGTGCCTGCAGAAAAGATATCTTCTCCATACGAGCCAAGATCAATGGTTTTAAGCCCCCAGGCAGCATTGCCAGCCTTATTATCCCACCGGTCAAGGCTGGTTACTGTAACCAGATATGGACTGTTGCATGCGGTAGGTAGATCACCGGCGATATCCACATCAACAGGAACATTGGCGGTGGCAGCTATACTCAGGATACCGACGGCTCCAAGGGTGTCAAACGCCGCGCACCAAAGCGGGGCATCGGATGGCTGACCATAAGTTAGTCCCCAGGAGCAGTTAACGGCAACTATAAATGCACCATCCTGCCCATTAGACTCATTATACCTTTTACGGGCCATCCAGACATAATCATAAGATTTCAGAATAGCGGACTCTGTGTTGTTCCCGGCGACACACAATAATTTTGTTTGCCAATTTACTCCTGTTACGCCAATGCTATTGTCACCTCTGGCTCCTACAACTGCAGCAACCGGAGTGCCGTGTGCGGTCGACACACCGCCTATATCGTCGTTCTCCTCATAGACATTCCAGCCATAGTAGTCATCGACATACCCGTTGCCATCATTATCCAGATGGTCACCCTGGATTTCCTGATGATTTCGCCACAGGTTGGAAGACAGGTCCTCATGTGTATAATCGAACCCGCTGTCAATAATCGCCAAGACAATGGTATCACCGGCTACTGTCAGACCACCAGTCGTGATCGCCCAGGCCTGTTCTGCATCCAGATCGGCATCTGGAATGCCGCCCTGGGCTCCGGTGTTCAGAAAATACCACTGTTGTGTGAACAGTGGATCGTTCGGAAGTAATCCCCCCTCCCCTATCCGGCCTCTGTACTCCAACAGGTGGTTGTACTGCGCCGTAAGTACTTCAGGCTGCTTGTTTATCCATTCAAGCAAGTTGGTTTCGAGGGACGGATCAGTTTGCAACAGCCATACATTGAGCGCCCGCGAGGCAAGTTCAATGTTAGACAACAACATATCTGGCTGGTCCTCCTGAAGACGGGTAATCAACGGCAGCGGATGCTGTCCATCATCCAGCCGAACCAGTAATGCTCCGGGTTCGTGCAGTAGCGTCTGACTTCGCAAGTCAACACCTGATATCCCAAGAACCAATAGAAAAACAAGGGGAAGAACTTTCATCTCATGCACATTTCAGACCCGGATTAAAGTAAAGTACAAATAAGGAAAATCCAGTATGCGCAAAAGTAAGGGAATCCGCAGCTACAAAAGGTATTATGCCAGACTTCGTAAAGTTTAGTCAATGGATTTGCCCGAAATGGCGGGAGCGGGAATAATTAACAGTTGGCCGGCATCTGGCATTGCTGCGTATTTTGTAATTTACGCCTCAGTCTTCCCCCTTGATCAACCAAATTAATTTTTGCTAATCCTGCATTGCCGGCCTTGTTACAAAATATTCGATAAGTAAGGCCTATTCGGGCCAAAGAAATGCGAAATGCACAAGTGGAACAGTGGCTGAATCTCCCCCGGCTTATTCAAGTACGGCTTTTGATTACGGTGATTATTCTGTCTGTTTGGCCTTATTGGTCTGCAGCACAGCCGGGTTGCTCCTGTACCAATTGTCCTCAATTTATGCCCGACCTTTTTCAGGGTGATTTCTACATTCAGGTCCAAAATGCTGCAAATCCTGTCCTCGGACAGAACGGACAGGGGGTTTGCGGCGTGGTTCTGCACTTCAGCCATGAATATGTTGGAGACCTGCTGGTTACGCTGACCTCTCCTTCCGGGCAAACGGTCACGCTTACAGGTCCAACCGGATTATTTGGAGAAACTGACGGAACTACCTGGGATATCACGTTCATCCCTTGTGGCGAATCTGCTGATCCGGACCCAGGTTTTAACCCGGTCTGGAACAACAACCAAAACTGGGGGCTTTTTGGAGGATACAATGGCTCCTACTATCCATTCGATGGCTGCCTGGAGGACCTGGACTCCGGTCCTGTTAATGGGCAGTGGACCCTGTCAGTGACTGATGAGTTACCCAATGATGTCGGCAATTTCTTTGGATATGAAATCCTGTTTTGTGATCCGGCAGGCATTGAATGCGTTTCCTGCGAGGCCAATGCTGGCAACCTGTTACAGGCGGACGTGGTGGCCTGCGCAGGAGATACTACGCTAGATCTGGATTTGACGCCTACCTATAGTCCGCCACAACAGGCACCGGATCCGGACCTGTATGACTATATGTATTTGCTTGGTTCCGGGGGCTTTCTGCTGGATTACCTTGATACACCTGATCTTCGTCAGCTCGCACCAGGTTTGTATACCGTTTGCGGGCTCTCTTATCTGGCCGCTGATTCCAGTGACTTGCCGGCCCCGAATGGAATACTGACACTCGCCCAACTGTCAGCTCAGCTCAATTCACCAACGCCCCCCTTCTGTGGAAAGATCACCTCGAATTGTGTAAACATTTCGATCCAACCGCCACTTCCAAATTTACAGGACACCCTCACTTTGTGTGCGCCAGAGTGCGCATCCTATTACGACTCCACCTTCTGCCAGTCCGGGGTCTATACCTTAGAGATAACAGATAATGGCTGCTCTTACTCGGCTACCTTGTATCTAGATATACTGGAACCGGATACCGTTGTGATCCTTGACACTATTTGCTCCGGCACTTGTTCTTTGGTACCGGGGTTTGAGCAGGCATGTTCAGGTGGCGAGTTTTTTAGAAGCCTGACCGGCACCAATGGTTGTGACAGCACGGTTGTGCTGAATTTGCATGTTATTGAAGTGGAAGCCGGAATAGCACCGCCACCGTTTTTGACCTGTGTACTTCCAGAAATTGAATTGACTGCCGACAGCAACGCTACTGCCGATCCGGATAATTCCTACCACTGGTTTGCCGGTAACGGCGGGCATATTATCGGACCATCTGATCAGATGAACATCCGCGTAGATTCTGCCGGTGTATATTTTCTGGAGGTTTGCCAATCAGCCGGGATAACTTGTTGTGACACTGCCGCTGTTACCGTTGTGTCTCAGCAACAACCGCCTGCACCTCCAACCGGAATTGACGGTCCGGAAATCATCTGCCCCGGAGTAGTTTATACCTGGAGCGTAATTGGGGGCGGGAATGCAGACTATTACTCCTGGGAACTTCCAACCGGGGCTGTACTGGTTTCCGGACAGGATTCATCAATTGTTGAGGTCCTTTGGAGCCTCAACAGTGCAGATACTATCTGTGTGCAGGCAATAAATGCGTGTGAGGTCAGTATTCCTGTCTGCCTGGAGATTACTCCTGCCGTGATACCTGACACCCCCGCACCAATTTCCGGCGAACCGGTACATTGTCTCGGCGATACCATAGTTTATTCTACAGGAAATGTGGAGCCCGGAGCCGCCACCATTTGGAATGTCCCTCCCGGCATGAATATTATTGCAGGTCAGGGTACAGATTCCATTTATGTCGTTTGGGATTCAGTTGCATCGGGTAATTTGTGCGTATGTATTCTAAATGACTGTGGCACAAGCGATACGG
>SBHD01000209.1 GCA_006226345.1 Bacteroidota bacterium | reverse complement strand
GCAGTGATGGCATCCGGTTCGTCGCGGGCAAAGCTAAGCAGCACCATCACCTCCCCCGTGGTGGTCAGGCGGACCATGAGGTTGCGCAGAAAACCTTCGTGCCGGCGCACATTGTAGAACTCCAAACCCTGGTCCAGCGCGATCTGGCGGGCGGTGTTCCGGATGGCGTTGGATGGGTCGGCCTGCAGCCAGCAGTGGTGGATGTCGACCACCTTATCAAAGGCGCCGGCTTTGTGGAAGCCCAGCCCGGGAAATTTCGGCGCTTCGGTATCCGGGTCCGGTGGAGGCATTTCATCCGGTAGCAACCAGCGTTTATTGGAAAAGGTGAACTCGAGTTTGTTCCGGTAATATGTGGTAGCCGGTGCACCCAGGATAGGGAGGAATTCATCTACCGGCACCTTGGCGATGCGCTGGAAGGCATCGAGCACGGCTTGGTTTTTATGTTTCAGTTGTTCGGTATATTCCAGGTGTTGCCACTTGCATCCACCGCAGACGGCGAAGTGCTGGCAGAAAGGTTCGATGCGTTCGGGAGAGGGGGTGACGAGCCGCTCGATCCGGCCTTCCCCAAAGCCGCCTTTCTTTTTCTGGACGAAGACATCGACCACATCGCCGGGTACTGCGCCTTCTACAAACAGGACCAGGCCGTCGGCCGTCCGGCCAACGCCTTTTCCACGGTCGGCGACCCCATGAATGGGGACGGCCGGAGCAATAAAGGTTCTCGGTTTACGCGCCATATTCAGGCGGTAAATGTAGGATTTTTCTATTAGGGAATACGTACGTGCCTGCTGCGGCAGGAGTGCGGGAAAGGGGCATGAAAAAGCCCCCATTCCGGAGAACCGGTATGAGGGCCTGGGTTTTTCATGGTTCGGAGGCTGTTATTTGGTTAGAACTGAGCCTCCAGAGCCGTTTTTGTGCTATACTTTAGGATATTGTTGAGTACGGCAGATGAGGGGTTAAAGCTGGCCTTCAGCAATTGGTTTTTTGCCTGAAGCAACTCCTCGAAGGAGGCGCGTAACGCAGCATCGTCTTCCAGTTGTTGGGTCATGAGCACTGCTTCATCGGCCGGCATTTCATGGTACAGGAATTGTACCAAAGAGTCATATGTGTAGTTTTCCTTCATAGGCATGAAAACATGATTTGGATGGAATGCAGTTAAAAATAAATCGGGTATTAAACTACCCCCGGTCCTGAATTATTATATCAAGCCATATTAAATTTTCTCACTTTAACATTTGGCTCATTTCGGTTTGGTTTCTGTAGCTGTTATTGCCTGGTAACCGTTGCTTTTCGATCGGCAAAAAACCAGCCCAATACACCGGTTAGCGCCACTCCGAACGCATTGGCTGTACCATGCAGGGCGCGCATCACCGGGATGGTCAGCACATCGGCCCTGTAATATGGCCGGAGGGCGTATCCAAGGCTCATGGTCATGCTGAGCAGCAAGCTCAGTGCCAGAACTATCCAGCAGATACGGACGGCAGTGGGATGCTGTCCCCGAAGCGCCTGGCGGAGGTAAACCAACGCCCCTAGAAAACCGGAGGCAACCACCGTGATCGCAGCCAGGGTTTCCGGCAGATCCTCCTGCCATACCTGTTTCGTGGTAATCCCCACTGCTGTCAGAGGAACGGCCAGCACGGCCAGCGCAGCAGCACGCTTACTCAACGTTCCGGGCCAGTACTCCACTGCCCGCCCAAGCAGGAACAGGTAAACGAATCCGGCAAAATGAAAATGCACTGCTGTGAGCAGTACAATGGCCGGGTCAAAACCAAGAGGCTGAAGTCCCAACCGGTCGGCGATCAAACTCAAACCGCCGATCAGGATAAACACTTTGGCTGCCACAGGCGCTGTTACCCGGCGGGATTCCAGCAATTCACGGGTACCGGAAACAAACAATCCGCTCGTCACCAACAGCCAGGGCAGTGCCCATATGGCCGCTATCGGTCCGGCCTCCAGTTGCAGGGAAACGACCACTCCAACCGCTGCCGGGAACAGGGCATACCGCATCCGGGGATCGGGGTAGCGCCATGCCTGAAGCACGAGGGGCACCAACACCAGCACGGCCAGCTGCAACAGCAGCCGCGCCCATTGATCGTGGTAAAGATTGGGAGGTTGTATAATCAGGAGCAGCAGCCAAAAAAAGCCACCTGCAAGGGCCTGCAGATAAAAGGTCCGGTAAAAGGGAAGGGCGGTTTTCATACGACAGGATCAGGTGTCTGAACGAATGCCCGCATCTGGCGGGCGGAATCACGGCGGAACCGGGCCTGTAACCCGCGGACTAACGGGTAGCCCAACCGCGCCAGCAGATGCCGGGGCCTGGAGAATGCCCGTATTTCATACCAGACCGTCCCGTCCGGTTCCAGTTCGACCAAAAAGAGTTCTTCTCCGCGCTCGATGTGGCCGGGCAGAGTACCGTAGGCAAATCCGTAAGCCCGGGGCATATCGACGGTGTACACGATCCGGCAGGCATTGCGCCACCAAAAGCCCAGGTAGCGGGCATACATGGCCACGGTTGTGCCGGTTTCGATCGGCGCGGCTGCAGGCAAAATACGGGTCCAGTGTTCCGGAAACATCTGCCATTGGCGGATCGCTGCTTTGGCCTGTTCGAAATCGGCGGTGCCCTGTCCGACCTCCACACGCAGCAGGTCGTTGTCAAACCCGGGCAGTGTTTTGCCCGACCGGGTGGCGCCGGTTTCCGGATAGGTGAAGGGGCGTTCGGATTGGGTGGCCAGGAAGTGCTCCAGTTTGGGTGGCACCGGCCAGCGGGTAGCAACCATGTTGTTTTCAATTATTTTTGAAAGTAATGAAAATAACAACTATTGCTTGCTAAGGTTCGGCCGGATGTTGTTTATTTGAACCGGATCTTTTGCCAGTTCATTCCACGGGCATCAAAGACCAGCAATTGGCCGGAGAGCAACGTCCCCACTCCTGTAGCCAGCTTGAGCAGTTCGGCGGCCATGAGCGCACCGACTATACCGGGCACGGGTCCCAGTACCCCGGCATCGATACAGTCCGGGGCATCTACGGGTGGCTCGGGCATCAGGTGGCGCAGGTTGGGGCCGCGTCCGCCAACGGCATCCGGGCTGTTGAACACCGAAACCTGTCCCTGGAACCCTGCGGCAGCGCCCCAGACCAGCGTTTTGCCCTGCGCCACACAGGTGTCGTTGACGAGGTAGCGGGTTTCAGTATTGTCTGAGCCGTCGGCAATAAGGTCAAATCCGCCGATCAGGTCGGCTGCATTTTCTGCTTCCAGCCGGACCGGATAGGCTTCTATTGTGCAGTGTGGATTGGCGGCCAGCAACCGTTCGGCCGCAGTCTGTGCTTTGGGCTTCCCCAGGTCATTGCTGCCGTACAATACCTGCCGGTGCAGGTTGGTCGTCTCCACCACATCACTGTCCGCAATACCCAGCCGGCCGACACCCGCTCCGGCGAGGTAAGGCAGCAGGCCGGATCCGATACCGCCGGCACCAACCACCAGTATGCTGGTCTGCTGCAGCCGGGCCTGCCCGTCCAGGCTCCATTCCGGCAGGCTCATTTGCCGCAGGTACCGCTGCCATTCGTCGGAAGAGAGGGAGGTGTTCAAGGAATGATGAATGTTAAATGATGAATGATGAATGGGTTCACCTTTGGGGTCGGTGCAAAGTTATCGTTTAAACGGTTAGCCAACAGAATAGGCTATTTAATTACAGGACTCCAACTTACACCTGTATGGTGCACCCATTCATCATTCATCATTCATAACTCCTCATTCAAAACTGCACCTTGTAGCTCAACACCGGGATCAACGGCGCCTGGTACCAGTATTTTACCTCCCGGTCGTCGGTGTCGTAGTAGCGGCCGAACACATTTTGCCGGTTGCTGGCGTTCTGGACGTTCAGGGCGACCGTAGTGGTCACATGGGCGTAATTGCGCTTGAGTTGGACGCCGGCATCGACCCGGAAATAGTTGGGCATGCGGTCTTCAAAAGCCCGGCTGTCGTCGCGCACCGTTTTCTCCTGCGCCGCTGAAGCGATCAGGTCGATCGGCGATTCGCGCAGGCCACCCATCCAGGTCAGTTTGAGGTTGAGGCCGAAGGTGCGGTTTTTCTGTTTGCGGTTCCAGTCCCATTCTTTTCCGCTGACGAGGCTGTTGATAAAATTGGCGTTGAAGCGGGTATTGTACCAATTGCCATTTGAACCCTGGTATTCCGATTCGAACAGGGAGGAAGACCACATGAAGTAAAAGCCGTTGGTGAGGAACTTTTCCACGGTCAGTTCTACGCCGTAGTTGCGCCCCTTGCCGGTATTGGCCAGTGCCTGCGGGGCAAAACCCTCCACCTCGTTAAGCACGGAATAACTGTCGGCCACATCCCTGCTGACCGGCACATCGAACAAGGCCTGGTAGTATACTTCGGGCTTGATATGCCAGTTGCCGGCCAACGACTGGTCGTACGACAGTACCAGGTGGTGCGCTTTCGAAAGGCCCAGGTCCCGGTTGTGCATATTCCCGGCTTCATCCTCTACAAAATACACGCCCAGGGGCTGCAATTGCCCGTGCAATCCGTAGCCCAGGCTGAGCGATTGCCGCTCGTTGAACGCGTACCGCACCGATGCACGGGGTTCGATCGAATAACTGTTGTTGAGGAAAAAGAAAAGGGCATGCGCACCAGTATTCAGCGTCAGGTTGTTATTGACCCGGTACTGCCATTGGGCAAAGGTGTTGAGCGAACTGGCATTGCCGGTCTTGTTGATCTGTTGCACCAGCCGCTCTGCTTCGTCGTCCCACTCCTGCTGTTTGAACCGGAAATCCATCAGGTTCAGATAGGCGCCGGCACGTAGTAGATGCCGGGCATTGAACTTGCGGGTCAGTACGGATGAGGCGGTGATCTTAGACTGATGGTGGTCTTCCACATACAGCCTGCGGACAGTGTAATCCTCCAGGAATTTGTCCTCCTGGTCGCCGTTCAAGGTGCCGGAAACGGCTACCACGGATTTCAGGAACGTATTGTCACCCCAGACGATACTGTGGGTCAGCCCCACCACTCCGGTATGGGCTTTGTAATCCCACGAATATTGCTGCCCGCGATCCGTTTTCCAGAGCAGGGAGTCCGCTTCTCCTTCAAAAGCCTGTGTGCTGAGGCCGCCCATTCCGAAAAGAGTAAACTGCCCCAGTTTCCCGGCCGGCATCCAAATGTTGAAGGAAAGATCCTGGAAATCCGTCTGTGCGTCGCCGATATTGACCCCCAGTTTGCTGATCAGGGAAAGCGTGGAATACCGGTAGTTGATCAGGTAGGATCCGGTCTGGTTTCCCAGGGCGATCGGGCCTTCCGCCGCCGCATCCAGCCCTAAAAAGCCGGCTTTCAGGGTGTATTCCCGTTTTTCAGCATTCCCTTTGCGCAACTTCAGGTCAAATACACCGGAAAGAGCATTGCCGTACTCGGCGGCAAATGCTCCGGTGATAAAGTCCGAGTTAGTCAGCAGCTGGGCACTCAAGATGGAAATGCCGCCGCCGGAAGTCCCCACGGAGGAGAAGTGGTTGGGATTCGGAATATCCACGCCTTCCATACGCCACAGCAGGCCGGTGGGGGAGTTGCCCCGGATGGCGATATAGTTGCTGCCGTCGTCGCTCATGGCCACGCCTGCGTAGGCTGAAGCCATGCGGGCCGGGTCATTGACCGCTGCGGCAAAACGCTGGGTTTCTTCTACCGAAAATGCCCGGGCACTGACGGTGGACAATTCATTCAGGGGTTTTTGTTTTTCCACGGTAGCCCGCACGACTACCTCCCGGGTGAGCACCAGATCTTCCTCCAGTTCGATCACGAGATCGGTTTCCTTGCCCGAATTGACGATAATATTGGGGATAACAACTTCCTTATATCCCAGGTAGGTAACCCGGAGGTAGCGTGTGCCAACAGGCACATCTGCCAGCCGGAAGCGGCCGTCGGCATCCGTCATGGTGCCTTTTACCGGATCGGTACCCAGTACTACTACCGTAGCGCCGATCAGCGGCGATTTGACGGCCTTGTCCAGTACCGTACCCTTCAGAGTCTGGGAAAATTGCTGGGCCGGTGCAGTCTGGCAAAACCAGAGGAGCAGCAGGGGGAGAAAAATAAATTTTGATTGGTGCAACATAGCTGATGTGTTTTAGTGTCTTTTGAATTATCCGGGGCAGTGCTGTTTGGATGAACTGCCTCAAAACATCCCTGAAATTTGAAAATCGGTCCTTAGACACGGCTACCCACTGTTTACCCTGATGCCAGCCCTGAAAAAATCCGAAATAAATATTTTTGCGCCCTCCGGTAAGGGTAAAACCGGTCTTACGTGTCTAAGGAGTACAACAAACCCGTTGATGTTGGAGTATCAAGACGAAAACAATCTGGTGCAAGCGCTGCAGCGTGGCGAAACGGCCGCCTTTGATTCGATCTTCCGACGCTGGTATGAGCCCTTGTGCCACTATGCCTGCCGTCTGGCCGACGGTGACATGGACGAAGCAGAGGATCTGGTCCAGCAGGCCTTTGTCAAACTCTGGGAGTACCGGCTGAAACTGAACGTAGCCTGGTCATTAAAGGCATACCTGTACAAGTCTGTGCATAATGCCTGCCTGAACCGGTTGCGTTCGCAGCAGGTACGCTCCAGGTACCTGGATTATACCGCACAACAACCGGACAATATGCAGACCATGCCTGAAGATACAGCCCCCGAGCTCCAGGAACGCTTTCAGCGTGCCATGGATGCCCTGCCGACTCAATGCCGGCACATTTTTGAATTGAGCCGGTTTGAGTCCCTGAAATACCGGGAGATCGCCGAACAACTCGGCATCTCTATCAAAACGGTGGAAACCCAGATGGGAAAAGCCCTGCGGGTGCTTCGTGTACAGCTGGCCGACTACCTCGTCACCTTTTTCGGGATAACGGGATGTTGGTACCTGCTTGACCAAATGTATTTGCTCACGCTTAACCTGTGCCTGAATGGATCTTTTTGACGAAAAAATAGATGAACTCCTGGCCAAGCATCTGGCTGGTGAATGTTCTCCCGAAGAGGAGCAGGCCCTGCGCAGCTGGCTGGAAGAATCGCCGGAGCATGAACAGCACCTCAGCGAACTGCAGTGGTTGTGGGAGCGGTCGGCCGCCGGCCTGGAAGCACCGCCGCGACCTGTAGATACCGAAGCGGCACTGCAGCGTGTGAAAAACCGGCTGCAAAGTGGTAGTGGCGGAGCAGGACAGGGCTTTACACTGCGCTGGCAGCGCGGCTTCCTGATGCGCGCTGCAGCCATTCTGGTCCTGGCGATCGCTGCCGTGTACTGGTGGCAGGTTTCGATGCAGCCACAGCCGGTACAGATACTGGCAGATGCAACAGCCCTTACCGAAACGCTTACCGATGGCTCAGTGGTCCAACTGGAGCAGGCATCGGGACTGACCCTGGCAACCGACTTTAACCGCCGCGAACGACGCATGCGCCTGGAGGGCAAAGCGAATTTTGCTGTGGCGCACGATACTACCCGTCCTTTTGTAGTGGAAGTGCTGGACCTGCAGGTGCAGGTGGTCGGAACGGTTTTTACCGTGGATAATAAGTCCAACCCGGAAAAAGTATTTGTTTCCGTATCGGAAGGGAAAGTACGGGTCAGCCTCGGCGGCACCACACTTTTGCTGACGGCCGGCGAGCGGGCTGTGTATACCATTAATACCGCTACGCTAACCCGCATGGCGCCGGAGCAGGGTCAGCCTGCTGAAAAGAACCGTATCTTTCGCTTTGATGCCACGCCGCTGCATATGGTCGTCGAGCAGATCAGCCGGGTATACGGTGTGGATATCACCATTCAGAACGAAGCGCTCAACAACTGCCCCCTCACAGCCCAGTATAACAACCTGCCGCTCGAACGTTTGCTCGATCTGGTCGCGGAAACCTTCTCCATCGAGCTCGAAAAAGCAGGAGATGTATACGTATTACGTGGTGAAGGTTGTGACGAGTAAACATGGTTGAGTGGGAACAAAATCGGATCATGTTTCGCATTGCTGCCGGCAGGGTATTCCTGCTCCTGTTTTTTTGTTGTTTTACTCTGATTGCCGTCCGGGCTTCGGATGTGCTGGAACGCACGATCTCCGTGCAGTTCAACCAGGTGCCGCTCAAGGAAGCCCTGGCGACGATCGCCCGGGAAGGCGGCTTTGTATGGTCATACAATGCCAATATCCTGGATGAAAACCAGCGGGTGACCCTGGTTGCCGACGATTGGACCGTCCGTGAATCGCTCCTGTACATATTAGGCGATAATTACACGTTCAAACAGAGCGGGGAATACCTGATCCTGAAGCGACAGCGGAAAAAACAAAAGAAACTGAGCGGCTACATCACAGACCCCAGTACCGGTAAACGCATGGCTGACGTGACGGTATACGACCGTAAAACCCTGCGCTCCACCACAACCAACAAACACGGATTTTATGAACTGCAGGTGGAGGATCGATCCGAGGTCGTAGTATCCAAACTGGCTTACCATGACACGGTCCTGCAGGTAACCTCGCAGACGCCCCGGCTGGTGAAACTGGACCTGTATGTGGATACCCTGAAGCGGCCGTACAAACCGGGTTTCCGGGAAGAACTGAATACCGTGGCTGCTGAGTTGGAGGACTTTTTCGTCCGCTCGTCACAGAAAGTTTCCACGCTCAATGTCCGCGACTCGCTACACCGTTATGCCCAGGTTTCTTTGCTCCCCGGCCTGGGTACCAACCACCGTCTCAGCGGAAACGTGATCAACGACTATTCCCTGAATATCCTGGCGGGCTATTCCCGTGGCAACCGGGTGCTGGAAGTGGCGGGCCTGGGCAATATTACCAGGGAGGATGTTACCGGTCTCCAGGCCGCCGGCCTGTTCAATATTGTGGGCGACAACCTGACCGGCGTGCAAACAGCTGGCCTGTTCAACAATATCGGAAACAACATGACCGGCGCCCAGGCTGCCGGTATCTACAATTTCGCCCGCGATACGGTCTATGGCGGTCAATTTGCCGGGATCGGTAACTATGCCGGCTATGTCGGTCAGGCCGCTATACAGGCTGCGGGTATCCTGAATCTGGCGCCTAAGGGTAAATACACCACACAGTTTGCCGGTATCCTCAACCATGCCCACACCGGGGTGTACCAGGTAGCCGGCATCGGAAATACCGCTGATACCTTATATGGTTTGCAGGTGGCCGGTGTCTTCAACCGCGGTGGCCTGGTCAAAGGCGTGCAGATCGGCCTGATCAACTTTGCCCGCGAGATTCGGGGTGCGCAGATCGGCCTGGTCAATTTGTCGCAAACCGGCGGGTATGTTGTATTGGAATACAGTGCCAACGATGTGCTGACGGTCAATGCTGCGTTTAAATCCGGAGTCCCGGCGTTTTATACCATCCTGACAGCCGGGATGGACCCGGAAAGTCCGGCTGAAAACCGCTTCTGGACCTTTGGCGGCGGTTTTGGCGCCAGGATGCGGCTGGCTAACTGGGCCGGCCTGAGCTTCGATCTCATTCACCGGCACCTCAATGAGGGGGCACACCTGAACGAATGGCAGGAATGGACGCAGGTAGCGCCGGCTTTTGACCTTACATTCGGCAAACATTTTTCTATTGCCGGCGGCCCTACGGCCAACCTGTTCCTTGCCGATCCTGACCGGCCCGGCTCCATCCCGATCCGTGACCGCGTGGTGACTAATGACCAACTGACCCCTGGGCAAAATGCTGATGGATGGCTGTCGGCCTGGTGGGGCTGGACTGCAGGTGTGCGTGTACGCTTTTGAAAGGCAAAATGTAAAATTTAAAATGCCTAAGGAAAAAGAACCGCCGTCAGGCATGGGATCATTAGTGTATTAATGCCACCTAAAGGATGTATCTCCTGCCCTTCCCTGCTTTAGATCATTGCAAAAAACATATTTATGAAAAAAATTGCGCTTGCCCGTCAGGGTAAAGCGGGGGGATGCGTGTCTGAGGGTATACTAAAAACGCAGAACCCATTTTTTCATAAAACTACTTTAGCTATGATCAAGAACATGCAAAATCTGCTGACGCTCCTGTGTATGGGAGTGCTGTTGTGGAGCCTATCGTCCTGCGAAGACGTATTGGGCATCAAGGGAAAGGGAAATATTGTGACGGAAGTCCGTAACGTAACCGATTTCCATGCAGTGGACATCGCTACCAACGGCAGGCTCGAGCTGCGCGTAGACTCGGTGTACCATGTAGAAGTGCAGTGTGAGGAAAGTATAATTGCCTACCTGCAAACAATTGAGGACAATGGTGTACTCAAGATCCATTTTGACCGCGATGTGTACGATGTGGATGGCCTGAAGATCGTTGTTTCGGCACCGGCCTGGGATGCTATTGCGGTAAGCGGTTCGGTTAACGTTATGGTACCGGATGCTATAGTCGGCGACCAGCTGGATCTGAGCATCACCGGCAGTGGGGACATGGATATCTACGATGTCAATTTTGAGAAAGTAAACATGCTCATCACCGGTTCGGGTGACATCTCGATCGATGGGGTGGCAGATCACCTGTTCTGCAACATCACCGGAAGCGGTAATATCGATGCCCTCGGGTGCCCGGTCCTGACAGCGAATATCAATATTTCCGGTTCGGGTGATGTGCGCCTGGAAGTGAGCGAATCGCTGGATGTGACTATCTCCGGCAGCGGCAACGTGGAATACCGCGGAAACCCGCAGATTAACAGCAATATCTCTGGCTCAGGTACGATCCGGAAGATTTAGGATAACGATGAATGATGAATAATGAATGATGAATGGGTTCACCTTGGGTGGAGTATTGTAACGTCATCGTATTTGCGGTTAGCCCACACAGGCTTTACCATATAAAAGATGGTTTCCCCTCTCCACCCAAGGTGAACCCATTCATCATTCATCATTCATAACTCATCATTACTTATCGAGGTGTACATCCATTTGTGGGAACGGAATGGAAATGCCGCCTTTGTCAAATGCTTTTTTAAGGTGCTCGTGCATGTAGAAGTACACGTCCCAGTATTGCTCGCTTTTACACCAGGGCCGTACCGCGAAATTGACCGAACTGGCCCCGTGTTCACTGACAAAAATATCTACCGGAATATCCTTCAGGATATGCGGACAGCCGTCGGCTACATCCTGGATGATCTGCCGCGTTTTGTCAATGTCGTCGCCATAGCTGACACCGAAGGTCATGTCCACCCGGATCTTGCCCGGGCTGGTGTTGTTGGTGATCACACCGCTGGTAACTACGGAGTTCGGGATGATCACCCGGCGGTTATCCAGCGTGAGCAGCAGGGTATTGAACACCTGGATCTCTTCCACATGACCGGTAATGCCGTTGATCGTGACCAGGTCGCCTACTTTGTATGGTTTGAAGACCAGGATCAGTACGCCGCTGGCAAAATGGCTGAGGCTGCCCTGCAGGGCCAGTCCGACGGCAAAGGCCAGGGCGCTGAAAATGGCAATGAAGGAGGTGGTTTCGATACCGAACATCCCGGCAACGCTAAGCAGTACCATTACCTTTAGGCCAACGGAAATGATCGAGGCGATGAATGGCAGCACACTTTCATCGATACCCCTTTTCAGCATGATGCGCCGGATCTGCCGGGTCAGCCAGTTGGCCAGCCAAAGCCCGATGAACAGGGTAAGCAATGCACCGACGACCTTGGGTGCATACAGCGTGATCATTTCCGAAAACTTGGAAAAGTCAAAAAGGTCTTCCATGTGTTTGTTTTTTAACGTGTATTGGTTTGAATGTAGGTAAGTTTTGACCAAGATAGAAAAAACCCACTAACCTGGACCGGTTATGGAAGCGCCGGTTAAAACCGTTTTCCGGCAGATATGCCAATCAGCATGATCGTACCTTCCCCCACGTCTTTCCCGTTCGTTTGGACATTGATCTCGATGCCGTAAGCCGCAGATGGACTGATAAACCAGCCACTATCTCCCAGCAGGAACCGGTATCCGGCCTCTGCTGTCGGTTGTACGACGATGATCTTACTGGTGCCGTTGTCGATCGTGGTACCATTGTCGTCCTTATCCAGCCAGTCGATCCGGTTGCGCCAGATATCGTTGCGGGCGCCGAGAAACCAGCCCGACCAGCCCTCTCTGAAATAATACCGGTAACCCAGTGTGCCGCCCCAGCCGTCGCCACGTTCGTCGTCCTGCACACCCAGATCGCGGTGGCGCACCAGGTTGTAGCCGGCTCTTGTCTGCAGGCAGTGGTGCTGCTGGAACAGGTATTCGGCATGTGCGCCGGGGATCAGACCGGTGGGGTAGGCCTG
>SBHD01000084.1 GCA_006226345.1 Bacteroidota bacterium | reverse complement strand
CCGCGCTGGAGACTTCCTTTGATTTGAAATTTGAAAAGAAAAATTTGAAATTTGAAAAGTTTATCCTGTGGGGTTCAGGAACTTAGGTGTTCAGCGCACCACATACCGACAGCACCTGTCCTGAGACATAGGAACTCATTTCCGAGCCCAGGAACACACAAGCGTTGGCAACCTCTTCACCGGTACCCAGGCGTTTCATCGGAATAGCGCTGAGGTAACTGTCTTTCGTCTTTTCATCCAGTACGGCCGTCATTTCTGTTTCGATAAATCCGGGCGCCACAGCGTTGCACCGTACACCCCGGGAGCCGTATTCCTTAGCGATCGATTTGGAAAAAGCGATAATACCGGCCTTTGAGGCGGCGTAATTGGCCTGCCCGGCCTGCCCGAACACGCCCACTACCGAACTCATGTTGATAATGCTGCCGCCGGAGCGGATCATGGGCTTCAGACAGTGCTTGGTCAGGTTAAAGACTGATTTCAGGTTAGTTTGCATCACCTCGTCCCACTGTTCCTCCGTCATGCGCAGCAACAGGGTATCGCGGGTAATGCCGGCATTGTTGATCAGGATATCGATCTTGCCGAAATCTTTCAGCACATCGGATACCAGGGATTCAGCCTGGGCATAATCACCGGCATCGCTCTGATAAGCACGCACCTGGTCGCCCAGTTCGGCAGCCAGGTTATTGGAACGCTCGGCCGACCCGGCCGAGACATAGGTAAAGGCAACTGAAGCGCCCTGTTCTGCAAATTTTCGTACCAGCGCCTCGCCAATTCCGCGGGAACCTCCGGTAATGAGTGCTACTTTTCCGTCGAGCAGTTTCATTGAGTGATTGAGTGATTGAGTGAAAAATTAGGGCAATTAACCGCCGGGATCAGCCTGTATTGGCTGTGGTGTGGAGGCAAAGGTGCGGAAATCTCTGCTTTTTCTGCTATTCTTTTCACCTTTGCGCCCCTGTCCAGTCCCGATCATGAAGCCTGACTCGCAATTGCCCGCCCCCCGGCCCGGCCCGTACGCCGCCCTCCAGGTACCTGATTACCGCCGGTTTCTGACCATGCGGTTGTTCACTACACTGGCGATCCAGATCATGTCGGTCTCCGTCGGCTACTTCATTTACGACCTGACCGGCGATCCGCTTATGCTGGGCTTCGTCGGCCTGACCGAAGCCATACCGGCTATTGCAATCAGCCTGTGGGCCGGGCACCTGGCCGATAAATACAACCGGCGCAACATCCTCGCTGGCTGCCTGACACTTATGTTGTTTTGCACCACTGTGCTGGTGCTGCTGGCAATAAACCGGGATACCCTGCCGCAAAGCACTTTGTTGGGCGGTATTTATGCCGTGATCTTCATAACCGGCGTAAGCCGTGGCTTTTTTAGTCCGACCAATTTTGCCTTTCTGCCTCAACTGGTCGATAAACGCACCCTGCCCAATGCCATCACCTGGAACAGCAGCACCTGGCAGGTGGCCAGTATCAGTGGGTTGGGCATCGGCGGCCTGCTATATGGCTTTGCCGGGGTCACCTGGTCCTTTGTCAGCATGACCATTTTGACGGGGCTGGCCCTGATCACCCTGTTGAGCATCGCCCCCCGGCCGGTACCGCCGACCGACCACCGGGCACCCGCGCTCACCCGCATCCGCGAAGGTTTGCGCTTCGTATACCACAATCAGATCATCCTGGGGGCTATTGCACTCGACCTGTTTGCCGTGTTGTTCGGCGGAGTCGTGGCGCTACTGCCGGTTTATGCCAAGGACATCCTCCAGGTCGGCCCGGAAGGGCTGGGCATCCTGCGGGCTGCCATGTCACTGGGGGCTATACTCACAGCAGTATTCCTGGCACATCACCCACCGGGTCGCCATGCCGGCGCCACCATGCTGGCCTGCGTGGCAGGATTCGGGATTTGCATTATCGGATTTGGAGTTTCCACTGCCTTCTGGCTGTCCTTCGCCTTTTTGTTCCTGGCTGGTATTTTCGACGAGGTAAGTGTATTTGTGCGCGCCTCCCTTATCCAGCATCTCACACCAAACCGCCTGAAAGGACGGGTTTCGTCAGTCAATTCCATTTTTATTACTTCCTCCAACGAGATCGGTGCATTTGAGAGCGGACTGACGGCCCGGCTGATGGGCACGGTACCGGCTGTGCTGTTTGGCGGGATCATGACGATCATCGTGGTGGGCCTGACCTGGTGGAAAGTGCCGCAGCTCCGCCAACTGGACTATAACAATCTGGAGATCCCGGAAGAAGACGCACCCGAACCCACTTCAGGATAACACTATTTAACGGGCTCTCTAAAATCCTATTAAACCCAGCCAGAGTCCTTGCCTGCTCACCCGCTCCGGGCTACTTTTGCTCATGACAGCGCTTCACCGTGCTGCGTTTTTTCACCACACTTTTTTCCGGAAAACAATTTCTGCAGCTGGTTGAACCATCTGCCCTGCAGCCTGTTCCCTGACGAAAAATACAATCTGGCAACCAAGCAAAACACACATGAAAAATCTGACACTTTTACTCGCGTTAGCTTCGCTTTTTATCACCGCCTGCGACAAAGACAAATCCCCGGAGGAGCAACTTAACGGTACCTGGACAATCAGTTCTCTTACTGTTGCCGGCGATCAGGTAGTCGGCACGTCGACCTATAATACTACTGAAATCAATGCCAATGGCAACATCATCCAGGTCGCAGTGGTCGAAACAACTACTGCCACTATCGAATTCCACGCAACTGGCACGGTACTGCTGACCAGCAACACCGAAACGACCGCCAATCCGGGCGGCATGAGCAGCGATACTGAATCCAACCTGGGTACCTATACTATCACCGGGGACAAACAATTGACCCTGCATTTCCCGGATGTGGACGGTGAGGCCTATACGTTCGAAGGCACTGTCGGTATTCTGACAGACACTGACCTGCAGTATTCCGGCACACTTACCCTGGACAGTGACCCGACAGACCAGGGGCTGTTCGCGCTGAGTGCTTCCCGGTGAGGCAGCGTTCTGCCGTTCCTGCCATGGGCATAACCATAAAAAAACTGCGATCAGTAGCTGAACGCAGTTTTTTCATACCGGATATATTCCGGGCGAATAACCGTCAAACCGGGATGCCTCAGGCAACATGTGCCGAATAGGCTTCCGCATCCATGAGGCCGTCCAGATCGGCCGGGTTTGCGATTTCGATCTTAATGATCCAGCCATCGCCGTAGGGATCATCATTGATCAGCGCAGGGTTTCCGTCCTGGGTATCATCCAGTTTCGGGTTGAACTCCAGCACTTTCCCGGCAATTGGCATGAACAGGTCGGAGGTAGTCTTCACAGCCTCAACTGTGCCGAATACTTCATTAGCGCCAACCGTTTCTCCTACTGTTTCAACTTCGATGTATACCAGTTCGCCCAGTTCACCTTGTGCAAAATCAGTGATGCCTACATAAGCGACATTGCCGCTTTCAATGCGGATCCATTCGTGGTCTTCGGTGTATTTGCAGTTGTCCGGAAAATTCATGGTGTTATTTGATTTACAATTTTAGGAATGGCGATTGGAACACGTTGCATCCAATCTTGCGCGCCAAAAATACAGGTTTTGCAGGTCCTTCAAATTTTCAGCCCAAAAAATTGCCCGATGTTTATTGCCCGGAGGGTAAAGTTTCCTGTCGAACGGGTTTGCATAAGTCCGGAAAACTCTCCTACTTTAGCCGCTACAGTCAAGTCCGCGCAAACCAGCACTACTACTGCAGATGAAATACCCTTCGCTTGATCCGGAGCTCTTCCAGCTCAACCGCCGGCGGTTTATCCGCGATATGCAGCCCAACAGCCTGGCCATTTTCAATGCCAACGACCTCATGCCCCGTTCGGGCGACCAGTATTTCCCGTTCCGGCAAAACACCGGGCTGTTTTACCTGAGTGGCATCGACCAGGAAGAAACCATGCTGCTGCTGTTTCCCAACTGCCCCAAGGAAGGGTTTGAAGAAGTGTTGCTGATCAAACGCACCAATGAACACATCGCCGTTTGGGAAGGGCATAAGTACACCAAGGCAGAAGCCCGGGCGGCCTCCGGTATTCAGAAGGTGCTGTTCCTCGACGAAGCGGAGGTGCTCCTGCACGAACTGATCCTGCTATCCGATGCTGTATACCTCAATCTGAATGAAAATGACCGGTTCCTGTCACCCGTGGAAACCCGGGATTCCCGGTTTGCCCGGTCGATCCGGGAGCGCTACCCTGCCCATACCATTTTACGGGCACAACCGATCCTGAAAAGGCTGCAGATGATCAAAAGTCCGTTTGAAGTGGACATCCTTCGGGAATGCACTACTATCACCGGAAAAGCCTTTCAACAGGTATTACAGTTCGTGCAACCAGGGGTCTGGGAATACGAAGTGGAGGCGGAGATCATCCATGCTTTTATCCGGAACCGCGCTACCGGCCATGCCTATTCGCCAATCGTAGCCTCTGGTAAAAATGCCTGTACGCTGCATTATATTGACAACAACCAGCAATGCCACGACGGCGATATGCTGCTGTTGGACTTCGGATGTGAATACGCCAATTATGCCGCCGACCTGACGCGTTCCATACCTGTAAGCGGGGTATTCTCCAACCGGCAGCGCGTCGTGTACCAGGCAGTTCTGCAGGTGCTGCGGGAAGCCCGCAACCTGCTGGTACCAGGTAATACCCTGGACGAGTATAACCGGGAAGTGGGCCGGATCATGGAAAGCGCCCTGATCGACCTCGGCCTTCTGAGCCGGGAGGATATCAAAAACCAGGAAAAACAAAAACCTGCCTACAAGAAGTACTTCATGCACGGTGTCAGCCACCACCTCGGCCTGGATGTACACGACATCGGCCTGCGCTACGAACCCTTCCAGGCCGGCATGGTCTTTACCTGTGAACCCGGCATTTATATTCCGGAAGAGAACCTGGGAATCCGCCTGGAGAACGATATCCTGATCACAGACAACGGGCCGGTAGACCTGTTCGCCGACATACCCATCGAAGCCGAAGAGATCGAAGAACGCATGCACGAGCGGGTGCTCGGGTAAAATGCCTTCATCGGCCTGGCACGGATATTTTAAACCGCAAAGGCGCTAAGACGCGGAGCAGTATGCCTCGCGTCTTAGCGCCTTTGCGGTTTTTAAAAATCAAGGAAGCGAGCAGCCCGCTTTCTACTGAAAATCAACCAGTTCAATATCGAATTTCAGCACAGCGTTGGCCCGTATCCCTACAGGCGGGTTTCCGCCATAGCCCAGTCCGGAAGGAATAAAGATCGTACCCGTACTGCCTTTCTGGAAGTACGGAAGGGCGATCTGCCAGCCCTGGATCAATTCATTCATTTTCAGCTGAGCTGTTTCCGAACCGGAGGTCTGCCCGAACACCACATCATCGAGATAGGAACCTTTGTACCGGACGGTGATCGTCGAGTTCAGGTCGGGGCTACCGCCGCTACCTGGTGTATCAATGATGTAGAACACTCCGGAATCGTGTTCCGTAGCTGTCAGGTTATTTTCCTGCAGGTATTGCAGGATGGCGTTCCGGTCGACCTCCGCCTGGTCGGTCTTGTTACAGGCAAGGATCGTCAGGCTCAGTATAGCGAGCAGCAAAAGGTTGCGAAAAGACATATATAAGCAGTTTTGTGTTAAGAGGCTGGCAAAGGTAACCAGTCTCCAGGCGTCAGAAGCCCATGAATGTCAATAAATCTCAAAAGGCTTTTCATAGGCCGGCTCACGGCCCTATTTTTGCAGGCCAAAACAAAAAAGTAATATCCCGATGCGTCAAGTTATCCTGTTTTTTATCCTCCCTGCATTATTCCAAACGATCGCCCGTGCTGCACAACCTGCACCGGTCCATACAGTTGCCGACAGCACTGTCATCGATGTGTATATAGAAGGAATGCAGGCTGGCAAGGTGCGCCTGGTAGGCACCTATGGCGATCAGAACTTCCTGGCCGACTCCAGTCTGGCCGATGCATCCGGCCATTTCACCCTGCGTCGGGAAAAACCGCTCCGGCCCGGTTTTTATTATTTTCTGCTGCCCGGCCAGAAAAACTTTTCGATCCTGGTCGACCAGGAAGATCAGTTCATGACCCTGCGGGCCAACGTTGAGGATATCCCCGGCACGATACAGGTGGAAGGCTCCCTTAACACCGAACTGCTCTACCGCAATTTCAAATTCCAGAAGGCCCAGGATCCCGAACTGAGCCGGATGGGGCAGCTACTCCGCACCAATCCGCCCGGCAGCGATGCCTACCAGGAAGCCAAAGCCCGGCAAACCCAGTTGCTGGACGAGCGGAAAGCACACCTCGACGAGATCTTTTCCAAATACCCCAATGCCTTTTTCACCAAGTTCAAGATCGCCGGTCAGAATCCCGACTGGCCTGACTTTCACAAGCCCAATGGCGAAGTAGACACGATGGGCAACCTGATGTACTACCGCAACCATTTCTGGGACGGGGTGGACTTTACCGACGGCCGCCTGCTGAACACGCCGGTGGTGTACAACAAACTGCGCCGCTATATCACCGAACTGACACCGCAACGCCCTGATTCGATCATCAAAGTCGCCGATCCGCTGGTCGAGCGTGTGCTGCCGTATAAGGACTACTTCCAGTTCTTTGTAAACTGGATCGGCCTGAACTACGAAAACGGCAAGACCAAAGTGATGGATGGTGAAGCGGTGTATGTTTACCTGATCGATAAATACATTACGCCGGAAAATGCGTACTGGGATACGCCGGAAAATGTCCAGAAACTCCGGCAAAAGGTAGATGAGATGAAGGCCAGCCTGATGGGACGCAAGGGCCCAGACGTACGGGCCCAGGATGTAAACGGTGTTTACCACTCGATCTATGAAAAAACAGCGCCGGTCATTGTTATATTTATGTACAGCCCGGACTGTGAGCACTGCCAGGAGCAGTCTCCCGAGATCCAGCAGATCTATGAAAAATGGAAGGACCGCGGCGTGGATTTCTTCGGGATTGCGGTGAACACCACGGATGAAGAGTGGCGGGAGTTTGTGAAAAAGAACCGTTTCACCTTCACGAATGTATTTGACCCCACCAACCGGGCCATTTACGCCAAATACTACGTCGATATCACGCCGGAACTATATGTGCTGGATAAAGACCGGATCATTGTTGCCAAAAACCTGGTAGCCGGACAGCTTGAATCCGTCTTTGAACGCCACCTCCGGTAGGGCGAATTTGCAATTCGCCAGCTGTGCAGCGAATTTTCAATTCGCTTAAAATGGGGGGCTTCGTTGATCCGGTGTTTTTAGTCGGATCAACGAAGCCCCCTTACTCATTCAGCGACCAGTCGTACTCCTTAAACGACACTTTAGCCGTCTTTTCCAGTTTTTGGGTGCTGTACCTGTTCAGAAACGTACGCAGGTCGCCAAAGTCCGCCGCATACCATTCAAAAATCTTGCTGACCGAGGCTTTTTGGGCCGAAAGCGTATTATACCGCGTATTATTGACAAACTGCCGCGTCCGCTGTTCCAGCAAGCGGTCGAGGTTTTCGGCCGTATAAGCACGGTTGAGCAGCGGCGGACAAGAAGCCGCGGCACAGTTCAGCGCAAAATGAATGCGGGCATCCTTAAATTTGGGACGCAGAATCTCATTCTCGATCTGGTTCAGGCTATAGCGTTTTTCACCCAGCACGATCCGCTGCACATCCCAGGTTTTTCCACCATCCAGTTTCATGATACCGGACACCGGATAATGATCCGCGATCAGGTCAATCGTAAAGGCATTATACGCATTGATCCAGTAGGCCATCTGCTTTTCCCGGCTCCAGGAAGCAGCCGGCGGGTTTTGCGCCAGCGTACGCAGGTACGCATCCAGTGCGGCCTTGTCCGATTTAAATCCCTTGTAATTGACCTTCCCGTCGGCACTTACGTGTTTGCGCAACAAGGCGTCCCAACTGTCATGCAAGCCGGCAGCCGGAGCTGGCAGCGGGCCGTTGAGCCATCCTGAAAACAGGAGCACCAAGAAGGAAAACAACGCGGATCTGAACATATTTTTTCAAATTTCGGTAAAAGGAGCAATAAGTCAACCGGTATACAAACGGAAAAGTCAGCAAAATCGTTTTATCCACCGGCAGGGAACAGATCAAATGTTGGCATGCCGACAAACACCGGCAGCCGTTGCGTCTTTTTCCCTACTTTTGCGCCGTTACTGCTTTTCACGTATTTAACGCTATTTCAACTTGTCTGTTACAGTCCAGCATCTGACCAAAACATTCGACACCCAACGCGCTGTGGACGATATTTCGTTTGAAGCGCACAAAGGGGAAGTTCTGGGTTTTCTGGGTCCGAATGGCGCCGGGAAAACGACGACCATGAAGATCATTACCGGCTATTTGCCCCAGACGGACGGCACGGCATCGGTGTGTGGTCATGATGTTACGGCGCAACCGATGGCAGCCCGCGCCTGCATTGGTTACCTTCCGGAACACAACCCCCTGTACAAAGACATGTACGTACGCGAGTATCTCGGTTTTGTCGCAGGCATCCACAAAGTGCCCAATGCCGCAAAACGGGTTGAAGAGATGGTGGAACGAACCGGCCTGAGCAGTCACCGGCATAAACATATCGGCGAACTGTCGAAGGGATACCGGCAACGGGTCGGATTGGCCCAGGCAATGCTCCACGATCCGCAGGTGCTCATCCTCGATGAACCGACGTCCGGACTTGACCCGAACCAGATCGTAGAGATCCGGCAACTGATCAAAGAGCTGGGTAAGGAAAAAACGGTCATCCTCTCCACTCATATCCTGGGAGAGGTGGAAGCCGTGTGCAACCGGGCGATCATCATCAACAAAGGCAAGATCGTAGCCGATGCCCCTATCCGCGACCTGAAACAACAGTTCAGCGGTCAGAGTGTGGTAACAGTGGAATTCGGAGAGGCTATCGACCAGAAAGCACTGGAGGCCCTCCCGGATGTACAACAGGTCAAGTCCCTGGGCAGCAACCGCTGGCAGGTGCTGGCGGCCGCCGGCCAGGACCTGCGTCCGGCGATCTCGGGTTTTGCTACCAAACAAAAACTGACCCTGCTGGAACTGCACAAAGAGGAATACAGCGTGGAAGAGGTGTTCCAGCAGCTGACAAAATAACCCGGACGGGCCGCACACCGGACGTCCACACCAGCCAAATACTGAATACCAGCGTATGTTCGCGATATACCGAAAAGAGATCAACGCCTTTTTCTCCTCCCTGATCGGCTACATTGTCATCGGCATCTTTCTGGTGCTCATGGGCCTGGTCATGTGGGTATTCCCTGATTACAGTGTGCTGGATGGCAATTACGCTTCCATGGACACCCTGTTTTCCATGGCGCCACTCATCTTCCTGTTCCTTATTCCGGCAGTGACCATGCGTACGTTTGCAGAGGAGACCCAGACCGGCACGATCGAATTGCTCGTGACCCGTCCGATCGCAGACTGGCAGATCGTCGGCGGTAAATACCTGGCATGCCTGACCCTGGTGCTCTTTGCCCTGGTTCCCACGGTCCTGTATTATATCACAGTGTATAACCTGGGTGCGCCTCCCGGTAATCTGGACTCCGGCGGTATCCTGGGTTCGTATATCGGATTGCTGTTCCTGGCCGGCTCATTTGTGGCCATCGGTATTTTTGCCTCCTCGCTGACCAACAACCAGATCGTTGCTTTTCTGCTGGCAGCTTTCCTGTGCTTTTTCGTGTATATGGCTTTTGATTTCCTGAGCCGCCTGCCCGTTTTTTTTGGCAAAACCGACGATCTGGTGCAGGCTTTCGGGATCCAGTATCACTACAACTCGATGAGCCGCGGCGTATTGGACAGCCGGGATGTCGTGTATTTCCTTTCCCTGTCGGCTGTTTTTCTGGCTGCTACCGTATTATCGCTGGGCCGGCGGCGCTGGTAGGACTAATCACCCTCCGGATTTTTCACGCCAGACCAGCACAATACAGCGATAAAGTTTGCGAATGCTTTCCAGTTCGCCCTGATCCTCGATCTCTTCTTCAATATTTCCGGAAACGGCTTCACCAAAGACACGCAACAGCATGCGATCCGGTGTAATCCCCTTGTCGATCAGGTAGTTCCTGGCCTTTCGGGCCCGGGTAGTCGCCAGTTCCATATTGGCTTTGCCGGAGCCTACCGCATCCGTGTAACTCAGAATGCGCAGGTCGGACCCCGGGACCGCCTGTAGTTTTTTCAGCATATAGTCCAGGTCGGCCATTTCATTTTCCGGCAGCCCCGTTTGCCCCAGCCCAAAGTAAATAAACCGGATGCTGTCATTCTCTGTTACCGGCACCGGGCCACCCTTAAAGTAGCTGCACAACGACTGGTCAGTAAGCAGACGCTGGACTTCCAGGTCGATCACAGTCGCATTATCAAAGCCTTTGTCAATCAGTTGCTGTTGCACTTCTTCCGCTTCCAGGTAGGTAGGGTACGAACCGAACAAATAGCGCCGGATCCCCGTATCATCAATGCTCGACATCACCCCGCTCACCCCGCGGTCGGTAAAATAGGACATCGGTACCGAGTCGGTAAAGGCGGCTATCTGGACGCGAAACTGTTGTGCCTGCGCAGGCATAATAAAGCCAGACAGAAAAAGAATAACAGGAACCCAAAAACGACGAAACATAGTAGCAGGTTTGAATTTCAGCATCAAAAGTTGCGATCCGGCAACTTAGAGCGTGTTTGCCGCGGCGAAAGTAACGAATCCTGTCGTACCAATCCAGTGCCGGAGTCCGGACCGGGCCGGAAGAATATGTTAAAAATTTATGCATCGGACAAACGGTTAACTACCGCCAGTCAGAAAAACGGCATTATTTTCGCGAAGGACATGAACGGAAGAATATGCGGATCATCGTGTTCATAGTATTGGGGCTGCTTACGGCAGGCCTCCCGGCTACCGGACAGGCACCGGCCTTGCAGCCGTTTGCCGTTTCGGTCATCGGCAGGCCGTTACCGGATCCGCAGGACCTTTCCATTTTCGAGCAAAAAACAGCGCTTGCCCGCCAATACCCGGATCTGGCCGCCCAAACCCTGGCCATCGCCCGCTCTTTTATGGGCACACCTTATGTAGGTGGTGTTTTAGACAAAGGAGAAACAGAACAACTGGTCGTCAACCTTCGGGAACTCGACTGTTGGACTTTCATGGAATACAGTCTGGCGCTGGCCCTCACCGCACAAACATCGCAACCGACATTCGATACCCTCCAGGAACACATCCGGCAATTACGGTATTGGGGTGGCACGATAAACGGTTATGCGTCCCGCATGCACTATTTTTCCGGTTGGCTGCTTCAGGCTGAAAAGGCCGGCTACCTGCAGGACATCACCCGGGAACTGGGCGGCATTCCTTACAAGGAAACGATCGGGTATATGTCAGCACACCCCGAGCGGTATCCGCGGCTTAAAAATCCGCAAACCCTGCAACTGATCCGCCGCGTTGAAAAACGGCTCAACCAGCACAGCTGGTATTATATCCCACAGGACCAGATCGCACAGGTCGAATCCCGGATACAGGACGGTGATTTTATCGCCCTTACCTCGGGCAGGCACGGCCTGGACATTGCACACCAGGGTATTGCGGTCTGGCAAAACGGACGGCTTCACCTGCTCCATGCCTCCTCCCTGGGCAAACGCGTCCTGATCTCCGCCCAACCACTCGCTACTTATATCCGCACGCAAAAAGGACAAACCGGTATCATGGTCGCCCGCATCCGGCAGTAACCGCCCCAACCCACTTTTACATTTTACATTTTACATTTTGACTTTTACCTTTCACAGGTATTCGCCCAAAAGCGCCAGTTTGACTGCCAGGTCAAGGTCATCCTGCTCCAGCGCTTCCTTTGAAAGCTGGTGCAGCGCTTCACGGGAAGCACCGGAAGCGAGTGTACCCGGCACACGGGGATCTGTCATGATCTCCATGACCTCTGTGCGGGAAGGCAATGCGGTCAGGCTCGCAAACCGGGCCAGTTCATTACCGGTCAGAATAGTACTGTGGCGCAGGCCTTCCGGCAACGCATCAAAACCGACACCGATATCCGTGACCCGTTGTACGATCTCCATAACGGCGTCACCGCTTGCCCTTGCGTAATAAAACCGGCCCATACGTCCCATCAGGTCGATCTTGTGCGGATCGATCCGCCCTGTTTCCGACAGGATCCGGTCGTCAATGTGCATCAGAACGATCTCACAAATGATCAGGTTGCCGGCGCCACCTTTTTCACCCAGCGGCAGGATACGGTCGATCTTGCATTCCATCTGCACCGGACTTTCCGCCACGCG
>SBHD01000049.1 GCA_006226345.1 Bacteroidota bacterium | reverse complement strand
ATCTATCGCGTCGGCACATTCGTAGTACTTCCGGGTGTCGTACCTGCTGCATTGGAAAGAGCCAGTCAGAACCGGGGCGCGAATGACCTGTTGGGCATGATCAACCTCTTTACGGGGGGCGCTTTTGACAATGCTGCTGTGCTTGCCCTTGGGGTAATGCCGTATATCACGGCATCTATCATCGTGCAGTTGCTTGGTTTTGCGGTGCCGTATTTCCAGCGCCTTCAATCCCGCGAAGGGGAGAGTGGTCGGAAGCGGCTCAACCAGATCACCCGCCTGCTCACCGTGGCGATCACCCTGGTTCAGGGTGGAGGTTACCTCCAACTGGTATCCAGTATCCCCGGCGCTGTATCGCCGGAAATGCCGCAAGGCCTGTTCTGGTTCTCCAATATCATTATTCTCACCGCCGGTACGATTTTCTGTATGTGGCTGGGTGAACGGATCACGGACAAAGGTGTTGGTAACGGGGTGTCCCTGTTGATCATGATCGGGATTATCGCCCGACTGCCGCAATCCTTTGTGTTTGAATTCCAGAAGTTGTTCGGTGAAAGCCAGCTCATGCTGTTCTTTATCGAACTGGCAGGCTTCTTTGCAGTGGTGTTGGTAACAGTTCTCATTATCCAGGGCGTACGCCGGATCCCGATCCAGTTTGCCAAACGGATGGTCGGACGTTCCGGTGGCGGTTTGCCGCAAGCCAGCGCCCGCGATTACCTGCCCATGAAGGTCAACTCGGCCGGTGTAATGCCGATCATCTTTGCGCAGGCCTTGATGTTCCTGCCGGCTACGGTCTTCCAGTATATGTCGGACGATCCGCAGAATGCCGGTGCTCAAATGTTCAACGATATTTATTCCTTCGGTTATAACCTGGTCTTCTTCATCCTGATCGTCGTATTTACGTATGTCTACACGGCCCTGATGATCAACCCGACCAATTACGCCGAATACCTGAAGCGCAGCAACGCATTCATCCCGGGGGTTAAACCTGGTGAGGCTACGGCTTCCTATATTGATAATATCATGACGCGGATCACCCTGCCGGGCTCGATCTTCCTGGGCCTGATCGGTATACTGCCTTCCCTGGTAGCTACCATGGGAGTTAACCAGCAGTTCGCCCTGTTCTTCGGTGGTACCTCGTTGTTGATCCTGGTGGGTGTAGCACTCGATACCCTGCAGGTTATCGAGAGCTATCTGCTGACGAAAAAATACGACGGTCTGATCAAGTCCGGCCGTATCCAGGGCCGTGCAACGCAAGGCCTGCAAATCGGGCAACCACAGTAAAAATTAAGCATGGCTGGTCTCTTTAGCAATGATTCCGGTGGAAAACATATGTTCCACAAAACTGACGAAGAAATTGAATTAATTCGGGAGGCCAACCTGATTGTATCCAAAACACTGGCACACGTCGCCAGCATATTAAAACCGGGCATAACCGGCCTGGATATTGACAAGGCTGCAGAGGAGTTCATCCGTGACCATGGCGGACGCCCGGCGTTTAAGGGCTACCATGGATTCCCGGCTTCGCTGTGTGTATCGTACAACGACATTGTAGTGCACGGTATTCCCAGTAACCGCGAATTTCAGGATACGGACATCGTGTCAGTGGATTGCGGGGTGGAACTCAACGGATATTATGGCGATGCTGCCTACACCTTCGCCTTCCAGGAAGTGGAAGAGCCGGTGATGGAGCTGCTTCGGGTAACCTATGCCGCCCTGTATAAAGGGATCGAGCAGGCAGTTGCCGGAAAGCGGATCGGCGATATCTCGTTTGCGATCCAGCAATATTGCGAACGGGAACATCCCTACGGTATCGTACGCGAACTGGTCGGTCATGGTGTCGGACGGTCGCTTCATGAAGATCCGGAGGTGCCGAACTACGGCAAACGCGGGAAAGGGCCGTTGATGCAAAGCGGCCTGGTAATAGCGATTGAACCGATGGTCAACCTGGGTGTTAAAGAAGTGTACCAGGATAATGACGGATGGACGATCCACACCCGCGACCGGAAGCCAAGCGCCCATTACGAGCACTCGGTGGCAGTTCGGAAGGATAAGGCCGATATCTTGTCCACACATGAATTTTTACTTAACGAAATAAAAAATAACCCTGCGGTTAAAGAAGTTTCGCCGAAAAGTTAGAACTTTGCAGCCCGAAATTTTAAAGGGCCTGATTTATGGCTAAAGAAGACCTTATTAAACAAGACGGTGAAGTAACGGAAGCGCTTTCCAATGCAAACTTCAAAGTGCGCTTGGAAAATGGACATACGATACTGGCCACGATTTCTGGTAAAATGCGGATGCACTACATCCGGATCCTGCCGGGAGATAAAGTGTCCGTCGAAATGTCTCCGTATGATCTGACGCGTGGCCGTATTATTTACCGTTATAAATAAACTTCTGTAACCGTCTGATTTTTAAGACATTCAGTTGAAAATTGAAGTGACATGAAGGTAAGAGCCTCTGTAAAAAAGCGTTCTGCTGATTGCAAGATCGTTCGCCGGAAAGGCAAAATCTATGTGATCAACAAAAAGAACCCCAGGTTTAAACAACGTCAAGGATAAATTCAGTCCGCAGGATGCGGCTGATGCTGGAACTCCGTTTCGGGGCAACATGCTTCAGCCAGCAAAATCGGATATCAAAACTTTATAACGCATTATGGCACGTATTGCTGGCGTAGACTTGCCACGGACAAAACGAGGCGTAATTGGCCTGACCTATATCTACGGGATCGGTGCATCGACGGCTGCTGAAATTCTGAGCAAAGCCCAGATTGATGAGAACACCAAAGTAGAGAACTGGACTGATGACAACATCAAGGCTATCTCCCGGATCATTGCTGACGAATACAAAACGGAAGGTCAGCTGCGCTCCGAGGTTCAACTGAACATCAAGCGTTTGATGGATATCGGCTGCTACCGCGGTCTCCGGCACCGTAAGGGCCTGCCGCTTCGCGGCCAACGCACCCGAACCAACGCGCGTACCCGTAAGGGCAAGCGTAAAACGGTTGCTAACAAGAAAAAAGCAGTTAAGTAATATGCACACAACCGGGCAGCCTGCTGTATGCCCGGGCAATGTGTACCTGCACCGACTATTTTTAAATACATTATTACACTACACATACAATGGCTAAAGGATCTGCAAGAAAACAGGTTAAGCGTAAAGTAAAAATTACGCCGGAGGGTCTTGCTTACATCAATTCGAGCTTCAACAACATTATTATCTCCATTACCAACAAGCAGGGCGATGTGATCTCCTGGTCTTCTGCTGGTAAGTCGGGATTCCGTGGCTCGAAGAAGAATACGCCCTATGCAGCCCAGATGTCTGCCGGCGATGCCGCCAAAACGGCTTTTGATGCCGGGGTACGCTCGGTTGAAGTATTTGTTAAGGGCCCGGGCTCCGGCCGTGAAGCTGCTATCCGCGCCATTGACCAGTCTGGCATTAAGGTTTCGGTGATTAACGACGTGACGCCTATGCCGCACAACGGCTGCCGTCCGCCGAAACGCCGCAGAGTTTAATTTTCTAATTTGGTCGATACGATCTGCGGATCGCATTTCAACACACATTGACCACATTAACACATTGACCACATTACAATAAAATGGCTCGTTATACAGGACCAACCACCAAGATCTCGCGTAAATTCGGAGAATCGATTTTCGGGTATGACAAATACTTCGAGCGCCGGAAATATCCGCCCGGCCAGCATGGCCTTTCCAAGCGGAGAAAGCCGAAGTCGGACTATGCCTTGCAGCTGGCTGAAAAGCAAAAGGCAAAGTACACCTACGGTATCCTGGAACGTCAGTTCCGCAAAACGTTCCACAATGCGACTCGTCGCCATGGTGTAACCGGTGAGGTATTGCTTCAGCTGCTTGAAGCACGTCTGGACAACACGGTATTCCGCCTGGGGATCTCCCCGACACGGCGTGGCGCCCGTCAGTTGGTTGGACACCGCCACATTACAGTCAACGGCCAAGTAGTGAATATCCCGTCGTATACCCTGAAACCGGGTGACGTGGTTGCCGTCCGCGGCAAATCCAAAAGTATGGAAATGATCACGCTGCATGCCGGCGCGAAGAATAGCGAAGTAAAAAAGTTTGGCTGGCTGGAGTGGAATCCCGATCAGATGCAGGGTACCTTCCTGTCCTATCCCCAACGCGACCAGATTCCGGAGAATATCAACGAACAGTTGATCGTCGAACTCTATTCGAAATAAACCAGATACGGCTTACTTGATACTGGTAACATTATATTAAATATACAGGTGCTGGATATTGGATGCCTCATCCGATATCCAGTTTCCTGTATCATAAACGCCCGCCGGTTTCCAGATTCGTATTTCGTATCCATCATAAAGCATCCAGCATCCAAATATGAGTATTCTCACTTTCCAGAAACCCGACAAAATCCTCCTTCAGAAAGCTACGGATTTCGAAGGTACATTTGAATTCAAACCGCTTGAGCCGGGTTTCGGTCAAACGATCGGTAACTCCCTGCGCCGTGTACTGCTCTCCTCCCTCGAGGGCTATGCTATCAGCGCAGTGCGTATTGGTGGGGTGGATCATGAATTTGCCACCATCAAGGGCGTGGTGGAAGATGTGGTTGATATTGTACTGAACCTCAAGCAGGTTCGGCTCAAACCACAGGTTCAGGACGACAAAGGGCAACCGGAGAAGATCTACCTGACCTTCAGCGGCCGCGAAGAATTTCGTGCCGGCCACATCGAAGACTTCACAAACGTCTTCAAGGTCATGAACCCAGACCTGCTTATCTGCCGCATGGAACCTTCCGTGACGCTGGAAATGGAATTGACCATTTCCCGTGGCCGCGGTTACCAGCCGGCAGACGAAACTGTGTCTAAAGATGCCGTGATCGGTGTTATTCCGATCGACGCCATCTACACGCCGATCAAAAACGTTGCCTACAAGGTGGAAAATACCCGTGTAGGTCAGCGTACGGACTATGAGAAACTGACGATTGACGTCAAAACGGATGGTACGATCCATCCGGAAGAGGCCATCCGCGAAGCCAGCCGAATTCTGATCCAGCACCTGATGCTGATCACCGATGATAATATTACGTTCGATACGCCGGCCAGCCGCGAAGAGAACGTTGTGGACGAGCATATCCTGCACATGCGCAAACTGCTGAAAACCTCCCTCGAGGATCTGGACCTCAGCGTTCGTGCTTACAACTGCCTGAAAGCGGCCAAGATCAACACCCTGGCCGAACTGGTGAAGTACGACACGCATGAGCTCCTGAAATTCCGGAACTTCGGTAAGAAGTCGCTCGTCGAGATCGAGGAACTGCTGCAGGACAAAGGCCTTACCTTCGGTATGGACCTGGCCAAGTACAAACTGGACGAAGAGTAACTTTTTGAATGATGAGTGATAAATGATGAATGATTTCACCATTCATTTTTCTCCTCATCGATTATTTATAACAAAGTGTAGTAACCGTTGAGCGTCTTCTGTGATGAACCGGTCAGTGATAATGCATCATTCATCCTTCATCATTAAGAAAGACCGCCCCGGTGCTGCCACCTAAACGTAGGTACAATCATGCGTCACGGAGACAAAATCAACAACCTCGGGCGGACTGCCGCCCACCGTCGTGCGTTGCTGGCCAATATGGCCGCTTCCCTGATCGAACACAAGCGTATTACGACCACACTGGCTAAAGCCAAGGCCTTGCGCCGCTACATTGAGCCGTTGATCACCAAAGCAAAAAACAATACGACGCACTCTCGTCGTGTCGTTTTCAGCTACCTTCAGAACAAAGAAGCCATCAAGGAACTGTTCGGCCCGATCGCTGAGAAGATCGGTGACCGTCCGGGTGGTTATGTCCGGGTGATCAAAATGGGCTTCCGTCGCGGTGACGGTGCGGAAACTGCCATGATCGAGTTGGTAGACTTCAACGAGGTATACAACCCGAATGCCGGTAAGGAGAAGAAAGCCAAGCGCACACGTCGTGGTGGTTCGAAGAAGCAGGAAGGGGAAGAAACCGCTGAAACTGCTGCAGTTGCTGCCACTACTGAAGAGGCTGTAGCCGAAGTTGAAGAGCAGGTTGAAGACGTCGTGGAAGAAGTAGCAGAGGATGTTGCAGAAACGCCTGCTGCTGAAGCAGAACCGGAAGCACCTGCTGCTGAAGAGGAAGACAAGAAGGAAGATGCCTGATCATTAAAGGCGCTTTTAAAAAAAGTAAAAACGGGAGCTACGAAAGTGGCTCCCGTTTTTTTATTGCTGGCTGGCTAAACTCCCGGGTTCCATTTTCGGGTTATATACGTGTTGGGGTTCAATTGCAGCCCCCGAACCACCCGGATTTAAATATTGAGGAAATATATTTGTATCTGACCAAAACATCCTGAAACACTTTAAATACCCTGCCCGCTGTGAATATTCCCGATAAGAATACCAAATTTCCATTGCCGGATTACGACCGGTTGTGTTTTTTAAAAAACGTAGTCAAGAACCCTAACATCATCGTTGGCGACTATACCTACTATGATGACTTTGAGGACGTCGGAAATTTTGAGCGGAATGTTAAATACCTGTTTGACTTTACCGGTGACAAGCTGATCATTGGAAAGTTCTGTATGATCGCTTCGGATGTCACGTTCATCATGAACGGGGCCAATCATTTGGTCGATGCCGTTTCAACGTACCCGTTCTCTATATTTGGAAAGGACTGGTCGGGCGCCATGGAGGGCAAAACCTTTCCGGTCAGAGGTGATACGATGGTAGGAAACGATGTCTGGATCGGATATGGTGCCACCATAATGCCCGGTATTAAAATCGGGGATGGCGCCATCATCGGAACAAAATCGGTTGTAACCAAAGATGTAGAGCCCTATGCCATAGTTGGCGGCAACCCGGCCAGGGAGATCCGGAAGCGGTTTCCCGAAGAACAGATCCGGCAATTACTGGAATTGCAGTGGTGGGACTGGCCTGTTGAAAAGATCACGGAAAACCTGCACCTTCTTACAGGGAACGATATAGCCGTATTACGACCAAAGAAATAACAAGTATACGTCCGGCTACCGGTCTTAACGCACCTAAATACCCGTTCCCGAACTTTTCCAACTTCAAATTTTTCTTTTCAAATTGGAAATTAAAAAAGGCGAGGCCAGCTTACGCGGCCCCGCCCATATCACTCCACCATAAAATACTATCCTAGAGTTGGATCCGGTTTACCAGGTTTTCCACCACATAGCGCTTCATCCCGGTGTGCAGGTCTTCTACCCGCGTTTCCAGGCGCTTGATCAGTACATTGACCATTATGCCCAGTACAATGGCCAGGATCGTGGTGAAAAAGGCGGTACCCAGGCTGTCGATCAGGGTTTGGATATCGGTGCTGGATATCGCGGCAGCCGGTATGGCTGCTGCTGCTTCAGCGGGGTCGGTGGGGGCTGCCATCGCCGTTGGTTGGGCTTTGCCCATATTCAGAATGGCTGCGGCCATCCCCAGCACCGTACCCAAAAATCCGAAAGCGGGGATTAAAGTCTGGCAGGTATTAATAAGCCAGAAGTCCTTTTCAACAGTTTTTCGTTGCATATCGCTGACCGTTTCCACCATTGCCAGGGATTCGGCTGGCGAATGGCTGGAGCGGAACTTGGTAGCGGCCTGTTTGATCAGGTCAGTCAGCAAGCCGGCGCCCATGTGCTTTTCCACTTCTATGGTATTGAGTTTGATCTCATTGACATCCTCCGGGTAGAGTACGAACTGTTCGATCTCCGGCAGGATCCGGGCGCTGAAGGCATGTTCCTCCCGCCGCATACGTTTGTTCATGGCATTAATGCCAAACAGGCAGATAAAGAAGCAGAAGTATATCGCCGCATGGATCAGGCCTCCCGGCATTTTGCCTCCCAGGGCAAAAAATACATTTTCAAGCGAAGACCCGTGCGGGGTGAACATATAACCTACATTGACAACCATCATAACCAGGATGGTAAGACCAAGGCTGAGTACGATCTGACTATTTTTTTGCGAAAACATAGCAATTCTGATTGTGGTGCCATGACCGTATTGATCCTGGCAGAGGTGAAAGGTTGAGTGATTCAAGGTCCGGTAATACCTGCTGTTGCTGTGTATTACGGATAGATCGAGCATTTTACTTGCTTCCCAACGGCGTGTTGGAGGGGGGCTCCCTGCGGGCATTCCGACAGGGCCGGTCTGCGGCCGCAGGGAGATTTACTGGATTATCCCCATTTGCCCGTGCGTTTGGGCTTGGTTTCAGGTGCAGGCTCCGGTTTATCGGGTGCTGCAGTTGGTTGTTCGGCTTTTGCCTCGGGCAGGTTCGATTTGTATTTTATCTCCGAACTGGTCACCGTAAAGGTGCCGGCGCGTACCCAGTCGCTGCCCTCACTGACGGCAAAAGTGCCGAAGTTATGGGTCAGGGTCTGGTAGCCGGGTTGTATGATCTTGCCATACAGGCTGAAGGGCTGACTGCCGGTGATGCGACTCCGTTTTTTGACACGGGTCCAGACTTCATAGGTACCCGGAGCGATCTCTAACTGGTAGAAGTAGTTCAGGCTGCGCTCGTATTGGAACTCGTTGTTCTGATACTTGCTGGCCCGGCTCGGTTTCCAGGTCATGTTGCCCTGTTTGAGCATGAACTCCACGGTTTGTTTCCCAAGTCCTTCCTGTTGGAGCAGCAGCGTGACATCGCCTTTGGTTTGCTTCATCAGGTCGACTGCAACCGGGTCCTGTGGTGGCGACGGTGGCAACGGTTTTTCCACTTTGGGCGCCTCCGGCTCGGGTTTAGCCGGGGCCGGTGTGGCCGGAGCAGGTTGCTGCGATGGCACCGGCTTGTATTTTTCTGTTCCACGCCGGCCGTTGTTGCGGTATTCGCGTTTGTCGGGTGTAGTGGCCAGCGGTTTGTCCGGCTTGTCTTCCCGGGCTGCGATCTCTACCGGAGGGGCTGGCGGTGTAGTGCCGGCCAGCCGGGTGTTGAGGAAGTTCAGGATGATGAACACACCCAGCGCCCCGGTCAGGATATCCAGCGCAGAGACAAACATCGGATTGAAACTTTTATTCATCATGACTCGAAGTATTGGGAGTGAGGGCTTCCGGACGCGTTAATGGTTGGCGTACAGGACTTGCCGGTTTTTCCTGTTTGGCGTTGCACTGTACACAGCGGATAATATGTGCATCATTTTCGTGCGAACAATTCCAGCAGCTGATCTTACCAGTAGGTGTGGCAGCCGGCAGGGCCAGTTCAGGAAGTTTGTAGTTGCAATGGCCACAGCGCGCCAGACCCGGCTGCGCCGTATGGCCGCAGTTTGGACAATGCATGATTCTCAATTAATGATTAATGGTTGAATGATGAATGATGAATCTTTCATCTTGACGAAAAGGTGTGCCTGTTCATCATTCATCATTTTTAATTCATCATTCGTTCTACTGTGCGAAGTAGTACATGTAGGACAGGCCGAACTGCAGGTTGCGGTTTTTCAGTCCGCTGACATCCACGCTGCGCATGCCATGCGAGTAGCGGAAGTCAAAGCTTATCTCGCCGCGTTCGAGGATAAACATCAGGCCCGTACCGAAATTGACGGAGAAGTCATATTTGCGGTAATCGTCGTTGCGGCCGCTTCCCATTTCGATGGAGTATTCGGTACGATCGGTGAAGGTGACAGTTTCACCTTCAGAGTTGAGGTGCTCCACCGTGATCTCTTCCAGCCCTTTGCCATTGCTGATCGCGAAAGAGAAGGCCGGCCCGAGTGCAACATAGAACCCTACATTGCCGCCGCCGAAGTTTTTCTCAAACATCATGGGAATGTCCAGGTAGTGGAGCGTTTCTTTCTGGCGGATCTGGGAGATGATGTAATCGCGGGGATATCCGAAATCCTGACCGTCCCAGAAGATGTTGCTTTCGCTTTTGATGTTTCCGCCCCGCTGCATGAAAGCGATCTCGGGTTGGAAGGTGAGGCGGTTGCCCAGGTTGAATTCGGCGAAGATAGCTGCGCCGCCACCTGGCCGCAGGCTCACATCATATATATCGTTGTAATCTTTAGAAAGTTTGTAAGCAGACAAGGACAAGACCGGGCGGAAGCCGATACCGCTGAACTGGGCCTGAACGGAGGTTGCACAAACAACGATCAACAAAAACAAAATCAGATTTTTCATAACGGCAGAATGAATTTTTAAATGCTTGAATGTCGGTTTTGCTCTTTTGTGCAGCCCGTGTAGAAAGGGTAACCTCCGATCTTCATTTTTTAGTAAAATCCTAACAATTCGGCCCGAATCGGGGTGGTAAGCGTTAAGGAAATGTGAAGAAAAAGGCGATCCTGTCCATGCTCCTGTTCCTGCATGCCGGTTACAAGACCGGTTTTTATGCCTTGTTTATATATATAGATCGGGTGGTGCTACCAAGCGCAGCAATTGTCCTGCTCTTTTCCATCAGCAGGAAAACTGGCCACCGTGAATCGCGCCGGTCGTTGCGGGTATCTCCTCTGGTCCATAGCTGCTGTCGGTACCTGCCTTCTGCATTTTCCCTACATTTGTCCGGGTAGAAAAAAATTCCACAGCCTGTGGTTACGTTTCTTCTGCGAACTGCACTAATATGTCAAACATCAACTGGACAGACGATGCACTGGTCGCCGGAATACAAAGCGGCGGAAGTGCGCGCGAGGAGGCGCTGAAACGGATCTATTTACTTCCGGGATTGCGCGAAGCGGTGATCCGGCATGTGTTAGAGAACGGTGGCAGCCGCCAGGATGCACAGGATATTTTCCAGGAAGCACTGGTGTTGCTGGATCGCAACCTTCGGGAAAACCGGTTTGAGGGGAAGAGTACGCTGAGCACCTATTTTGTGGCTATCGCTAAATGGCGGTGGGTCACGGTGCGCCGGCAGCAAGGGCGCTACACGGATATTTCACCAACGCATTACGATGAAACGGTGGATAGCCCGGAAGCCGAAACGATCCGACACGAATACCGGGAATTGTTCCAGGAAGCCCTGGGGCAGATCGGCGAGCGTTGCCGGCAACTCCTGCAGCTGTACCAGTTGGACCACTCCATGGAGGAGATTGCTGACCTGATGCAATACAGCAATGCCGACGTGGCAAAAAAGGAAGCCTACCGTTGCCGGATGCGCTTCCGCGAACTACTGGAAAACAACCCGTATTTCGCCGCCTTGCTCAGGCGTCAGTGAACCATTAGTCATTCGAAACTTGTAAACCGTCCGTCATGAATACCGCTGAAGAACGCTTTGAACAAATAGAACGCTACCTGCGTGGTCAGATGTCCGCAGCAGAAACAGCGGCTTTCGAAGCGGAAATAGCAGCCGACCCCGGGTTGGATGCCCGGGTGCAGCAGCACCGGCTGGAACGACAGGGGCTGGAATTATTGATTGAGCGGGATCTGATGACAAAAATGCAGGCCTGGGATCGCGAGACGGAAATATTCCAGAAAGTACAGCCCCGTACAGCCGTTATCCGGCCTATGACCTGGATCATGCGGGCTGCCGCAGTACTGCTACTGGCTGCCTTTGGATATTGGCTCCTTCAGGAAAACGCCACTTCTATAGAGGATACCCCAGCACCTATCGCAAGAACTAAACCGGAAGTCAAACCGCGGGTACCCACTGTGCGGAAGCCGCAATCCAGGCCGCCGCACCGTTCTACCCCGGCTCCGGCCGAACCGGATAACAGCGACTTGGCCGTTGAAGAACAACCGGCCCCGATCGAAGAAATGCAAACGGCTGCTACGGACTATGCAGCACTGGCTGATTCTTATTACAACCAACAGGATTTTGTCCTGCCCAAAGGAGCCAAAGGAGGTACTGCCGGCTCGGCTTCTTACAACCAGGCACTGGAAAAGTTCAGGGATGGCAAGTACACCGATGTGGTGACCAACCTGAAGCCGGATATCAGCATCGGGCAGGATGCGGTCCAACAAAAGGAACTGCTGGCCTTGTCGCATTATCAGAGTGGCCAGTATGAGAATGCCCTGTCCTATTTCCGTCAGGTGGCCGACTCCGGAAAGCAGCCGTATGCCCAACGCGCCGATTGGGGTATGGTGCTGACGCTGCTTCATCAAATGCCGGCGAAAAAGCCGTTGCTGGATCGCGTACTGGCTAAAATACAATCCGACCCTAACCACCAGTTTTACAACAAAGCGAAAGACCTGGAGGCGCAGATACAGAAGTAGGGATCACTACTTGCGTTGCAGCCTCCGGATATGGTCTGTCATTACTGCTCTAAAAGTCATAGCCGCGTTTCGTACGGCTATGACTTATTTGTTTAAGAGCGTGTTTAAAATTAACATTTTGGCGTCAGGCCGGCCAATTTAATCCTGCTCGGCGTTATTTTTTTTACCGTATTGCCCGCATATGGCTG
>SBHD01000210.1 GCA_006226345.1 Bacteroidota bacterium | reverse complement strand
ATTCTGTGTAACAGCTGTGTGAAACAAAGCCCGCATCAAAGGAACATCCTCAATACCTTTGTAAACGACCAATTTAATTTTTGAAAGTGGTTGACCACTAGTGCCGCAACCACCAGTGCGAGTGTTATTCTGCACGCGTATTCACCCATGCATCTACCTGTTTTGCGGATATGGGCCTGAGCAATATCTTGCGCGCTGCATCCAACAGGTATAGGGTCGGGGTTCCGAACACGTAGTAATCTTTTGTGATCTTACTTTCCCACTTCTGATAATCACAGGTCGAGAGGAATGGGAAGTCCCTGATAAAGTTTTGGTGACTTGCTTTGTCTGTATCCAGCGAAATATAGACCACTTCCACGCCCTTCGATTTCCATTTGTTGTAGAACGAGGCTATTTCAGGAATCTCTTCGGTACACTTCGGACACCAGCTTGCTCCAAATACCACTACCGTGTACCTGCCTGGTATATCGGACAGCTTTTCCGGTATTTTATTGGCGGCATAGCCCGGAGCGCTGGTTTCTCCCGTAAAAAGGATATCCGGCGCGGTATTGCCTTTTTTCATGGCCCGGTAGGTCTCCAACTGCCTGGCCAGGTCGCTGTCGATGGTACAGCTCCCTTCGTTCAGTACTTTCAGGGCCAGGTATTCCGAGGCTGTAAACAGGCTGCGACGCTCGAGAAAATCAAAGAGGTGATCCGTCACTTCATTAAATTTTTTCTCGTCTTTTACCAGCGGCACCATCATCGCATCGATAGATGCTTCCATTTCCATATAGACCGAATCCAGCGACCTGCCCGAATTTTCCAACAACCAGAAATGGCTCTCGATGGCATCCCTGAACAAACCGCTTTTATACAGGCGGGCGTCGGTGTAGTCCATCTTGCGAAAGGCGGCTATCGTGGCCGGGAGCTCTTCCGGGCGGTACTGGGCCACCACCCCAACCGAACTGATCAGTTTGCGCGCAGGCAGAAACCAGCGCACATAGCTGTCCTGGGGCAGGCTGTTCAGAAAGGCGTCGTCTTCAGCTTTGATCCGCTTGTGCGTCTCCCCGAACTGGCTGCGCAGGGTTCAAATCTCCTCTTGGCTCCTCTTTACCACCAGGGAGGAAATCGGACAAGTATCTTGCCCTGTTTGGCAAAAATACCTGCCCAAAAACAAAACCGCTCAAGAGCAACCCCGCCAACCACTCACCATCGCCCAAACCCAAAGAGCAGCACATCTGCTTTTTTGCACTTTTGATTCAGCCCCCTTTTTACCCCGAAAGTGCAAAAAAGGAAAAGGAAGACAAAAAGGCCAAACATTCCCTCGAAGAACTCGATTCAAAGTCGTTAAAAAGGTCAAAAAATCTATACAAAAACTCAAAAATCAACAGAATGAATAGAAATCGTTTAACAGATTTGCCCCTCTTTCTGCCCGCGACCTGGCATCGTCGCGGAGGGGGTGTGTCCAAACTCTAAAAAGTTAGTGAGTTCCTCTATTTTTGACCTGTACTATTTTCGAGAAGCTGACACGTGGCCACAAATAAAAACAGCGGCCGAAAAAATTCCGGTCGCTGTTTTCATAAAAATCAAGGCGCGGCTTTACTTCGCCATAACCAGTCGCTACGTCAGCCACTCTCCGTTGGAGATGACGGAGACGAGGTAAATACCGTTCTGGAAAGTCCCCTTGTTCAGGTCGACTTGGATGGATTGCTCAAATAAGGAATATCACCCCAGCAACCCGTGAAACTAGTACAATCCTCATTACTAAAACCAAACGCTGGGATCAATGACAACATCTATGAATGCGTCATCTGTTCCTTCCGAATCAGGGAAACCCGCACCTGCGACTGCTTGATCCGGTTGACTGGGAGAAGATGTGTTCGCCCCTCGAATATCCGGGGACCCCGCTACGATTCCGTCCTGGAAAAGTGTGTTGATGGTGTTGATGGCTCCTGAATTTTCCTGGTACCGTTCGGTGCCTAAGGGGTTTGCACCAGAGGGTTTGACCCAGAAAATGAACTCATTAAAAGCATCGTCCCACCCGATAAGCGTACGATTCGCCGGGTCGATAGAGACCGAACTCATCGTGTGACTCTGTACCGTGAAGCTTCCAAATGAATTTGGATCGGAATAGTTCAAACCCTCATCATCAATACCAAGCGGGTATTTGTTCGTGACAACGACATCCCCTGGGCCCGCACCTGCCGATCCACCATCGACCCACTTGGCGATCAGGACATCGGTACCATCCTTGAATCCAGCACCATCTCCCGGATCAACGTCCGTGTACGCAATGGCCAAGATCGTTTCACAGCCCTCATCAACATTGCCGTCACAATTGTTATCCTGACCGTCGCAAATTTCCACATTCCCTGGGAAATTGTTGGCGTCGCTGTCGTCGCAATCCGTATTGTTCGTCACATACCCGGCAGGAGCCGTGCAGGCAAAGGTCGAATTGCCGGGGTCTCCGAACCCGTCGCCATCATTATCGGCAAAAAACTGGGTTTGGACGCCTTCGTCAATCTGGCCGTCGCAGTTGTTGTCGATGCCATCGCATATCTCCTCCGCACCCGGGTGTACTGCCGGGTCGTTGTCGTCGCAATCATTTCCGGTTCCTTCCCCACAGGTGTTTTCTGCTGTATACCCATCCCCGTCGGCATCCAGCAGAACGTCTCCATGGTCCAGGTGGGCTTGCACGGCGCTGGCATCCACCCAAATCGCATTCGGGTTCTGGCCTTCCGGCTTGTGACAGATCCATACATCATTTGTACGGGATTCCACTGCTGTGTTCGGGGTTACGGCCTGCTCGTTTTCGGTGTTCGTCTGCTCGTTTTCGGTGTTCGCCTGCTCTTTTTCGCAGGCGGCCAGCAGGGCCAAAATGAAGAGTGGCAACAAGATCTTTTTCATACTACTTTTTTTATGCGTTAAAAAATGAAACATTTCAAGATAGCCCCGGCCGGGCAGCTCACCCGGTTGCCAGGAGCGTAAGAAATCAGGATACCAAATTGCGGGGGGGGGGGGGAATTAATCGATGAACGGGGCAAATATGCCCCTATGCAAGGTACCAAAATCCGTCAACTTAATACCAAAATCCGTCAAATTTGAGCTTGCAGGATAGCAGGGTCCGGCATATCGGATTTTTTTAATTCTTGAAAATCAGTTACTTACAACTTTAGGGGTCAATTTTCCACACCTTTCCTTGAAATTGCCTGAAAAGCGCCGCACATCCGGGCAGACGACTTCAGAGGCTATCCGTAAGACGGAACCGAACGGCCTGTTTTCGGGCGGCGCCCCGGGCCGGCGCCTGGCCTGCCGGTTTCGAACCCTCGCGAGAAAGGAAATCAAACAGGAATTTTCAGGTTCGATTTGAGGCACAGACGTAGCCGCCCCGCCGGGGCTGAATGATTGGTCCGAAATTGCATTCCAGATCTTTCGCAACCCCTAAATCTTCAATCTCCAATCTCCAATCTCAAGTTGGCAGTATTCGAAAAGCTTCAGGGAAGGATCGGGCCCCGGAAGTGCGGCAACATTTATACCAACGCGCAGAATCCGTTAAAATGCAAAAAAGGCGGTAGCACCCGCCCGGGCACTACCACCTTTATCATTCCATTCAATAGGTTATTTGGATATGACCAACCTGCGCGTGATCCGGTCGCCGTTGGAAACCAGCGTCACCAGATACACGCCGTTGCCGAACCGGTAATCCTGCAAGGGCAGATTGAATGAACCCTCCTCCACGCTAACAGCCTGATTCCAGACCATACGACCCAACTGGTCGTGGATATACAAATGCGCGTCATTGGACTGGCCATGCAAGTGGATATTAACGGCGGAAGATGCCGGGTTAGGAGACACCTACAAACGACCAGTTCCCGGCGAATTACCTTAAAACGACTGCATACCATACTTCATGGTCATTTTTGCCAATGACGCTTGTGTAGATGTCTCCTCCGCCTTCGGCGGATACGACATGACAAGCGTTGGGGGTAGATCGCGGTAAATGCAACCCAAGATTCGCATGACCCGCGTAGAAACTATCCTTACAATTTCAAAACCTAAATTGGTCGTCAACTAGTGGTTTGTACGATAAGTTCTTTGGAGTTATGGGGTGCGGAGTTTGAGACAGGACAAGACGCGAGAAAGGAATATAGTTGTCTCTAAACGACTGACGAGCAACGCAGAACTGGCTCAAAATCAGCCGCCATAAACCATAGAAATTTATCGTACAAACCACTAGTACTGCCTGGTCACTTAAATACAATGCCCTAAGGTGACAAAGTAAAACTAGTCACTATTATCCGGGCCGGCACGACTGACCAGAGCCAGCATACTCCAGACCAACGCCGCTACACGGGCATCATGCAGAAAGTTATTGACCAGGCCGTGCAGAAAAAAACTCAGCAGGGCCAGCATGATCCACAACCAGGTTGCATCCCGTGTTTTCCGGTATGTATCCAGGCCATACCAGATCCCGCCGAACGTGAGCATAAGCCACCACAGGAGTCCGGGCCAGCCCAATTCGGCCAATGCCTGCAGGTATTCGGAATGAGCACCGCCACCCCGACCGTAATTACCCGGTCCGCGCCGGCCGATCGGTTCGGTGATACTAATACGAGTCATATCCTCCGCCTGTTGATAGGGCAGGAATTGGAACTGAAAGGTGCCGGGCCCGAATCCGGTAAAGGGCCGGTCGGCCACCATCCGCCAGGCACAGGCATAACGGTTCAGGCGTTCCTGGGTAGACACATCCCGCTGCAGCCTGGCCTCCAGATCTCCCTGAATCAAAAAGAACAAACCACCTGCCGCTACCACTACAGCTGCCCAAGCATACCACTGTACCCGCAACCGGATCAGCAAACCGGTCATACCCGTCAGGATCAAACTGAGCCAGGCAGCTCTTGACACCGCCAGGAAAAGTGCCAGAACCAACAGCAGGATAACGATCAGAGCCGGAAAAGCGAACTGTCGGCCGTCACCACCAGGTTCGGACCGGCCTCTTACCGGTACCACGATCCCCCAAAGTACCAGCACCAGAACGGTGCTGTATACCGTATGGTCGGCAAAAAAGGGGTGCGGGGCCAGCATACTCTGGTTTGGCCGGAAATGAAAATACCCATGGTGGATGACCGTATACAGCACAACGCCGGTAAGCGACCAGGCGAATAGCCGGCTGAGCCGCGGCCACCAGGAAGGAAACAGCAGAATACCCATAAAAAACACCCACCACTGCCCGGCCTCCACCAACCAGTACTTCCAGGAAACGACCGGCATGGAAGAGCCCGCAGCCGAAAGCCCCATCCAGGCGATCCAGAGCATACTGACCGGGGCCAGGGCATTGAACCTGACCTGCCGGTCCCGGATCGCCACCACCAGCAAACCAATTCCCGCCAGTGCCAGCAGCGGTTCTGCCGGTGTCAGGAGTTTCCAGTTTCCAAAGGACAACTCGATGCTCCAGGGAAGCAGTAAAAACAAACCGGCGTACAACCGGTAGAGCCAAACCGGACCATTGGATACGGACATAGTGCGAAAATCGAGCGGATTGCGGTTTTATCCGGCAGTTCCGGAAAATTTAGTTGTAAAATTTTCAATTGCAATTCATTTAAAAACAATTTGTTTTTTATATTTGTGCAAAATAAAACAAATGCAACAAAACCAGGGATTTCTTCGCGGACGGGGTGCCCAGATCAACCCGGCTTCCACGTACGAGCACATCATCCGGGATCCGCAACCGGTCGACTGGGCGCTGCAATCTGCCGATTGGGAAGAACCGGACCTTAAGACCCAATACCTCCCAACCCACCCCAAGAGTATCCTCAACCGGGTACCCAGCCCGGATATCCCCCTGGAATGGAGCATGAACCCGTACCAGGGCTGCGAGCATGGTTGTATTTACTGCTATGCCCGGAATACGCATCCATACTGGGGGTTCAGCGCCGGACTGGACTTTGAACGCAAAATCCTGGTCAAACAAAATGCCGCCGTACTCCTGGAGCAGGAATTGAAAAAGAAAAGCTGGAAAGCAGCGCCGGTGATGTTCGCCGGTAATACCGATATTTATCAACCTGCCGAACGCAAGTTCGGGATTACCAGGGCCTGCCTGGAAGTATTCTGGAAATACCGCCATCCGGTAGGCCTGATCACGAAAAACAGCCTGGTCCTGCGCGACCTTGATCTGCTAAAACAACTCGCCTCGGAAAACCTGGTACATGTTGCCATCAGCCTGACCACCCTCGACGAAGTATTGCGGCAGTTTCTTGAGCCGCGTACCGCCACGGTAGCCCAACGGCTGAAAACGATCGAAACCCTGTCGGCCCACGGCATCCCGGTATTCGCCATGCTGGCCCCCGTTATACCCGGCCTCAATGACCACGAGCTCTTTTCCCTGGCCCGGGCAGCAGCCGATCGCGGCGCATCAAACATCGGCTATACCATGGTACGGCTGAATGGCGATGTCGGGTTGATCTTTGAAGACTGGCTGCGCAAAACCATGCCCGAACGGGCAGACAAGATCCTGAACAAGATCCGGGATGCCCACGGCGGTCAACTGAACGACCACCGGTCCGGTGTCCGGATGCGGGGAGAAGGAAAGATCGCGGAGATCATACGCGACCAGTTCAAGCTGGCAAAAGAAAAATATTTTAGCGGCAGGCAAATGCCGAAGTTCAACCTGGAACTGCACGAGCACTTCAAAACGGCGCAACTACGGTTGTTCTGAAAATTTTTTTACCGCAAAGACACAGCGGCGCGGAGTTCGTTACTCCGCGCCGCTGTGTCTTTGCGGTAAAAACACCTCCGGAAGCCGGCGTTAGTCCTTTTTCAGCCCAAGTCCTGCTTTTTCCGAAATCTCCAGCATGCGGTCGATCGACTTCACCCCTTCCTTGATCACCCATTCCGGCAGGATGATCTCCGGCTGCTCGTATTCCATGCAGAGGTACAGTTTTTCCATGGTGTTCCGCTTCATGTGCGGACAATCGTTGCAGGCACAATTGTTATTCGGTGGCGCCGGGATAAACGATTTGTGCGGACTGGCCAGTTGCATCTGGTGCAAGATACCCGACTCCGTGGCTACGATATATTCTGTAGCGTCGTCTCGCTTGGTGAAGTTGAGCAAACCGGTGGTACTGCCGATAAAGTCCGCCATTTCCAGGATATGTGGTTCGCATTCCGGGTGTGCGATGAATTTGGCATTCGGATGGCGGTTTTTGAGCTTTACGATCCGTTCATGGCTGAAGATCTCGTGCACCATGCATGCGCCATTCCACAACACCATATCGCGGCCCGTTTTTTTGACCAGGTACTTGCCCAGGTTCTTGTCCGGCGCAAAAATGATCGGCTGATCCTTGGGGATACTCTCTATAATAGCCAGGGCATTGGTGCTGGTGCAGCAAATATCGGTCAGGGTCTTGAGTTCGGCTGTGCAGTTAATGTACGACACCACCGTATGGTCGGGGTACTTTTCCTTGAACTTCCGGAAAATGTGCGGCGGACACGAATCGGCCAGCGAACAGCCCGCCTTAAGATCGGGTAAGAGCACTTTTTTTGTCGGCGACAACATTTTAGCCGTTTCCGCCATGAAATGCACCCCGGCGAAAACAATAATATCGGCATCTGTTTCCGCCGCTTTTTGCGACAGCCCCAGTGAATCGCCTATATAGTCAGCCACATCCTGAATTTCGGACTCCTGGTAATAATGCGCCAACACAATGGCGTTTTTCTCTTTTTTCAACCGTTGGATTTCAGCTTCCAGGTCCAGGGTAGGGTCGACATCAATGTCGAGAAAGCCGTTACGATCCAGGTTTCGGGTAGCAGTGGCAAGATCAGCAGTCATAAAAATGCAGTAGTTGTTCGTTTGGGAATATCAGTGCGTTTGGGACCAGCTTCAGCACAGTCCGTTTTACCTCATTGCTATAACAAAGGTAGGTGGAAATGGTTAATTGCAACCGGAGCAAACCAGGTTTTACAACCGGTTTAACCAAACGGTTAAAAAAAATGGTTAATTCCTTGACTTCCTGAAACACGGCCATTACCTTTGCCCCAATATTAACCAAACGGTTAAACCTGATGGATAACACGACAATGCCAGATAATCCGTCGCGGGAAAGCGACAGCACCGAACAACGGATCTTTGACGCGGCGCACGAGCTATTTGTACAAAAAGGCCTGGACGGCGCTAAGATGCAGGAGATCGCCGACAGGGCCGGGATCAACAAAGCGCTGCTCCATTACTACTACCGGTCCAAGGAGAAACTGTATGAACAGGTGGCCCGTGCGGTGATCAACCGGGCCATTCCGGTCGTACAGGAATTGATCGAGTCGGAAGATCCGTTTGAGGAAAAGATCACCCGGTTCATTGATTTCTACATTGAACTGGTGAGCCGCAACCCCTTTGTACCGTTGTTTGTGATCACCGAGTTGAACAAACACCCCGACCGGTTTTTCGAAACCATCCTGCCCAAACACCTGCCCAAGCCCCAGGTCTTTTTCCGGCAGGTGGAAGAAGAGATCGCCCGGGGCAACCTGCGCCCGATGAAGCCGCAGCACGCTTTGGTCAACATTGTTTCCATGTGCATTTTTCCCTTTGTGGCCAAACCAATGATCCGCATCGTGCTGGGCCTGGACCAGGCCGAGATCAACACTTTTTTAGCCGAGCGCAAAACAGAAGTAAAAGAATTCGTCTTCCGGGCGATCAAACCCTGACAAGCTGCTTCAACGCAATCTATTCCTGACTTATCCGATCTGTAAATCCTGGATATGAAACATACCACGCTCTTCCTTTCCGTATTCGTGTTCGGCACGCTCAGCCTACAGGCAGCCGATACCCTTTCCGTACAGCAGGTGCGGGACCTCGCCCTGCAGCGCAGTCCCCTGCAACAGCAAAAAGCCCTGGCGGAAACAGCCGCCGCACTACACCTGCACAACATCAAAAGCAACAATCTCCCGCGCATCCAGTTCGGCGCACAGGCAACCTACCAAAGCGATGTATTTGGTTTTCCGGTTGACAATCCGGCCCTGCCGATACCGGAAGTGCCCAAAGACCAGTACAAAGTGTCGGTCGATATCGCCGAACGCCTGTGGGACGGCAACTCCGACCAGTATCTGCGCCGGCAACGCAACCTGGTACGCGACCTCACCGCGGCGCAAACCGATGTGGACGTGTTCCAGCTCCGGGAAGCGGTAACCGATCTTTATTTTAAGATCCTCCTGCTGCAGGAAAGCGAAGCGATCCTGGAGGCTGCCGCCGACAACCTCCGGGCCCGGCTCAAACAAGCCGAGGCCGCCGTCGAAAACGGCGTTGCCCTGCGTACCAGCGCCGACCAGGTCCGGATCAACCTCCTGCAGACCGAACAGCAGATAGCTGCCATCCGGGCCGACCGGCAAACCCTGAAAACGGTGTTGGCTGTCTGGCTCGACCGCCAGGATACAGACTTCCTGTTACAGGCCGGCACACCGGTCAACACCGGAGCCATCGCTCCCCAGGCCCTGGCTGGACAACGCCCTGAATACCGGCTTTTTGCCCTACGTCAGGACCAGACCATACTCCAGCAGGACATGCTGCGCCTGAAAGCACAGCCCCGGGTTGAACTTTTCGCACAAGGTGGTTTCGGGCGGCCCAATCCATTCAACTTTTTTGAAACCGGGTTCGAGCCTTTCGGAATCGTAGGCCTCCGGGCGGTGTGGACGCCTATCGATTGGGGAAACCGCAGCCGCGAGCGGGAAGCCCTCACCCTCCAAAGCCACATGGTAGACGCCCAACGCCAGGCCTTCGAACAACGGCTGGAGGCCAGTACCACCCGCGACCAGGCCGATATCGCCAAAGCCCGGGCCCTGCTCCAACAGGATGATGCAATTATTGCGCTGCAGGAAGATATTGTCCGCCGCGCCGAAGCACAGGTGCAGAATGGGGTGATGACCACAACGGACTACCTGTCCCAGGTCAATCTCCTTACCCAAGCCCGGCTCACACGCAAAACACACGAGATCCAGGCCCTCCAGGCACAGGAACTATTACAGGCCAAACTCGGCGACAACTAATTGCCCGCTCACCCATTGGTTTAATTAAAAAAACTTACGCACCAATATGAAATACCTGCTTTTCACCATCCCTATGCTTGCATTATTGGCCGGTTGCCAGGAAAACGGCCTGCAGGCTGACGCTTATGGCAATTTTGAAGCCGACGAGCTGATCGTTTCTGCCGAGGCGAATGGCCAGATCCTGGAACTGCACCTCGAAGAAGGCCAGGTCCTGGAACCCGGCCGGCAAGTAGGCCGGATCGATTCCGTTCAGCTGATCCTGAAAAAAGAACAGCTGCAGGCAGCCATCCGGGCCGTAGCCGCCAAAAGCCCCGCGATCAGCGCCCAGCTGGCCGTTTTTGAAAAACAACTCAATACCAGCCGAGAACAGCTCAAAGCGCTGCAACGGGAAAAAACACGGGTGGAAAACCTGATCAAAAGCGATGCTGCCACGCCCAAGCAGCTGGATGATCTGAACGATCAGATCACCATCGTGGAGCGCCAGATGGAGGTGATCCTGGAGCAACGCAGCGCGACCGACGCCAGCCTGAGCACGCAAAAGGGTGGTCTGTTGGCCGAGATCCTGCCCCTGGAGAAACAAATTGCACAGCTGGATGACCAGATCGAAAAATGCCGGATCGTCAATCCTGCGGCCGGCACCGTACTGAGCACCTATGCCGAGGCCGGCGAAGTGGCCGCCTTTGGAAAACCCTTGTATAAGATCGCTGACCTGCGCAACATGACCCTGCGCGCCTATGTAGCCGGCGACCAGCTCGGCAACATCCAGTTGGGACAAAAAGTACGGGTCGCAATTGATGCACCCGACGGTGGATCCACCGAATTTTCGGGGAAGATCACCTGGATCTCGTCTGAAGCGGAATTCACCCCAAAGATCGTCCAGACCAAGGAGGAACGTGTCAACCTCGTCTATGCCGTGAAAGTTGTAGTGGCCAACGACGGCCGGCTCAAGATCGGCATGCCGGGTGAACTGCGGTGGACCGAGGCCGCAACCGAATAACCGACCAGGGTTTAAAAAACGAACCATGACCATCACTGTAAATGACATATCGAAATCCTACGGGACTGTGGAAGCCGTGAAAAACGTGTCTTTCGGGGTGCGCCCGGGGGAGATCTTCGGCCTGATCGGCCCGGACGGCGCCGGCAAGACCACCCTTTTCCGGGTCCTGACCAGCCTGCTGCTGCCCGATACCGGCAGTGCCATTGTAGACGGACTGGATGTGGTGCGGGACTACAAAAAACTCCGGCAACGGATCGGCTACATGCCCGGTCGTTTTTCCCTGTACCAGGATCTGACCGTGGAGGAAAACCTGCAGTTTTTTGCCAATGTCTTTGGCACCACCATCCAGGAAAATTATGACCTGATCCGGGATATCTATGTACAACTGGAGCCGTTCAAAGACCGGCGTGCCGGCGCGCTGTCCGGGGGGATGAAACAAAAGCTGGCCCTCTGCTGTGCGTTGATCCACAAACCACGGGTACTGTTCCTCGACGAACCCGGAACAGGGGTGGACCCCGTATCACGCAAAGAATTCTGGGATATGCTGCGCCGCCTGCGGACATCGGATATCACCATCCTGGTCAGCACCGCTTATATGGATGAAGCCGAACTGTGCGACCGCGTAGCCCTCATCCAGAACGGCTCGATCCTCACGATCGACACCCCTCAGGGCATCCGGGAAGCCTACCAACGGCCGCTGTTTGCCGTCCGCTCCGACGACATGTATCGCCTGATCCACGACCTGCGGGCTATGGAGGAGGGCGCTGCCTGTTATGCGTTTGGTGAGTATGCGCACCTGGCTTTGCCGGAGCAGGATACTCGTCCTACTCCTACCCGTCCTACGACTTTGAGTCGTAGGACGGGTAACGATCCCGAGAAACCGGTCCATTACAACACTTCCACCGAGGATATGATCAGCCAGTATCTGACCGGGCTGGGCCATACGAACATTGAAATATTATCTGCGCAGGCCACGGTCGAAGACTGCTTTATCGAACTCATGAAAGACTGAACATGGAATACGCAATTCAGACCGACGGGTTGACCAAACGGTTCGGCAGTTTCACTGCCGTAAACGCCATCAGCTTTGATGTCGCAGCCGGTGAGATCTTTGGCTTTCTCGGCGCGAACGGCGCCGGCAAGACCACCGCCCTGAAAATGCTCACCGGCCTGCTCAAACCCACCGAAGGCCATGCTACTGTGGCCGGATTCGATGTAGGGCGACAGCCCGAACAGATCAAACGCCGGATCGGATATATGAGCCAGAAGTTCAGCCTGTACGAAGACCTGACCGTACGGGAAAACATCCGGCTGTATGGTGGCATTTACGGCCTCCGGCGACCGGAGATCCGGGAGAAAACAGCAGTGCTGCTCGAAAAGCTCAGCCTGGAGCACTATGCCGACCAA
>SBHD01000242.1 GCA_006226345.1 Bacteroidota bacterium | reverse complement strand
TCGACCAGCAGGATCACGTGCCGGAGCGCCTTGCCTTTACGACCAAATCCGATCACCTGTTCCGGAATGATGGCCTTCAGATCGGGCTGGTAATGTTTCAGGTTCCGGTAGATCGTGCGCGGCCAGTCGATCTCCGCTGCCTTTGGCCGGCGGTTACGGGTGCTGCGGTTCAGCGCCTGCTGTACTGCTTCCCGGAGGGCCGCACTCAGCCGGCGCTCGAGATCGTCGACGATGCGGCGTACCACGATGCGGGCTGTTTCCCGGGTTTTATCCGGCATAGCTTTTTGTAACGACAACAAGGCACCGACGAGATGTACATCCGGTTCGATTATAGCCAGCAATTCGGGCTCCAACAGGAGTTGTGCCAGTCCGAGCCGTTCGAGCGCATCGCGTTGCAGGATCTGTACCATCGGCGCCGGGAAATACCGCCGGATATCGCCCAGCCACCGGTTAATATTTGGCGAGGAGCGCCCCAGGCCGCCTTTCCGGTCGGATTCGTACAGCGCTTCCAGTACCTGGTCCATACCCGCCTGTTCACCGCCCAGGGAGACGGTATGTTCGGGGTCGGCCTCCCGGCCGAGGATGAGGCGCCAGCGTTCGAGTGTCATGAACTGAAGTATGGTGGTTTGGCGGTAATGCGTGGCTGGCAAATTACGCAAACTGCTCTGGTGTCCGGCCCGTTTATTTTTATAAAAAAGGAAAGATTTTCTTAATTCGAAATCAAATACCGCTCAAGGTTGATCATATAAAATATTTATTCATTTTTTAGCAAAAAAGAAAACTATTTACCTACATTTGTTTTGCAAGATAGTTGTATTGACATTCAACATTGCAAGCTGATTATTTCATCAACTCAAAACGTTTAACTGTATGAATGCGATTTTATCACTTGGCCGTTGGCTGTTTCCCCTCCCCTTTGCCATTTTCGGGATCATGCACCTGATGACGGGTGCCGGCATGGCTGGCATGGTGCCGGACTATATGCCTGCGAAAACGATCCTTGTTTACCTGTCAGGTGCGGGCTTACTTGGCGCAGCCATCAGCATGTATATCGGGAAGTACGATAAACTGGCAACTACCCTATTGGGTATTATGCTAATCCTGTTTGCTGTCATGATACATATGCCGGGAGCCATGGCCGGTGGTGAGGAAAGTGCCGGCCCAATGGGTAATTTGCTTAAGGATCTGGGTCTGGCCGGTGCGGCACTGATGTATGCACAGAATATGGCCCGGGACAACTCGGTTATCGGATAGAGTTTTCACTACACCGCTTATATACGAATCAGCCACCAGGATACCGGTCTTATCCGGCGTACTGGTGGCTTTTTATTTCCCCCCACCCTGCAGGATCTTCTGTTCAATATTTGTAGTGGAGTACCCCTCCACAAAAGGCAGGCTGCGTACCGCTCCGCCGTTCTTCAGCACTACATCCGATCCTACGATCTGCTCGGGCTTCCAGTCGCCGCCTTTAACCAGCACATCCGGCAAAAGGGCCTGGATCAGGTCAAGCGGGGTATCGGTATCAAAGAACACTACGGCATCCACCACTTCCAGAGCAGCCAGCAGGTGTGCCCGGGTGGCTTCATCGTTGATGGGCCGGTTGGGACCTTTGAGCCGTCGTACCGAGCCGCCGCTGTTGAGCCCGATCACCAGCCGTTCGCCCAGGTCGCGGGCCTGGGCCAGGTAATGCAGGTGACCGTAATGCAGGATATCAAAACAGCCGTTGGTGAAAACGATCCGGTCGCCGGCGGTCCGCCAGCCCTGCACGGTGCGGGTTGCCTGATCGACGCTCTGGATCTTTTGTTCGATATGTTCAAATGCATTCATCGTTCGGAGTATGTAGCGGTCGTCTAACCCACACAGCTGCTAACCTGCCGGATGTTCTGTAGCCGCACTGGTATTGGCTTCCTGTCTTTTATTGAGCAGCGGCAGGAGCACAAGTGACAGCATGCCGGCGACAAAATTGTAAAAGATCTGAATCGTGAAAAAGGCGATCATGGCATAAGAGAAGGCATTGCTGCCTATCACCCCGTACAGGGCCAGTCCGGCAATCACCAAAGCGTGAAAGGACCCCATTCCGCCAGGCGCCGGGATCACAAAACCGAGTGTACCGAATACAAAGATCATCAGTGCCGCTCCGGGGCCCAGGTGGGCAGTGGGCGGGAATGCCAGCAGGTTAAACCAGCATTGCAGGTAAAACATCAGCCAGATGCCCAGCGAATAGGCTATAAACAAGCCTGCATGGCGCAGCCGGAATACACTTCGCAGGCCATCCCAGAAACCCTCGATCAGGTTGCTTACTTTCTGTACGAACGGGTGCTGCAGGATCTTTTTCCGGAAGAGCACCGCCACGATCGCAGCCAACAGGAACAGGGCCAGCCCGATCTGCACTACCGGGTATTGCCAGAGCGCGGGACTGGAGCCATTCTCTTGTTGATTACTGCTTATGAATGCCCATAAGGTGTCGGCTTCAAAAATAAAAGTCAGCCCGACTACGAGCGCCAGGCATACAAAATCCATCAGCCGGTCTACGACCAGGGTGCCCATTACCCGTTCCATCGGGATCCGTTCGTAGCGCGACAGCGAACCGGCCCGGACCACTTCCCCCATGCGCGGAAGGAAAAGGTTGGCAAAGTAGCCGAGCAGGATGGTCAGAAAACTATTGACAAACCGCGCCCGGTAGCCCATCGGCTCGAGCAGCATCTGCCAGCGCCACGCGCGGAGCATATTACTGGCTGTGAAGGCTGCAATCACCAACAGGATCCAGCCCGGATGCACAGTGGAAAAATCATAGAGCAACTGATCGATCAGGCTGCACTCCCCTGCCGGGACACCATCGAGCCTGCACTGCTCCTGAAAGGCGGTGTTCTGGCTGCGGTACACCAGCCCGAGGATCACGACCCCAATGCCGAGAAATAATAAAAACTGAAGCGCTTTTTTAAGTTTTGACGACATGGTCTAATTAGCTGAAAGCGGCGCAAAGGTGCGTAAAATTTGCGGGATCAACCGCCCGCCAGGGTATATTGCGCCATAGCTGATCCGGCATACCAGATCATCAACCCGCAAAGCGCAATTTTCAGTCCCACCCCCAGCATGAAACCGGCAAAGGAACCTGCCGCTGCCCGGGTGGCCGAACGGGAGTCTCTGCCTGCAGCCAGCTCACCCAGCAGCCCGCCGGCAAAGGCGCCGATAAAAACGCCGGCCGGGCCCAAAAACATCCCTACTACCAGGCCGATCGTACTGCCCCAGATCCCGGCGCGGCTGCCGCCAAACTTCTTGAGCCCCCATATGGGGATGTAATAATCCAGCATGACTACCACCAGTGTGGCAAGGCCCAGCCCCCAAAGCAGGCCGGATGAGTAGTCGGCAAAACGGGTAGCATGCAACAACAACAGGCCGACGTAGCTCAACGGAGGCCCCGGAAGCGGCAAAATAGCACCGATAAAACCGATGAAAAGGCAAGCAAAGGCCACGAGGGCCAGAAAGATATCCCACCACATAGCGTGCGAATTTGTAAAGGTTACCAGAAATGAACGGCCGGGTACAAAAATACAGGAATCTTGCTGCCCACTTTCCGGCCACCAGAAAGCATAAAAAGCCCGTCTGACCACTACAGGCCAGACGGGCAAACATTACACTTCACCTGTCAATATTTTTACAAGGTGCCACGGCGGGCCTGTTCAGCCTCGATACTTTCAAAAAGGGCCTGGAAGTTGCCTTTGCCAAACGATTGGGCGCCGCAGCGCTGAATAATTTCAAAAAACATGGTAGGACGGTCTTCCACCGGTTTGGTGAAGATCTGGAGCAGATAGCCTTCCTCGTCCCGGTCGACCAGGATTCCAAGGTCTTTCAGTACGGACAGGTCTTCATCGATCTTGCCGACGCGCTCGGTCACAGTGTCGTAGTAGTTGCCCGGAACATAGAGGAACTCTACGCCGCGTTTGCGCAACTCACTTACGGTGAAAACGATGTCATTGGTGGCTACCGCAATATGCTGTGTACCCGCACCTTCGTAGAACTCATAGAACTCTTCTACCTGCGACTTTTTCTTGCCTTTGGCGGGTTCATTGATCGGGAACTTGATCCGCATATTGTCATTGACCATCACCTTAGACATCAGTGCAGTGTACTCCGTGGAGATGTCCTTGTCGTCGAAAGTGATCAGGTTGGTGAACCCCATTACTTCGGAATAGAAGGCAGCCCATTTGTTCATTTCTCCCCAGCCGACGCTGCCTACACAGTGGTCGACGTATTCCAGGCCGATGGGTGTCGGGTTATAATCCGATTTCCATTCCTCAAACCCAGGGAGAAATACGCCATTGTAGTTTTTGCGCTCCACAAAAATATGCACTACATCGCCATACGCATGGATACCGGACCGGACGACTTCCCCAGATTCATCGCGCTCGATCGTGGGCTCCAGGAATGCCCGTGCACCACGTTTGGTGGTTTCCTGGAAAGCGCTCCGTGCATTGTCCACTTCAAATGCGATGGCTTTCACACCGTCTCCGTGTACGCGCTGGTGCTCGGCGACCTCAGAGTCTGAATGGTAGTGCGTAGTCAGCACCAGGCGGATCTTGCCTTGCTTGAGTACGTAGGAGGCCCGGTTTTTTATGCCCGTCTCCAGGCCTGCATACGCAAGCGACTGGAAGCCAAATGCGGTTTTATAAAAGTGGGCTGCCTGTTTGGCGTTGCCTACATAGAGTTCTATATAGTCCGTGCCTTTCAAAGGCAGGAAATCATTGGTGGATTTATCAGTTGGTGCTGGTTGTACAAGCGTTGCCATATCGTAATAAATGTGTTTTTTATTGAATAAAAGAGCAAAATGGGAAAGTCAAAATGTAAAAAGTAACAGTAGAAAGGGTGGCTGCGCAGATCCGGGAAATGGTGTCATTCATGCTACCACGGTCCAGTGCACCGCCAAGAACCTTTATCCTTTTATATCTTAACTTTTACATTTTACATTTTACATTTTTCAGCCCGGGTGTGAAACCCCGTTTTCATACCATACCCGGTAGTAGTCCTCCACCTCCAGTTTGATCGCGTCTTCAGTGACCATCAGCGGGTTGAACGGGTCGATCATAACCGCAAGTTCTTCGGTATCCTTTTGGCCAATGCTGCGTTCGATAGCTCCCGGATGTGGTCCGTGCGGAATACCGGCGGGGTGCAGGGTCAGCTGACCGGGTCCGACGTCGTTGCGGCTCATGAAATTGCCTTCGACATAGTACAGGATCTCATCGGAATCCACATTGCTGTGGTGATACGGAGCGGGGATCGCTTCCGGATGGTAGTCGTACAAACGCGGGACGAACGAGCAGACGACAAAGTTGGTGCCTTCGAACGTCTGGTGAATGGGCGGCGGCATGTGGATGCGGCCGGTCAGTGGTTCGAAGTCGCGGATATTGAACCCATAGGGATAGTGATAGCCGTCCCAGCCGACTACATCGAACGGATGGAAGGGATACATGAACGGGAAAATGGTGTTGCGTTTCTTAATCCGTACTTCGAATTCGCCTTTTTCGTCAAATGTTTCGAGGGTTTCCGGCCGTTTAATATCGCGTTCGCAAAACGGCGAGTGTTCCAGCATTTGTCCGAACTCATTGCGATACCGCCGGGGCGTCAGTACCGGTCCGTGGGATTCGATGAAAAGCAGGCGGTTGTCGGTTGTCTCCCACTCCAGTTTATAGATCGTGCCGCGCGGGATCACCAGGTAGTCGCCCGGTTCGAACGGCAGGGTACCGAACATGGTCTGCAGTTCGCCGCGGCCACGGTGTACAAATACGATCTCGTCAGCGTCGGCATTTTTAAAGAAATAGGTCGAATTGGCGTTGGGTGCTGCCAGGCCGATCGACATATCATTGTTGAGGAACAGTACCCGCCGGCTGTCGATATAGTCATCGACCGGAGGTACGTTGAACCCATTGAATTTGAGCGGGCTGATGTTGTTCTCGATCGCGATCTTGGGCTGTACCGGGTATGGTGATTCCATGGCCCGGATCTGAGTGGGCGCCTGCAGGTGGTATACCAGGGCTGACATGCCGCTGAATCCCTGGGTGCCGACCAGTTCTTCCTGGTACAGGCCGCCGTCGGGTTTGCGGAAAACAACGTGACGTTTGCGGGGTACTTTGCCAAGTTTATGGTAGAAAGGCATAGGATAGTTTCTATTTTTATTCGTGTATCAGATTGTATTTACCAGGCCGCTTCTGGGTAGGCGCGTACAAGCGATTGCATTTCAGCCAGCAAGTGGCCGAGGTGTTCGGTATGTACACCCTTGCGGCTGCCGGTCTGCATAAAATTGTCTTCGGGCTGTTGGAGCCCGGCGCGTTTCAGTGTCTGCGCTATTTCCTGCTGCCACATATTCCGGATCGTATGCAGGTCGGCTGCGACATTGGCTTCCAGGAGCTGCAGGTCGATATCGTCCATTTCAAACAATTCGCCGGTATACATCCAGAGGGCGTCAAGCGCCTGTTGAGCCCGCTGTTTGCTCTCTTTGGTACCTTGCCCGAGCCGGACCATCCAGTCGGTAGCGTGTGAAAGGTGGTACCGGCTTTCCTTCAGGGCTTTTTTGGAGATGTCGGCGAGATGCTCGTCCTGACTGGTACAGAGGTCTTCCAGCAAAAAGCAGTGATAAGCGGAAAACAGGAATTGCCGCACAATGGTGTAGCCAAAGTCCGTATTGGGCTGTTCGCACAGCAGGTGGTTGTAGAACTGGCGTTCGGGCCGCCGGTACACCAGGTCATCGGCCGATTGGCCTTTGTTATCCAGTTCGGCTGCGTACAGAAAGAACAGTTGCGCCTGTCCGGTCAGGTCAAGCGCAATATTGGTAAGCGCCAGGTCTTCCTCCAGGAAAGGACCACGGCTGCAAAGTTCGGCCAGGCGGTGGCCCAGAACGACGGCGTCATCACCCAGGCGCAGGCAGTATTGAAAAAGTGCGTCTTTTTTTGTCATGACCTAGATGTTTTTAGCGCCCTCCGGAACTTCGTAAAAGGTCGGATGCCGGTAGATTTTTTCATTGGACGGGTCAAACAGCATTTCACTGTCTTCAAGGTCGGCCGCTACGATGTCGACGGCCCGGACGACCCACAGGCCGGATGTTTCGCCCCGCCGGGTATACACGTCCCGGGCATTTTGCAGAGCCATTTGTTTGTCGGAAGCATGTACGGAGCCGGCATGCTTGAAGGGCTGACCGGATTTACTTTGTACGAATACTTCCCAAAGATCAAGTTGCGTATCCATGGTTTAGTTCGGTAAAGGTGAAGGAATGGCGGGGTGGTCACTGTTCCAGCACCCCGGTGCGCAGTTTTTCGGCATAGGCAGCAGCAGCTTCCCGCACCCATTGCCCTTCTGCGTGTACTTTTTTGTGGTGTTCGATACGTTGGCGGTTGCAGGGGCCGTTGCCGTTGATCACGCGGTAAAACTCATCCCAGTTAAGCGGGCTGGTTTCATAGTGCCCGGTTTCTTCATTGAACCGCAGGCCCGGATCCGGAATTTTTAGGCCGATCACTTCAGTCTGCTGCACCGTTTTGTCGATAAACTTCTGCCGGAGCGCGTCGTTGCTTTCCCGCTTTATCTTCCATTGGAAAGCCTTTTTACTGTGCAGCGATTCGGCATCTGGCGGCCCGAACATCATAAGTGCCGGTGCCCACCACCGGTTGAGTGCATCCTGAGCCATCTCGTGTTGCTCCGGTGTGCCGGCAGCCATCTTGGCCATGATCTCATAGCCCTGGCGCTGGTGGAAGCTTTCTTCCTTGCAGATCCGCACCATAGCACGGGCATACGGGCCGTAGGAGGTGCGTTGGAGCATGACCTGATTGACGATCGCAGCACCGTCGACCAGCCAGCCGATGGCGCCGATGTCGGCCCAGGTCAGGGCTGGATAGTTAAAGATGTTGGAATACCGCGCCTTGCCGGTCTGTAACTGTTCGATCATTTCCTCGCGGCTGATCCCGAGGGTTTCGGCAGCGGAATACAAATACAGCCCGTGGCCACCTTCATCCTGGATCTTGGCCAGCAGGATCATCTTGGAGCGCAATGACGGCGCCCGGGTGATCCAGTTGCCTTCCGGCTGCATGCCGATCACTTCCGAGTGTGCATGCTGGCTGATCTGACGAATGAGGTGATACCGGTAATCGTCCGGCATGGGGTCACGGGGCTCGATACTTTTGTTCTGGTCGATCTTTTCGGTAAACAGATCGACGGGCATGGTGGTAGATGTTGGCATAGGGAATGGCATATTAATGCCGCAAAGCTAGGCCGACCAGGCAGCAAAAAGGTTGACTCCAATCAAAGGATACGGTGACCTTGGTCAGTCGTATTCCGGGCAGTGGTATTGAACTTTGCCCGCCAACAGCTTAAGGAAAAGTATGTCTCATATTGTAGAAAACGCTCCGCTCGACGCTTTGGAAAACGATATGCCATTACCGGATATGTGTACTGTCACCGTCTTGTTGGATGGTGAAGAATTTCAGTTTGAACTTGCTCCTGAAGGAAAATCTATTGTCGATGCTGCCAATGATGCCGGCATTGACGCTCCATGGTCCTGCCATGCCGGTGTATGCGCCACCTGCCGGGCAAAAGTACTGGAGGGAAAAGTGCGCATGGAGAGCCATCATGCCCTGACACAAGAAGAGCTGGATGAAGGATATATCCTTTCCTGCCAAAGCCATCCGGTAACTGCTGAAGTCCGGATCGACTACGACGTGTAGGTCGAAATTGCATTTCGACATCTGTCCGGCGGAAATTGCATTTCCGCTAAAACGCATCCCACGATCTACCTCATTCCCGGGTGCCAGATGCATTTCCGGCAAATGCCCGAATTACCACCAACGGCCGGTACCGGCGGCGCATCTGGGACTGTGCGTATACTGCCATAAAAAACGCGCACCACAAAATTGCGGTGCGCGTTTTTTATGGCGGAAATGCAATTTCCGCTGGACAGATGTCGAAATACAATTTCGACCTACACGCTACAGGCGTTCGAAGTGGGCGGTAAAGTGCCGGAGGAACGGCGGTTCATGGGTGATCCGGTACCCCCGTGCTTGTTCGCGGGTTTGTATTACGGCCCCGAATACTTCAATAACATAATCTAGGTGGCTTTGCGTGTATACACGGCGGGGCAGGGCCAGCCGTACCAGCTCCTGGGGTGCTGCCACGAACTGCCCTTTGGCATCGTATTTCCCGAACATGACGGAACCAACTTCTACCGAGCGTACACCGCCTGCCAGGTACAGGTCACAAACCAGCGCCTGGCCCGGAAATTCATGCGGGGGTATATGCGGGTACAGGCGTGCGGCATCGACATACACGGCATGCCCGCCGATCGGGAAGATGACCGGGATACCCATGGCCCGGATGCGCTCGCCGAGATAGGCAGTGCTGCGGATCCGGTAATGGAGGTAGTCCGCTTCGAATACTTCTTCCAGGCCAACGGCGATCGCCTCCATGTCGCGGCCCGACAAACCTCCATATGTCGCAAACCCTTCGGTGATGATGAGCAGATTGGTACAGGCTTCTGCGAGTGCATGGTTGCGCAGCGCCAGAAAGCCGCCCATATTTACCAGGCCGTCCTTTTTAATGCTCATGACAGCAGCATCGGCGAGGCTAAACATTTCCTGTGCGATTTCCCGGTACGACAGGTGTTCGTATTCGGGTTCGCGGTGCCGGATGAAATAGGCGTTTTCCGCTACGCGGCAACAGTCGAGTACAAACGGGACATTATGTTGTTTGCAAATCGCGGCTACTTCACGGGCATTAGCCATGCTGACCGGTTGGCCGCCACCGCTGTTATTGGTCACGGTAAGGATCACCGCCGCCACATTTTTGGCCTTGACCTTTTGGATCTGTTCCCGGAGTGCCTGGGTGTCCATGTTTCCCTTGAACGGGATATCCGAGTCGTAGTCTTTAGCCTCCGGACAGGGGAGGTCAATGGCCGTACTGCCAGAAAACTCGATGTTGGCCCGGGTGGTATCAAAATGCGTGTTGCTGAAAAAATATTTTCCCGTGCCACCCAGATGGCTATACAGGATGCGTTCGGCCGCCCGGCCCTGGTGGGTGGGCAGTATATGTGGCATGCCTGTCAGGTCATTGACCTCTTCAAAAAACCGTTCCCAGCTTTTAGCCCCTGCGTATGACTCGTCGCCAAGCATCATAGCTGCCCATTGGCGGCTGCTCATGGCGGAAGTGCCGGAATCGGTCAGCAGGTCGATGAGTACCTTGTCTGAAGGTAACAGGAACGGATTATGGTGTGCTTCGTGCAGGTAGTGGGCCCGTTCTTCCGGGGTGGTCATCCGGATTGGCTCAACCGATTTGATGCGAAACGGTTCGATGATCGTCTTAAATTCCATGCCACAAAAGTCTGGCGGCAAAAAACTTGTGCAGAGGGAAAATTTCACGGATTTGGGTGAGATATATCATTGCGTTGCATGGGGTAAGATCATTACTTTTGTAGAGTTTGTATATTCTTCTAATCCAAACCGGTTTCATATGTTATTACTCCCTCCCTCTCTCAAGCCCTGGCTCCCTGGTCAGGATGATATAAAGCGGGGCCAGCCGTTCCCGTACCGTACCTATTCATGTGTACCCCTGACTGCGGGCGATGAAAGTGCAGACAGGACCCCTGTGGGCTTTTTGCTTCGCAAGGATACACAAACACTGATCGTGACACCTTTGCCCGACGGCTCCAATGCCGAATTGTGGGAAGACCTCCTGGCTGAAATGATGCACTGGCATGCTGCAGCAGGAGATTATGACGATTTGCCATCTGAATGTTGGTATGGATAATGGCTTACAGGTGCGTCTTTTTTTGGTTTTTCAGGGCACTTCGCATTAAACCAGTAAGTTCCTAACGCTTTTTAGCCTAAATTTGCGCCGCTTTGTGGCACAGTAAACCTGTGCGCAAGCGTTTATTCGGCATGTTGCGCATTTTTTCGAATACCTTCTTTTTTCTGACCGGGCTGCTGATGCTGACGCATTGTGGTCTGACGGATACGCCGCCCAAAGAGGGCGACACGCTGCTGGCCAAGGTGTACAACCGTAGCCTGTACCTGTCTGAACTCGAAGGTATCGTGCCGGAAGGGTCCACTCCCAACGACAGTGCGCTAATGGTCACGGCATTTGTGCAACGCTGGGTGCGCGACCAGTTGCTGATGTACGAGGCGGAACGGAATATTCCCAAAGACCTCAATATCGACAAACTGGTGCTCGACTACCGGGCCAGTCTGGTGCGGTTCAATTTCGAACAACAGATCATCGCCGAAAAGCTGGACAGTACTATTTCGGAAGATGAACTGCGGCGGTTTTATGAAGACAACAAAGACCAGTTTCAGCTGGCCAACACGATCCTGAAGTGTCAGTTGCTGAAACTGCCGCCCAATGCGCCCCGCAATGAACTGAACAAGTTTTGGTATAGCCGGAAAGCCTCCGATGAAGCCAAATTGCGCCGATATGCCCGTGAATGGGCCGAACTGGCGCTTCTGGATACGGCAAAATGGTATAAATTGGACGAGGTGGCCGCGCTTTTGCCCCGGGGAACGTTAACCTCTGATAACATCGGCTCCCGCCGGGAAGGTACCCTGAGCGATGGCGATTTCCGGTATTACTACCGGGTGCTGGAAACGGTGAATGGAAAAGAAACGGCACCTTTCGAATATGTACGGGAACAAGCGTCCAAAGTGATCCTGCACAAACGAAAACAGGAACTCCTCGAACGGTGGAAGGAAAACCTCTACCAGGAAGAACTGCGAAGGGAAAATGTACAGATCACACAATAACCCCGGCGCGCTCACCGACGTCCCGGTAACCCGGTTACCAGACGCCGAAATGAATTAACCACAATCTGAATATGACTCTCTGGCAACGCGTATACAAATCCGTTCAACGCTTCACCTCTAACAAGAACACCCTGGCGGTGCTGTTACTGCTCTGCCTGTTGCCGGCCATGCTGCGGGCACAGAACGAGCGGGCCCTGATCGATAAGGTCATTGCCACCGTAGGTGGGGAGATCCTGCTGCTCAGCGAAATACAGGAGCAGATGTCCTATGCCCGCCAGCAACAACCGGACCTGCCGCAGGAGTATGGCTGTGTGGTCGTACAAAACCTGCTCATTCAGAAATTGCTGGTCAACCAGGCCAAACTCGATTCCGTGGAAGTGAGCGATACCGAAGTGGAAAACCAGCTTGATGCCCGTATCGAACGCCTGCGGGTATATTTTAACCAGGACGATGCTGCCATCGCGGAGTATTATGGCCAGAGCGTAAATGAAATCAAGGATCAGATGCGCGAAGACATGCGCGGTCAACTGCTGGCTGAACGCATGCAGGCCAAGATCACCGAAAAGGCTTCCATCACGCCTTCCGAGGTAAAGACTTTTTTCAACAACATTCCGCCGGACTCCCTCCCCTATTTCAATTCAGAAGTAGAGGTACGGGAGATCGTGTACAAACCGCAGGTGAATGCCGAGGAAAAAGCCAAGGCCCGCGC
>SBHD01000021.1 GCA_006226345.1 Bacteroidota bacterium | reverse complement strand
TTCCGGTGTGCTGCCAGTGCCGCAAATATCTTGTCGGCCGGGTTGACACCCCGGGCTTGTGTGAGAATATATGGCCCTATAGCCTGGTAGGCCCGGCTGAGCGGGAAATACGCATCCCATTCATTGGATTGCTGGCCAAACCGGATCTTGACGCCAAAGTCGGCACTGCGGAAATTGGCGGAGTGGTCGTACGAATGATCGGCGGTGTTGTTACCCAGGCCAATGATGATCTCGCCGTTGAGTTTTTCGGCATGGCAGGTCAGGCAGGTGGGCGCCACGACCTTTACTCCGTTCGGCGCTGTCACTACGTTGAACTGATAGGGGATGCCTTTTGAATCGCCGGTGCGCCCCAGGTCGTCCGGGCTGTTGGCGCCCGACATCTGGCGGTAAAGTTCCAGTGGGATGCCGTGGTTGACCATGTCGCCATACAACATATAGTTATAGCCATCGGCCGGATTTCCGGTCCGTTGGGGTGACGGCGGGAGGGTAAGAGTACCAGCGGGGTCATTTTCCCGGGAAAAGTTGCTGCCAACCACAAACAGGCAGGCGGTCAGGCAGAAGAGTAATAATACTTTGGACATGGATGGCGAAACGTTTATGTTTGTCTGGTGTCGTTCAAGATCAGATATGCCGGGATCATGTGATTAATGCACTGTCCGGCACAGGGGAAGATAAAAATACGATATCTATGAAATACAAAAACGCCCTGTTGGTTTTAAGTGCTGCTATGTTTTTTCAATGTTCAACCGCCCGTCAAAGTGCGGCTGCCCGGGTGGAAGCCGAACGGATCATACGGCAAAACATCGAACATTTTTCCCGCGACCTGGTTTCCGGCAATTTTACGGCAGTGACCCTGGCCTATGCGCCTGATGCCAGGATCTTCCCTCCGGGCCTGGATATTTTGCGCGACCAGGAAGCCATCCGTGCCTATTGGACGCCGGGTCCTGACCGGAAAAGCCGCACGGTGTACCACAAGGTCCTGCCGGAAGAGATCACTGTACACGGCGATTATGCTTACGATTGGGGGTATTATGAAGGGCGCACCCGGCTGGAAGATGGTACCGAACAGGCGTGGCGGGGTAAATATGTGATCGTGTGGAAGCAACTGACCCCCGGGGAGTGGAAAATTTATCTGGATGCCTGGAACCGTATACAGTAAGCGTAAAAACGTTGAGGTTTAGGAGCAGTACTGATGGTGTTGTGATTTGTGAAGTATCCTGAACGACATAACCATTCAACTATTCATTTTACCACATTATCCTATGCTCTCCTGCCAGAAAACACGCTTCGCCCTCAAACCAACAGTGCACTACCTGAATGGCGCAGCCTATTCCCCCGCCCTTCGCACGGCCCTGGAAGCGGGGATTGCCGGTTTTCGGATGAAAGCCGAAACCCCGTACCTGATCCGGCCCGAACACCATTTTGAAACGCCTGACCGGATCCGTTCGCTTTTTTCCGACCTGGTGCATGCCGGGGACCCGGATCGGATCGCCCTCATCCCGGCGGTGTCCTATGGACTTGGGGTGGTGGCGCGAAACCTCCACCGGTTGCCGGGCCTTGCCCGCAAGCGGAACATCGTGTTGATCGGGGAAGAGTTTCCCAATAATGTATATGCATTCGAACGGATGTGCGCACAGCACGGGCTGTCGGTGATCACCGTGGCAAAGCCGGAGCAGGCCGGACAACGCGGTGCGGCCTGGAATGCGGCCTTGCTGCAGGCGATCACAGCAGATACGGCCCTGGTAGTGGCCTCTGCCGTACATTGGATCTATGGCACGGTGTTCGACCTGGAAGCGGTAGGAGAACGGTGCCGGGAGCATGGAGCCATGTTTGCGGTGGATGGTACCCAATCTGTCGGGGTCATGCCTTTTGATGTGCAGCGGATACAGCCGGATGCACTGATCTGTGCGGCTTATAAATGGTTGTTGGGGCCTTATGGAACGGGGCTCGCTTATTTCGGGCCTTTTTTCGATGACGGCGAGCCACTGGAAGAAAGCTGGATGAACCGGGCTGAGAGTGATCAGTTCGCCCGGCTGACCCGATATGAGCGGGCGTACCGGCCCAAAGCGCAGCGGTACAATGCCGGTGAGTTCTCGCAATTTGGTCAACTGCCGGTGCTGGAGGCAGCCCTGCGGCAAATACTCGATTGGGGTGTGCCGGAAATGCAGGAATACTGCAGGCAGTTGAGCGGGGCCGTGCTCCCGCGTTGGGAGGCAATGGGCTGCTCGCTGGAGGGACCAGCGCACCGGGCCGGTCATTTATTGGGCTTGCAATTGCCCGGGGAAGTAGACACCGAGGCTCTTGTCCGGCAGTTGGCTGCCCAACAGGTATACGTATCCTTACGGGGTGGTGCCCTGCGTATATCACCAAACGTATACAATAATCCGGAAGATCTGGATGTACTGACCGGTATCCTGGCTTCGGTATAACCTTCGACCGGGCCATATTAGCCTCCTTTTGGTGCAAATTGGTTCTGTACGGATTTCCGGTGGATTGGCCTTTGAGCGGGCAAATATGACGGGGCAGAGAAGGTGTTTTTAGGGCTTCCGAATAAAATTTTTTTAAAGTGTTAATTTCTGATTTTTTCAGAATAAAAATTGCTTGTATCAACAACGGTGCATCAAAGTGTTCACGATTTTGGTGCTTTGGGATATTCTGCGTTGACAGTAAGGGGCGGTAAACTACCCGGACTTGACTCATTTCAAAATTCTTTTAAGAAAAAGGCTTTGTCGTCAGTATAAAATGTCCGTTTTTTGCGTCTTCCCGAAAAGGAAGTTATCATGGGTAAAACGATCAACATTCGGCGTGGCTTCGACATCAAATTAAAGGGAGCAGCCGATAAGACTATCTCCGAACTACCAACCTCCGACGTTGTTGCCGTTAAGCCACCTGATTTTACGGGTGTGGTACCAAAGCTTTTGGTCAATCCGGGTGACGATGTGGTTGCAGGCCAGCCGCTTTTTTTCGATAAAAACAGACCGAACCTCCGATTCCCGTCGCCCGTCAGCGGCGAGGTCGCTGAAGTTGTGCGGGGTGCCAAGCGCCGCATTCTGGAGGTCCGCATTCTGGCAGATCGGAAAGATATTCGCTACAAGGAATTCCCGAAGGCCGACCCGGCCAGCCTCGATCGCGCCAAGGTGATCGAACAACTGGTGGACAGCGGGTGCTGGCAGTATATCCGGCAGCGTCCGTATTCGATCATCGCCGATCCGGTGGATATGCCTAAGGCCGTATTTGTGTCCTGTTTTGATTCGGCTCCAATGGCGCCGGATATGGGCTACGTGGTCAACCTGGACAAGGAAAATTTCCAGGCCGGTCTGCAGGCGCTTAATGTACTGGCTAACGGTCAGTTGCATGTGGGTGTCCGCGACGGCGCCGATGGACAGGTGTCGGATAGCGATATAGCAGTGGTCCCGGCTGACCGGATCCACCATTTCCGCGGTCCGCACCCTGCCGGTAACGTTGGTGTCCAGATCCACCATGTCAATCCGATCAAAAAGGACGAAATGGTATGGACCGTCAACATCCAGGATGTGATCATAATCGGGCGGTTGTTTCGCGAAGGCCGCTTCCGTGCCGACCGCGTGTTTGCGCTGACCGGCAGCTGCGTCAATGAACCGCAGTATTTCCAGGCGGTTACCGGGCAGCGGATGAGCACAGTGCTGAACGGCCGGCTCAATTCCGACCACTGCCGGGTCATTCAGGGCAACGTTCTGACGGGTAAAAAGTCCTCCAGCGACGACTTTTTGTCCTTTTATACCAACCAGATCACTGTTATCCCGGAAGGCGACCAACCAGAGTTCTTTGGATGGCTGCTCCCGGGCTTCAAGAAATTAAGTCTCTCGCGTACCTTTTTCTCCTGGCTGGCTCCCAACCGGGTGTACGACCTCGATACCAATATGCACGGGGAGGAACGCGCATTCGTTATTTCCGGCCAATACGATCGGGTACTGCCGATGAACATCTATCCGGTGTACCTTTTGAAGGCCATTCTGGCGCGCGACATCGAGCGGATGGAGCAGCTGGGTATTTATGAAGTGGCGGAAGAAGATTTTGCCTTGTGTGAATTTGTATGCACGTCCAAGATCAATGTGCAGGAGATCGTTGCTGAGGGTCTGGCATATATGCAGACAGAAGGTTGATCCTTTCGTACAGTAGCCCCGTGAAACCTGTTAACCAATTCAACTAATTCAACCAGCATACGGTGAAATTTTTACAAAACATCGTTGATTCGGTCAAACCGCATTTTGTAAAGGGCGGGCGGTTTGAAAAACTGTACCCGGTATTCGAAGCGTTTGAAACCTTCCTGTTTGTACCGGGTGAAACGACCTCCCACGGTGTCCATGTGCGTGATGCCATGGATATGAAACGGACCATGATGGCAGTGATCCTTGCCCTCATTCCGGCCACGCTTTTCGGCATGTGGAATGTGGGCTACCAGCATTACCTGGCCTTTGGCATGGAAGCGACGCTCATGGAAAACTTCATGTTCGGCTTCTGGAAGGTACTGCCTATTATTATTGTGTCCTACGCAGTTGGTCTGGGTGTGGAGTTTGCCTTTTCCGCCCTGCGCGGCCACCCGGTCAGTGAGGGTTACCTGGTAACAGGTCTGTTGATACCACTTACGCTTCCGGTGACTATTCCGCTGTGGATGGTTGCCCTGGCAGCAGTTTTCTGTACCCTGCTGGGTAAGGAGATCTTTGGTGGTACGGGTATGAACTTCATGAACCCGGCACTGCTGGCCCGGGCCTTTCTCTTCTTTGCCTTCCCAGCTTTTATGTCTGGTGATATCTGGACTGATCTGTCGCCGGAAGCTGGCCACGCAGTGGTGGACGCCTTTTCCGGCGCTACCAACCTCGTAGCATTCGACGCCAATTTCCACAATGTGCAATCTGCTTCCGATATGTTCTGGGGCTTTGAACAGGGCTCGATCGGGGAAACCAGTGCGGCGGCCTGCCTGATCGGTGCGCTGATCCTGATCATTACCGGGGTAGGCAGCTGGCGGATCATTGTATCGGCTTGTCTGGGTGCACTGCTGATGGGGCTGACCCTCAATATGGTGGCACCGGCCGACCTGCCGAACCACGCCATGCACACACCGGCCTACTACCACCTGCTGATCGGCAGTTTTGCCTTTGGCGTGGTGTTCATGGCTACCGATCCGGTGAGTGCTGCACAGACCGAAAAAGGCAAATGGATATACGGATTGCTCATCGGCGCCTTCACGGTTATCCTGCGGGTCTTCAACCCCGCTTATCCGGAAGGTGTGATGCTGAGTATCCTCCTGATGAACGTATTTGCGCCCCTGATTGACCATATTGTAGTTGAACAACACATTAAAAGCAGACTGAAACGTGCATAGCAATAGCTACACCCTGATATACGCAGCCGGCATTTCGATCATCACCGCGGTGATCCTGGCCGTCACTTCCGAAGGGCTGAAGCCCTTGCAGGAAGCCAATGTTGCCTTGGATAAAAAGTCCAACATCCTGAAATCTGTCCGCATCACCTCTGCCGACCGGAAAACGATCGAAGACACCTACAGCCAGCATGTCACTGCCCTGGTAGTGAACAGCGCCGGCGAGGAGTTGAGCGATGTGCTCGCAGAAGATGTTGCGCTGAAAGATCAGATCAACAAACCGGCAGAAGAGCGTCTTCTCCCCCTGTATGAGTTTGCCGGGGATGACGGTAAGAAATTTTACATCATTCCGATGCGCGGCGTTGGCCTGTGGGGCCCCATTTGGGGCTACCTGGCACTGGAAGGGGACTTCAATACGGTATACGGAGCATTCTTTGACCATAAGGGCGAAACGCCAGGTCTGGGTGCGGAAATTGCCGAAAAACCCTTCCAGGATCAGTTTCAGGGTAAAACGATCATGACCGAGCAGAACCAGTTCATTTCGGTTAATGTGGTCAAGCCGACCGATAAGGTCAGTTTCGGTGACGAACACCGTGTCGATGGTATCTCCGGAGGCACCATTACGTCCCGGGGGACCGATGCGATGCTGAAAAACTGCATCGAGCCGTACCTGGCTTATTTTGAAAAACTCAAATCGAATGCCGGCCAATAATCCTGCCGGATAAAACAGTTGAATTATGAGTGTAGAATCTGCACCTGCTGTTCAGGAGAAAAAGAAAGAAGCCTTATTCTCCAAGAAAAATATCCGCATACTGCGCGATCCGCTGGACGACAATAACCCGGTAACGGTACAGGTACTGGGTATCTGTTCGGCACTGGCTGTGACGGTACAGGTAAAGCCGGCCATGATCATGGCGCTTGGGGTGATCTTTGTGACTGCTTTTTCCAACCTGTTCACCTCGCTGTTGCGTAACACGATCCCCAACCGCGTGCGGATCATCGTACAGCTGATCATCATTGCTACGCTGGTGACGATCGTGGACCAGGTATTGAAAGCCTATATGTTCGATATCAGTAAAAAGCTGTCCGTATTCGTCGGCCTGATCATCACCAACTGTATTGTCATGGGACGCCTGGAGGCTTTTGCCCTGGCACAGAAGCCCTGGCCTTCGTTGATGGATGGTATTGGTAACGGATTGGGTTACGGCATTATCCTCGTTGTAGTGGCCGTCATCCGGGAGATCTTTGGTGCCGGCACCGTGCTGGGCTTCCATGTGATTCCCCAGTGGGCCTATGACCACGGATATGTCAATAACGGCCTGATGGTGCTACCGCCTGCCGCCCTTTTTGTTATCGGTGTATACATCTGGGCACAGCGCAGTTGGAACAAAAAACTGGTAAACGTCTCCTGATCCGCTTTCGGCAGTGCACATTATAAGTATTCGGTGTGCTAAAAGATTACAATATGGAACACTTACTCAATCTGCTTATAAAATCCATCTTTGTCGAGAACGTGGTTTTCGCCTTCTTTCTCGGCATGTGCTCCTTTCTGGCTGTTTCGAAAAAGATCAAAACAGCTTTTGGTTTGGGGCTTGCGGTGATCTTCGTGATGATCCTGACGACACCGCTCAACTATCTGATCCTGAAATATATGCTTGGTGAGGGCGTGTTGGCCTGGATACATCCGTCGCTGGCGTCGGTAGACCTGACCTTCCTGTCCTTCATCCTGTTTATTTCCACGATCGCCGGCGCCGTACAGCTGGTGGAAATGGTGGTGGAAAAATATGCACCGGCGCTGTATACCTCGCTGGGTATCTTCCTGCCGCTGATCACGGTAAACTGTTCGATTCTCGGAACCTCGTTGTTTATGCAGGAGCGGGAATACAACTTTGCCGAAACAGCAGTCTTTTCTGTGGGATCCGGTATCGGGTTTTTCCTGGCTATCGTGCTGCTGGCCGCCATTCGCGAGCGGTTGCGGTATTCAAATATCCCGGAACCCCTTCAGGGACTGGGCATTGCGATGATCATCACCGGACTCATGGGCATGGCCTTTTTGAGCTTCTCCGGTATTCAGTTGTAAAAACAGTATAGCAATACTGCCGGGAAAAGAGCAGGCCCGGGCTTAAAAGACCGACTGCTCCGGACTGACGATCGCCCGGCACAAGCATATCAACATTTACCAATTCTAGACATAAAGTATGCTTCCCGTACTTACATCCAGTATTGTCGTATTCATAATTGTGATCCTGTTGCTGGCGTTCCTGATCCTTACTGCTAAGGACCGGTTGTTGCCGCAAAAGGATGTATCGATTGTGATCAATGGCGACCAGGAGCATCCGCTGGTGGTTAAACCCGGCTCGACCCTCTTATCCACCCTTTCCTCCAACCAGATCTTCCTGGCTTCTGCCTGTGGCGGTGGCGGCACCTGTGCTATGTGCACCTGCCAGGTTTTCTCCGGCGGCGGCGATGTGTTGCCGACGGAAACCAACCACCTCAACCGCTCGCAGGTCCGCGACCATATGCGTCTGGCCTGCCAGGTCAAGGTAAAAGAAGATATGGAGATCAAAGTGCCGGAAGCGGTATTTGGCGTTAAGAAGTGGGAATGCGAGGTGGTCTCTAACGAGAACGTTTCGACCTACATCAAAGAATTTGTGGTTAAACTGCCGCCTGGTGAGAACCTGAAGTTCCGCTCCGGTGATTATATCCAGATTGACGTGCCGGAGATCACTATCCAATTTGACCGCGACCTGTATAACATTCCGGACAAGTTCAAGGATGATTACGATAAATTCCGGATATGGGACCTGAAGACCGTGGTGGAGGAACCGCTGTTCCGTGCCTATTCGATGGCCAATCACCCGGCCGAGGGGAATATCATCATGTTGAATATCCGGATTGCCACACCGCCGTGGGATCGTGCCAAGGGCGGCTTCGCCGATGTGCCTCCGGGTCTGTGTTCGTCCTACATATTCTCCCGCAAGCCGGGCGATAAAGTAACGATCAGTGGTCCGTATGGTGAATTCCACATCAAGGATACCGAGAAAGAAATGATGTATATCGGGGGTGGTGCCGGTATGGCGCCCCTGCGCTCGCACATCTTCCACCTCTTTCAGACACTTAAGACGGGCCGAAAGGTGTCGTACTGGTATGGTGCGCGCAGTTTGCGGGAGGTGTTCTACGAGGATCACTTTCGTAAGATTGAAAAAGAATTCCCGAACTTCCGGTTTGAGATCGCACTCTCCGAACCCTTGCCGGAAGATAACTGGACTGGCTATACCGGCTTCATTCACCAAGTCGTACTCGATGAATATCTGACCAAGCACGAAGAGCCGGAAGAAATCGAATACTACCTCTGCGGACCGCCGCTTATGCTGGCGGCCGTACAGAATATGTTGGATAATATGGGTGTACCGGAGGAAATGGTCGCATTCGACGATTTCGGTTAAACACCATCGGTCCATATGAGGTGACAGACGCCAAGACACGGAAGTATATGCCGCGTCTTGGCGTTTTTTTTTTACCATATACTCAATCAAGCACTTCACTATGAGTTTTCTTTTTAGCCTGCGCATTTACGGCTGTCTGATACTGACTTCGCTCCTGCTTGGTGCATGCCACGACCCCAGGCCGGCATTTACCTACCTCGAAGGCCAGGCGCAAGGCACGACCTTCCGGATTACATATCAGGACTCCCTGTCCCGCGATTTTTCCGGTGCAGTGGACAGCCTTTTCCACCTGATGGATGCCAGCATGTCGCTGTGGGACAGTACTTCGGTGATCAGCCGGATGAATCGCAACGAAGCCGGCGTAGTAGCGGATGAGCACTTCGCCGTGGTTTTTGAGCGGGCTCAGCAAATTGCAGCCGCTACGGACGGTTATTTTGATATTACGGTTGGGCCACTCGTGCGGGCCTGGGGATTTAGTTATAAAAAAGGACTGCCACCTCCGGATAGTGCCCAGGTGGATAGCCTTCGGCAACTGATCGGCTTTCAAAAGGTCAGTCTGGCAGATGGTCGGCTGGTAAAGGCTGTACCGGATATGCAGGTAGACGTAAATGCCATTGCGCAGGGGTACACCGTTGATGTGCTGGCGGCGTTTCTGGAGCAGCACGGTGTGCGGAATTATCTGGTGGAGGTTGGCGGAGAAGTGCGGACGCTGGGCAGGAATGAGCGGGGCGAGACCTGGCGCATCGGGATAGACAAGCCAATAGAAGGTGAACCTGAGCCCGGCAGGCCGCTTCAGGCAGTTGTGCCGTTGAGTGGCCGGGCGTTGGCCACTTCAGGCAGCTACCGTAAGTTCATCGAACGGAACGGTAAAAAATTCAGCCACGCCATTGATCCGCATACGGGCTACCCCATCACGCACACCTTGCTCAGTATTTCGGTGATTGCGGATGACTGCACCACGGCAGATGCTTATGCAACGGCATTTCTGGTGGCAGGACTGGAAAAGGCCAAGGCTACAGCCTTGCAGCAGGGGTTGGAATTATACGGCATTTATACCGATACAGCAGGTGTGCTGCAGGTTTACAGTACTTTTTCAGAAATAGAGGAAAATAAAGAAATGAAGTAAGAACCGGCCTCTGTTATGCTTCATTGGCGCAGGCTTCGCCGGGCTTGCGGCCGCAGACGCCGCAGACGACGTCGTCTTTTTTAAGGAATGGGCTATTGCCGGCACAGGTACCCCGGAATTCTCCCCCTTTTACAAAGATTAACCGGAGGCTGAAGAGAAAGAAGGCGGCCAATACAAATAGTACGGATACGAGGAGAACGGTCAACATATTCAAAGTTTTGGCAAAAATACAGGTTAATCCCTGTACCCTGTCAGTAAAACACCTGGATTTTAATATGGTTTGCACTATGCAGAACAAGCCGGACCGCCTGACCTGTAATTACCTGCTTTCGGTAAGCAAATGGCGGCGGGTTTGTTTGGTAAATTTGCCGCCTCACCATACCTTAGCCGGCTGATTATCAGTCCTATCAATATCTTAACAAGCAGTCGTCACACACGCTTTATGCTCACTGTTCAAAAACTGTTAAGTGCCAAGCAAGACCGTTCGATCTGGGCTGTCAGACCGGACCAGATGGTTATTGAAGCACTAGAGCTCATGGCCAGTCAGAATATAGGTGCCGTGATGGTTATGGATGGCGACGCCATGCTTGGGATTTTCACTGAACGCGACTACACCCGCAAGGGTATCATTCAGGGCCGCAAAGCCAAAAGCACACCGGTAACGGAAGTGATGACCCCGGTAGTACATCCTGTTAGCCTGGACATGGACATTGAAACCTGCATGATGTTGATGGTTCAGCACCATACCCGATACCTGCCGGTAGTGGAGGAGGATAAAATGATCGGCCTGCTCAGCGTTGGTGATATTGTAAACGGCATGATCCTGGAGCAGGACCACCGGATCAAGTTTCTGGAACAATATATCGCCGGAGCCTGATCCTTTGAAATGACTTGTACTTATAGACTAATCCAAAAACCTGTAAGATATACCCCAGCATTCTGAAACCTGTTCTTATTTATTCAAACAAAACGAAAGGGCTGATTCAGGCCCGCTATCCTTATGGCATTACTCATTGTTGTTGTATTTATCCTTGGATACACACTCATTGCACTGGAACACCCCCTGAAAATTGACAAAGCGGCTTCTGCATTGCTTACCGGGGTGCTTTGCTGGCTGGTTCTGTTGTTTGGCTTTAACGATATGCCCGGCTTTGCCGCCATTGACCAGGCCCATTTTACGGATGTTCATACGTTCCTCGATCACGCCTTGTTCGAACATTTGGGTGAGATCTCCGGTATTCTTTTCTTCCTGATGGGGGCAATGACTATTGTGGAACTGGTGGATACCCACGATGGCTTTAAAGTGATCACCGACCGGATCGTGACAAAAGACCGGGTGAAGCTGCTCTGGATCGTTTCCGGTGTGGCCTTTATTCTTTCTGCACTGCTGGATAACCTGACCACGGCGATTATCATGTGTGCCCTGATCCGCCGGATCGTCAAGAGCAAGGAAAACGTCTGGCTGATCGGTAGTTTCGTAGTAATTGCCGCCAATGCAGGCGGTGCCTGGTCGCCGATCGGGGACGTTACTACGATCATGCTCTGGATTGGCGGTCAGATCACGACCTTCCATGTGATCCAGGTGGTATTGGCACCTTCTATCGTCAGCATTGTCGTACCGCTGCTCGTTGCTTCGCTCACCCTGCGTGGCAAGATCGAATCGCCGGCAAGCAAGTCGGATGAGGCTTCCTCGCATCACTCCGATCATCCGGAATGGGAGCGTTGGGAGCAGGTCTTTATGTTCGCGCTGGGAGGCCTGGGCCTCCTGTTCGTGCCGGTTTTCAAGTCGGTAACCCATTATCCGCCGTTTATGGGCGTATTGCTTTCGGTTGGTTTTATCTGGTATGTGACCGAATACCTGCACCGCGACAAAGAAGATCATATTAAAAGCCGGTATTCGGTGGGCTCCATGTTGCACCGCATTGATACGGCCAGTATCCTCTTTTTCCTGGGGATACTGCTGGCTGTGTCGGCTCTGCAAACATCCGGCCACCTGACCCTGCTAGCCTCTACGTTGGATCGCACATTTGGCAATATCTATATCATCAACGGTTTGATCGGTGTACTGTCCGCTATCGTGGACAATGTTCCGCTGGTCGCTGCAGCCATGGGTATGTATGACATGACTGAGTTTCCAGTTGACGATACCTTCTGGACCCTTCTGGCTTACTGCGCCGGTACGGGTGGCAGTATGTTGATCATTGGCTCGGCCGCTGGTGTGGCAGCCATGGGTATCCTGAAGATCGATTTCATCTGGTACCTCAAAAAGATCAGCCTGTATGCCCTGATCGGCTATCTTGCCGGTATGGGCGCTTATTACCTGCAACACACGCTGTTCATGTAATTCCGGCTGCCGGATCCAATTTTGCAAAGGGCAATTACCCGGATAATGGGTGATTGCCCTTTGTCATTATATCCCGGCAAGTGACCTGTCGGATAGTTTCGGCTATTTCTTTCAGTAGTTCGGGGGATGGTTAGATGGCCGTACCCAGAACGACCAGATCCGCACCTGCCCGAAAAGCAACTATGACTTGGCCGGCTGTCCGGTTATCCCCTCCAACAATGAGCGGTACTTGTACAGCCCCACTGATGGCCTCAACCATGCTTTCCGGAACGGGTGTCTTCGCCCCGGAGCCCGCATCCAGGTAGATCATTTTCAGGCCGAGCATTTCCCCGGCAAGCGCCGTACAAACGGCAATGTCATGCTTGTGTGCCGGGACCGGGTAGGT
>SBHD01000166.1 GCA_006226345.1 Bacteroidota bacterium | reverse complement strand
GTGGAAAAACCAGCCTGCTCAAAACACTGTATGCTGCCCTACCCCTGAACAAAGGGAACGGCGAAGTGGCCGGTTTCCCCCTGAAAGATATTACCCGGAAAAATGTACACCTGCTACGCCGCAAGCTGGGCATTGTATTTCAGGACTTCAGTTTGCTTACTGATCGAAATGTAGAGGACAACCTGCTGTTTGTCCTGCGGGCAACCGGCTGGACCGATCCTGATGAAATGAACAACCGGATCCAGGAAGTATTGGAAGGTGTAAAACTCACTGAAAAACGCAAATCAATGCCTTTCGAACTCTCTGGTGGTGAGCAACAACGTATCGTGATCGCCCGGGCATTATTGAATAAACCTGTTTTACTTATCGCTGATGAACCCACGGGTAACCTGGATCCGGAAACCAGCGACGATGTGCTGGTATTGATGCGCAACCTCGCCAAAGAACATAACACGGCTGTGCTATGTGCCACCCATGATTACCGGATATTACAAAACTTCCCTGCGCGTATTATTCGCATCCGGAATGGCAAACTGATCGATGATGAAGGAGTGGAAATAAAATAAAGATCACACACGCCGCCATTAATCAACCGACAAATTCAATCGTGATCCTGCAATTGCGCTAGCTTGGCCGATACCCGTTGACGGCGGCGGGTCTCGAAGCCATTGTTCCTTGATTTCCGATGCTCGGCATGCGGCCGGAAGCCGGTCGTAAAAATATCGGACTTGCAGGTGGCGGCCTGTTCAATGTATTCTGCCATCTTGCCAAGGGCCAGCAGCACTTGTGCCTCCTTGTCACGCACGGCTTCAGTGCGTTCCTTGCGTTTTAATTCCGGGTTTTCCAGCACTTCCTGCAATGCAGCATTGCTATCCTGCAAATTCACCCAAAGCTGGTCTTCGCATGGAATATAGGAATTGTTTTGACTCTTCCGCAGTACCCTTTCGGCAAAAATGGATAGGTTTTGTCCGTGAAGAAATAAAAAATGGCGGTCTACTTGAAATTTTGCACTCATCTGATATAATACTTGGGTCACCCTTACACATGAAAAACAAACAATCCATGCAATTTTGCGTAAAATTTCAAAAAAGACAAATTATTATTGGAAAAAGTCGGCATACTAACAAATAAAACGACCAAAAGTCTATTTTTTGCCAATTAAGGAATTTTTCCTGGCTGATGCCCGCCATTGAGTTTCCAACGCATTATATGCTGGAAGAGTCCAGCCAATCCGACTCCCAATTGCCTTACAATGGAAAAGAAGAACACCCCTGAAAGGCGGGCCGCTCGCCGTTTAGAAGCAAATGATTTTCATTTCAAAATCAAAAAACTGTTGAGAAAATTTTATCTGAGTAAAATATTCAATCAACCTGAAACGCCTTTTACCACAATCAGATAAAGGTCCAATTGGCAGAAATCACTAAATTTGCCTGATCAACGGGGTATATGTTCCGGCAAATCCTATCCATACCACTAGTTCTTCTGGTACTGATATCCAATATCGGCCTACCGGTGTATTCTCATATTTGCAATGGCCGGGGCAAGACATGGCACCGGATCGCCCGAAAACCAAGCGGGTGTTGTTCTTCCAGCAAGATGGTTATTACCTGCCACCGGGAACACTGCTCTCCGGTGCCTGCACTGCAGCCCAGGCCTTGCTGCGAAAACAGATTCAGGCTCGTACAGGCGACTTTACCCGACTTTCTGGTTGCAGGAGCTGAGGTCCATGTACCGGTCCTTCCTTCCCCGCTTCAACATGTAGTGGTTCCTCAACCGCTTTCATTCCTGGTTGCCCCAATACTGCGTACACCATGCTTTTGGCCACACGCCCCCCCCCTTCTTGCCGGTGGCCGCTTCTTGTTGCAACTGATCCAGGTTTTTAGAAATTAGTCCCGGCATCATCATGCTCTGCGCTGCTTATGTGCAAGGCGTTTGGCGTATCGCTCCCCTTTGGGTGCGGTGGGTAGGTATATATATTAACTTGCCTGCATTCTTTGATATTCATTTTTTAACCATCTATAATTTATTCGAACATGAAAAACGTACTGTTCATGGCCTTCACGGCTTTTGCCCTGTCCATTGCAGCCTGCAACGGCGGCTCCTCTAACAGTTCCACCTCTACAGAAGCTACTGGCACGGAAGCAGGTGCCCAGGATGCCGCTCCTGCAACTGCTGCAGTATACTATTGCCCGATGAAATGCGAAGGCGAGAAAACTTACGATCAAGCAGGTCAGTGCCCGGTATGCGGCATGGATCTGGTAATCCTGGAAAACGATGCCTCCACCCCGGCTAGCGATCATGAGGACCACGACGGGCATGAAGGACATAACCACTAATACCTCACCTCTAACTTAACAATATATGCGAACCTTAAACATTTTCATCCTGGCACTTATTGGGAGTCTTTTCACAACGATCCTGCCAGCACAGACTAATACGGGCAAAGAATCTGCAAGCGCAGAATCCGTAGACAAAACAACATCCTTTCAGGTACTCGGCAATTGTGGCATGTGCCAGCGCAAGATCGAAAAGGCAGCACTCGGAGCAGGCGCTACCAGTGCGAGTTGGGATGTGGACACAGATATCCTGACCATTACATATGATCCATCCGGCACGTCAGTGGATGCCGTTCAGAAGGCTATTGCCCTGGTCGGATACGATAATGCAGGGTACAAGGCACCTGATGATATATACAACAACCTCCACGGCTGCTGTCAGTACGATCGCAGTGGAGCTCCCTCCACTGCAAAACCATGCACACCGGAGGGCGAACAGGACCACAAGTAAACATGTCAGTTGAATAGTTTGGACCCTTTACCGGTTTGCAGACAACCAATGGTTCGTCTGCAAACCGGAAATGGTCTTATACCGGGTACTTTTACCCCTCATTCTGTCGTGAATTAAGATGAGAGCGTGTTACCTTTGCGCGTCTTTGTCTTACAGGACGCCTGGGCTATAAACCCATTCACTCAATCCATCACTTAATCATCACATCACTCCATGAATCTCCACGAATATCAGGGAAAAGAATTATTGAAGTCGTATGGTGTGAAGATCCAGGAAGGGATCCTCGTACACAATGCGGAAGAGGCTGTTGCAGCGGCAGAAAAATTAAAATCTGATTACAACTCGGACTGGTGCGTAGTCAAGGCGCAGATCCATGCCGGAGGCCGCGGTAAAGGCGGTGGCGTAAAACTTGCCAAAAGCCCGGAGCAAGCCGGAGAACTGGCCGGTCAGATCATTGGAATGATGTTAAAAACACCCCAAACACCTCCGGATGGAAAATTAGTGCGCAAGGCATTGGTTGCCCAGGATGTGTATTATCCGGGTCCCAATGAGACCCAGGAATATTACATCAGTATTCTGACCGATCGCGGTCGTGGCGGCAATGTCATTGTGTATTCGCCCGACGGCGGCATGGATATTGAAAAAGTGGCAGCAGAAACGCCGGAGCGTGTTTTCAAAGAGTTCATTGACCCCTTGCTTGGCCTGCGCCCATTTCAGGCAGCCAAGGTTGCCTTCAACCTCGGCTTAACGGGGCAGGCGTTCAAGGAAATGCGTACGTTCGTACAGAAACTGTATGAAGCCTTTGTCGGAAGTGATGCATCCTTGTTTGAGATCAACCCATGCCTGAAAACCTCCGATGACCGGATCATCGCAGTTGACTCTAAAGTTGTACTCGATAACAACGGTTTGTTCCGGCATCCTGATCTGGCGGCCCAACGCGACAAATCTGAAGAGGATCCCACCGATGTGGAAGCCAAGGAGTACGACCTGAATTACGTCAAGCTGGATGGCAACGTTGGCTGCATGGTCAATGGGGCTGGTCTGGCTATGGCAACTATGGACCTGATCAAATTGTCCGGCGGTGACCCGGCCAACTTTCTCGATGTTGGCGGTACTGCAGACGCCGAACGGGTAGAGAATGCGATGCGCATCATCCTGAAGGACCCGAATGTAAAGGCAATCCTGATCAATATCTTTGGTGGCATTGTTCGCTGCGATCGGGTAGCCCAGGGCGTTGTCGACGCATACCGCTCTATCGGGAACATCCCGGTACCTGTTATCGTGAGGCTACAAGGCACCAATGCCGATATCGCAAAAAAAATTATTGATGAGTCCGGCTTGGAGGTTAGAGGCGCCGTAGAGTTTCAGGAAGCCGCAGACCTGGTTTCCAAGGTGCTCCAATAGCGGGTGGCCGGGGTATATTGTACCAAGACAGACAACCGGTTAAACATAACATAATTTCAGTTTTATAAACTGGCATTTCTAAACAGCTGAGTGAGGATACCCTCGCTCGGCTGTTTTGATTAGGGAAATGTTCCTTTTCCCGGCAACAGAAACTTTACGGAAAGACCCTGTATTTAAATTCGCTTTCTTTCTTTTGCATATTATTTCAATATAGAAAAGAACAGCCGAATTTATGAGGTCTACCTTTACCGTATTATTGCTGATCTTATTCTCCAAGGTCGCAACCGCCCAACTTCCTCCGCCCTGCGGCATCCAAAACCCTCCAATGGCGAAGACTTGCGCCACGGCCTGCATCCTCTGTGACCTGGATGGGTACAGTTCCATGACGACGCAAACTATCATTGGCCAGGTTATACCCGACTATTGTACCTTCATCGTTCACAGTATGGGCTATATCGGTTTTGTGGCCGGCTCAACAGATCTGTCGATCCAGGTAGACGTGGGCAATTGTTCCCTCGGCAATAGTATTGAAATGGGGATATACCAGACCGATGATTGTATGGAATTCGAACTGGTTGGTGATTGTAATACGGCAATGTTTACCAATCAATCCTATGTCCTCTCCAATACTGTGCCACTGGTCCCCGGCTGTCCTTATTTTCTGGTCACTGATAATAATGGCCCTGCCTCCTGTGAGTTTACCGTAACCGTCATTGCAGGAAGTGCAACGGCACCTACGGTCACTGCGCCTTCCGTCCCATCCGGCCCCACCAGTGTTTGCCCGGGCACTACAGTTGAATATACGATCCCACCTGTTTATGGTGCGTGCAATTACCGATGGACGGCACCAGCCGGCACGTTGATCAATGGCAGTCCTTCTCCAGCCATCCTCAACCATGAGGAGGGCACTACTGTTACGGTCACCTGGGGTAGCTCCGGAGGGCAGTTGTGTGTAAGCGGCTCCAATCCCTGTTCACAGGGTCCCCCAGCCTGTTTACCGGTAACTGTAAGCCCAATCCCGCCAACGCTGTTGCCAGTAGTTCGCATTTGCAATGGTGATGTTTTTGAATGGATCGACGGCAACTTATATTCCAGCACACAATTCTTGAGTACAACCTACATAACCGATATTGGTTGCGACAGCCTCGTGCAACAACAGCTGATCGTAGACCCTCCGATCATTGCAAACATCGGCACTATCCGGGTCTGCGAAGGAGATTGTGTTACCGTTGGAAACGGAGAATACTGCAGCTCCGGTTTTTACCAGGAAACAATCACCGCCTATAACGGCTGCGACAGTACCATTTTTTTTTCCATATTGATGGTAGAAACGGAGGCCGTTATTGCTGCAGCAGATACGCTGAGTTGTCTGATGGATACCGTATTACTGGATGGCAGCGGCTCTTCGATGGGCAGCAGCTTCATCTGGCAGGATTCCAGCGGGATGGTTTTATCCAACCAGGATTCCTTGTGGGTAGATGAAGCCGGCCTGTATTTCTTGATCGTAGAACGTGATGCTGCAGGAATCACTTGCCGTGACACTGCCCAAATCACGGTTTCTGCGAACCTGAACTACCCCGATCTGCAGGCATTCGGCGACAGTCTGAGTTGCAGCGATCCCCAGGGTATCATTTCTGCAGTTTCTAATACGCCGGATGTCGTTTACGCCTGGACCGGCCCTTCAGGTTTTCAATCCAGCCAGCCGGACACCACTGTTTCTCAGCCAGGTTTGTACTACATCGCAGTGACAGCGCCAAACGGCTGCATTGAGATGGACAGCGTGGAAGTTTTCTCTGACGCCGACCCACCGCAAGTGACCGCGTCTGCAGGAGATACCCTTACCTGTACCATTATCAATACAGACCTGATGGCCCAGTCCGATATCCCCGGAACGCAATTCTCCTGGAGTGGGCCAAGCGGCTTTACCTCCAACCTTCCCAATCCACAAGTCACTATACCTGGTCAATATACCGTAACAGGCACAGCACCAAACGGGTGCCTGGATTCAGTAATGGTTATTGTAACAGCGGATACTACAGCGCCAGTGATCAGCACATCTGGTGACACCATCAGCTGTGCGATCCCGGATGTTCAGCTCACTGTTCAGGTCTCACCTGGAAGTGCCATGCTCGAATGGTCTGGTCCGCAAAATTTTTCATCCAACCAGCCCGACCCGACAGTAACTGTCCCGGGGAATTATACTGTACAGGCCACCGCAGTAAATGGCTGCACCAGTACAGCTACCGCCCTGGTTGCAGCTGATACGACCGCCCCACTGCTAACTGCCACAGGTGGTACGGTTTCCTGTGCCCTCGACAGTCTTGATCTTCAATCAACTGTTCAGCCGTCCAACAGTACCATTACCTGGGCAGGTCCACAGGGCTTTACATCCAACATTCCCAATCCGGTGGTCACCCTCTCCGGCATATATACTGCTACAGCAACCGCAGGCAACGGCTGTACAAGTACAACATCAGCTACTGTATTGGCAGATACCTTGCCTCCGCAACTCACCGCAACCGGAGGAACGATAACCTGCACCCAAAGTACCGTAACCCTGGGGTTAAACCTTACTCCGACCGCCAGTACCGTGATTTGGACAGGGCCATTTAACTTCACTTCAAACCAACCGTCACCAACTGTGAGCGAGGCCGGCTTATATACGGTCGTTGCCACTGCACCAAACGGTTGTACCAATTCGGCAGAAACAACCGTGATCGCAGATGCGTCTATTCCCCAGGTTAGTGTCACCGGTGGAACAATCACCTGTGCCCAACCTGACATCACATTATCCTCCATGGTTTCTCCCGCAGGCAGTACGCTGTCCTGGACAGGCCCCCTTGGCTTTCAGTCCAGCCAGCCAGCACCTACCGTTAATGATCCTGGTATATACACCCTTTTGGTAACAACAGCAAACGGATGTAGTGCAACAGCAACAGCAGAGGTTCTGGCGGATACAATTAGCCCTGTAGTTACACTGACTGGCGGCACTATTTCCTGCACTCAGCCTACAATAAGTTTATCTGCAGTGTTAGTTCCCGCATCAGCTGGCATTGTCTGGAGCGGGCCTTCAGGATTCACCGCCACTATACCTGACCCAAGTACGAGTTTTGCCGGTATGTACACGGCGGTAGCGTCGTTGCCCAATGGCTGTACGGCAAGTGCTTCCACCAGTGTGCAGGCCGATACCGTTGCCCCTCAGTTAATGACCAATGGCGGCACGATCACGTGCAGCCAACCGACCATTTCCCTGCTAACCAACGTGACACCGGCCAACAGTACGGTATCGTGGACCGGACCGCAGAACTTCTCCTCAACTCAATTGAATCCCACTACATCGGATGCAGGTGTTTATACCGTTACTGCTACTGCGCCAAACGGCTGTACCAATATTTCAACAGTGAATGTATTAACGGATACCCTTCCTCCGCAGATCAGCACCACCGGCGGAACGCTCACCTGTAGCCAGCCGCAAATCACCCTGCAGACTACTCTGCTGCCCGGAAATGCGACCCTGCTCTGGAGCGGGCCACAGAATTTCACTTCTTCAGACCTGGAACCGGCAGTCTCCCTGGATGGCCAGTATACCGTACTGGCCACCGCGCCTAATGGCTGCACCGCGACTACTACTGCCTTGGTACTGATCGACACGGTAGCTCCGGTGGTGTCAGCAAGTGGAGGATTACTGACCTGCGTTCAGAATACATTAATGCTGGGTGCTTCCGTGACACCGGCCAACAGTACGGTGTTGTGGAGCGGCCCACAAGGTTTTACCTCCATGCAACTACAGCCTGCCGTTAGCGTATCTGGCGATTATCAGATCGTAGCAACCGCGCCGAATGGATGTACCGCGGCAGCGACAGCAACAGTCACTGCCGACAGTGACTTCCCGGTTGTAGTGGTCGGTGGCGGAACCCTGACCTGCGCCCAGGCAGCCATCACGCTTTCCAGTATGGTTACGCCTGCAGGAACAGCCATCAGCTGGACTGGTCCACAGAACTTCTCTTCCAACCAGCCGTCTCCTAATGTCACTGTCCCGGGCAATTATGTCCTGACCGCTACTACAAGTGCCGGTTGTACCGCTACCTCTACCGCCCTGGTCCAAATCGACACGGTAGCGCCACAAGTGGCTGTTACCGGGACTGTTTTGAGCTGCGCACAACCCAGTGGAACGATCGAATCTACCATTAGCCCGGCCCAAAGCACCCTCCAATGGCAGGGGCCATCAAACTTTACATCCAGTAATTTGATGCCAACGATAACTTTGCCCGGCCTGTATACGGTCACGGTTACAGCACCGAACGGTTGTACATCAACCACCGATACAGAGGTTGCCGCCGACACTGTTCCACCGACAGTATCCGCCACAGGCGGGTTATTAAATTGCAGTCAGCCAACGATATCGCTACAATTGAACCTGAGCCCGGCCAATAGCACGATCATATGGGCAGGACCACAAAGTTTTTCGTCAACAGAGCCCAACCCTGTCGTGAATACTGCCGGGACATACACCATCACGGCCACAGCCAGTAATGGTTGTTCCTCTACTGCTACCGCTGTGGTGAATGCCGATGTCGATCTACCAACGGTGAATGCATCTGGCGGCACAATCACCTGTACATCGCCTTCCCTGACACTCAGTGCCAGTGCCACGCCAACAGGAGGAACATTTGCCTGGGCTGGTCCGCAAAATTTCAGCTCCGGCATTTTGCAACCTGTGGTTAGTGTACCCGGCGTTTATACCCTCACAGTAACACTTCCCAATGGCTGTACTGCCAGTGCCAGTGCCACTATTAACACCGACCTGGTACCGCCGACAGTAGATGCGTTCGGTAATCCGATCACCTGCCTGAATGATACTGCATTCCTCGAAGCGATCGTCCAGCCGGCAAGCAGCACGCTCTTGTGGAGCGGACCGCAAAATTTCAGCAGCACACTCAGTACTCCGGCTGTGGCATTGCCCGGTAACTACACCGTCATCGCTACGGCAGCTAACGGTTGTACGGCAAGTGCACAGATTACGATCGCAGCACTAAACCAACCGACCTGGAGCCTCAGCCTGGGGCCAGACATTGAAGTAGAAGAGTTCGAGCCGATATTCCCGCATCCGGTAACGGATCTGCCTATTGATGACTGGTATCAGGTTGACTGGGATTTCCCGGCATTTGCATTGGGAGACCCTTGCCAAACCTGCAAACTACCCGTGCTGAAATTACCCAGGTCCGGGACCGTTACCGTGCACCTCACCGACCCGAACGGATGTACGCAATCCGCCACGTACAATATTCTGGTCCAGCAAACCAGCGCCATCTATGTGCCCAACATTTTTACACCGGAGGGCAATCCCGAAAATCAGATTTTCCAGATCTACATCGGTGCAGAAGCCCGGGTCACCCAGGTCACCTCGTTCCGCATATTCGACCGCTGGGGAGAAATGGTACACGAGCGCCTGCTATTCCAGGCAAATGAAGCCGGCCACGGCTGGGATGGCCAGGTGCATGGCAAACAGGCACTTCCCGGTGTATATGTGTGGTATGCAGAAATAGAATTTGCCAACGGCAGGAAAAAGTTGCTGAAAGGTGACGTCACCCTATATCGATAGCCTGTTGGCGTATATAAAAGAGCCGGTCCGGAATATCCGGACCGGCTCTTTTTTTGTCTTATGCCATTTTTACTTGTCTGTATTCGTACTATCCCCAGGCATCGTCTTTTTTTCGGATTCCTGTGCGGCTTTTATCTGTTCCATAGCATCGTACACCACCTTGCTCATACGGGTTTCATCCTGGGCAAGGCGGTGCAGATTTTCTTCATAGCGCTCGCGGGAAACGCCATGCATGGTAAACACCTGGTCATAATACACCTTTGTCAGGCTGTCTTTTGGAAACCCTGTCAACCCAGTGGTTGCAGATTCGGCAATATACAGATCAGACATGATCCGTATGGTCGTTTCGTCATCGAGTATAGGAGGGTCCGTTTTAGGTCCGCAGGAACAGAACAAGATCACGAACAGGATACCAGTCCCGAAATGGATCAATTTTTTCACAATACTTCTTTTGGGAAATAATAGTCTTTGACCCGGGCATTTTCTTCATAGAGTGCAGCCCAGGAGTCTGCCGTTGATTCAATATGGATAACGCCACATGTAGGGATATTGTCGATGTAGCGTTGTGAAAAACTATTGGCAACGTCCGTAAAAGTGGGGTTATGCCCAAACAGGAATACCGTGTGGGCAGATTCCGGCAGCCCGCTGATGATCCGCAGGATCGTGGTGGGGTACGCTTCGTAAATGTCCGGCTGCTGCACAATAGCGGCCTCCGGTATTTCCAGCGCATCAGCAAAAAAACGGGCAGTTGTCAGCGCCCGGTTTGCCGGACTACTGACCAGTAGATCCGGTCGCACACCAAGTTGGCGGATAAAACGCGCCATACGGGGCGCATCACGCAAGCCACGTTTATTCAGGGGGCGGTCAAAATCCCGCAATCCCGGATGATCCCAACTGGATTTAGCGTGCCGAACAAGATACAGATGCAACATACAGGTCTTAGATAAACTGCCTCAAATATACAGCCAATTTACCACCCCTGGATTAGCATTTGCACCTCGATTTCCGGCACGAAAAGTTGACCATGTGCATAATCACCTGTACATTTGAAGTTTTTGGATAAAATTCAACTGCCGTTCAACCAACCCTTGTCCCGTGCAAAAACTTTGGCTGAAAAACTTTGAGTTTCATATAAATCCTAGGACCTGGAATATTGCACAAGACCTGGTACAGGCAGGCGCCGTGCGACACCTGAAGGAGGTGGAACGGCATTTTTGGGTGGTTCAGGTAACAGATGCCGATGCAACATTCGAAGTCGAAGTGATCATTTCACCACACAAGATCAAAGCCTTTACCTGTGAATGCTGGGAAGCTGGCCGCCGGCTCATGTGCCCCCATATCGCCGCTACCCTGTTCAAATTACGGCAGTTCCTGGAACAACAGCAGGAAATCCGGCAGTCCAGGCGGGAGGCAGCCCAAAAGGAAAGCACCGGGCGGCTTACCACACAAAATATCCTCAGTGCGATCTCCCAGGACGAATTAAATGACTTTATCCGGCATTATGCCCAGCAGGACCGGGACTTCGCACTGGCGATGAAGACCTGGTTTGCAGGCAAAATGCCTCATCCGGACAATCCATATATACCGGTTTTGATATCCGCTCTTCCCCGGCATGCCGATGTGCGGGCATTACGGGACCCGGAGATCCGACGTTTGCGAAAGGCGCTGGATGGATTGTCTACACAACTGGAACAAGCAGCCGTGGACAGAAATGCCCTGACAGTCTACCAGATCTGCACGGCTGTCCTGGAAAAAACAACACCGCTTTTACCCAAATTGGATGAGCCGAAGCGAATGCCTTTGCTCCGATACTGCCAATCGGCACTGGATCATCTGATCCAGCTTCCAGGCGATGATCTTTCTCCGGAGTTACGGGGGAACCAGCGGGATTTTCTGTTTGGCCTGATAACCGCGGCCTACCATCCCCCGGATTGGGATAGCCAATTAATTTCCTTCCTGGCCAGAAATGCTACAGAAGAAAACTTTTTCAGCCGTATCCGCGAATTGTTCGACCGCACTCCCTTTCCGGCGTCCCCAGTTATTTTGCACCTTTTCCTGGCTGCCCTGGCAGAACGTAAAATGCCACAAGCGGTAGTACGGGTTTTGGAGGACTACTCGGAGCGTCCTGTACAAATTGTCGCCGCAATCCGCTTTATGGCCAAACTCCGGTACTGGGAATCCACCATACTTGCCGGAGACCACTTCCTGAACCATTCCGGTATTAATGCCGGTCAGCGCATGGAGCTCGAGACGCTGATCCTGTCTGCTGCAGATCAAAGTAACGATCTGCATACCCAACGGGCATACCTGCGCAAGCGCTTTTGCCAATATGGGAATACCGATACCTACTATCAGTTAAAAGAACTTGCTGGTCAGGAATGGCCGTCACAACGGGAACTACTGTTGCAGGAACTCAGATCCGGGGCCAATCATCAAACGATGGCCACGGTCCTGTCGTTGGAAAAAGATGCAGAAGGGTTAATCCAACTGCTGCAGGACCATCCTGATCTTGATCTGCTCCGGGCGCATGAAGAGGTGCTTTTGGCAGATCATAGGGACTTTGTGGTAGATTTTTATGTAAAGGCCTTATCTGCTTATCTGGAAGACCATTTTGGCAAACAGGCATCCGACCATATCCGGAAACAACTTGAAGGCCTGGTCCGGAAGGAACAAACAGAACTGGCCAAAAAGATCATTACTAACCTGGTGGACCGATTCCCGGACCGGCACTCCCTGAACGAAGATCTGGACGAGTTGTTCCCTAAAAAAAGGTGGAACATGGCTCTCCCTGCAACCTAGGTCCTGATTCCAAAAACAGAGGGTGAAACACAGCCTTTAACTGTCCGTGTATGAAAATTGAAGTTTGGGTCATCGGTAAGACATCGGAAG
>SBHD01000277.1 GCA_006226345.1 Bacteroidota bacterium | reverse complement strand
CCATGTCCACCCTTATCATCCTCGGCAGCTCCGACAGCAACGGCAATACCCGCCAGGTAGCCGCCCACCTGGCACAGCAACTCGACGCCGACCTGATCGACCTCAATGCCTACCGGATCGGTTATTTCGACTACGAATTCAAAAACCAGGATGACGACTTCCTGCCCCTGATGGAACGGATCACCGTCGACTATGATACGATCATTTTTGCTACGCCGGTGTACTGGTATACGATGAGTGCTGTTATGAAAACATTCTTCGACCGGATCAGCGACCTGCTCAAGATCCGCAAAGACCTCGGGCGCCGCCTGCGCGGCAAATCAATGGCGGTCGTCAGCTGCAGCGGCGATGACGACCTGGTGGAGGGCTTTGCCATGCCGTTCCGCGAAAGCGCCGATTACCTGGGGATGGAATACCTGGGCGATTACCACAGCTGGCTGGAAGCGGATACGATAACCCCAAAATCGCTGAAAAACCTGAAACGGCTGATCGATACCGTGCGGCAAAAAAGTGCAGTATAGAACTTTTACCCTCCGAAAATACGTTTACCTTTGTATCATGCGCAACGCAATATCCATTTCCAACGGCATTATTATTATTCGCAACGGGCACCTGACCTGACGCGCGGCCTGCCGATTGGGAAAAAACCCCGGCAAACCCGCACGACGGGTTTGCCGGGGTTTTTGTTTGTGGTATTTTTGCGCCCGCTTTCAACACCCCATCAAATCAACGCATCAACAAATCAACACATCAACAATACAAAGGATGTACCGCGAATTCAAACATCTGAACCTCCCCGTCGTCGACGCCGAATTACTCCAGTTCTGGGAAGACGAAAAGATCTTCGAACGCTCCGTCGAACAACGCGACCCGAAAGATTCCTTCGTCTTTTATGAAGGGCCTCCTTCCGCTAACGGCCAACCGGGCATCCACCACGTGATCGCCCGTACGGTAAAGGATATCTTCTGCCGCTACCAGACCCTTATGGGCCATCGCGTCGAGCGCAAGGGCGGCTGGGACACCCATGGCCTGCCGATCGAATTGTCGGTAGAAAAAGAACTGGGCATCACCAAGGAGGACATCGGAAAAAAGATCACGGTAGAGGAATACAACCAGGCCTGCCGCACGACCGTTATGCGGTACAAAGACCTGTGGGACGACCTCACCCGGCGAATGGGCTACTGGGTGGACCTGGATAACCCATATATCACCTTTGAAAACAGCTATATCGAATCCTGCTGGTGGCTGCTGCAGCGGCTGTATGACAAAAAAACAGCCGCCGGCGAGTCCTTCCTGTACAAAGGGTTTACCGTGCAGCCCTTCAGCCCGGCTGCCGGCACCGGCCTCAGCACCCACGAACTTAATATGCCCGGCTGCTACCGCGATGTTACCGACATCTCCGTAGTGGCTATGTTCAAGGTGAAAAAAGAGACAGAATCGGCGTTCCTGTTCCACTCCGACGACGAAGATGTCCGCATCCTGGCCTGGACGACCACCCCGTGGACGCTTCCCAGCAACGTCGCCCTCACGGTCGGCCCCAAAATCGACTACGTCAAGGTGCGCACCTTCAGCCCGTATACCGGCGAGCCGGTCAGCCTGGTGCTGGCCAAAGACCGCCTGCCGGCCTACTTCCCGGAAGAAGACGCCGCTCTGGCTTTTGAAGAGTATAAGACCGGTGACAAACAGGTGCCGTACGAAGTATTGCAGTCGTTCAAAGGAGAACAACTCGTGGGCCTCCACTTCGAACAGTTGCTGCCGTACGTTACGACACCTGAATTGGAAAAAGATGGTTTCCGCGTAATACCCGGCGATTGGGTTACCACAGAAGACGGCACCGGCGTCGTACATACCGCGCCGTATTTCGGCGCCGACGACATGCGCGCCTGCCGCGAGCACGGCGTGCCCATGATCGGTGTTGCGGACGAAAAAGGGCGCCTGCAGCCCCTGGTGGACAGGCAGGGCCGTTTCGTACCCGAGGTCACGGACTTTGCCGGACGCTATGTCAAAGCCGAATATTACCATCCGGAAGAACAGCAGCAAAAGGACTTCAAACCCACCGATCTGCTGATCGTGCTCAAACTCAAGGACGATAACAAGGCCTTCCGCATCGAAAAATATAAACACCCGTACCCGCACTGCTGGCGTACCGACAAGCCGGTGTTGTATTTCCCGCTCGACTCCTGGTTCATCCGGGCCTCTGCCGCGCGCGAACGCATGGTTGAGCTGAACAAGACGATCAACTGGAAGCCGGCATCCACCGGTACCGGCCGTTTTGGCGTCTGGCTGGAAAACTTGCAGGACTGGAACCTCAGCCGATCGCGCTACTGGGGTGTGCCCCTGCCGGTCTGGCGTACGGAAGATGAAAACGAAGAGATCTGCATCGGCTCGGTGGAGCAACTCGGAGCCGAGATCGAAAAAGCCAACAAAGCCCTGGGGCTCAGCCAGCAGGTCCCCAAAGACCTGCACCGGCCCTTTATTGACGAGATCGTACTGGTATCGGATTCCGGCAAACCCATGCACCGGGAAACCGACCTGATCGACGTATGGTTCGACTCAGGCTCTATGCCCTATGCCCAATGGCATTATCCCTTTGAGAACCAGGAAAAGTGGAAGCAGAACTTCCCGGCCGATTTCATCGCCGAAGGTGTTGACCAAACCCGCGGCTGGTTTTACACCCTGCACGCGATCGCAGTCATGTGCTTCGACTCCGTGGCTTACAAAAATGTCGTTTCCAACGGCCTGGTACTGGATAAGAACGGCAACAAAATGTCGAAATCCAAAGGCAACGCGGTGGATCCTTTTGAAACGATCGATACCTATGGTGCCGACGCTACCCGTTGGTATATGATCACTAATGCAGCGCCCTGGGATAACCTCAAGTTTGACGCCAACGGCATCCTCGAGAGCCGGAATAAGTTCTTCGGAACCCTGTTCAATACGTATAACTTCTTTGCCCTGTACGCCAATCTCGACGGCTTTAAAATGGACGAGTTCAATGTGCTTCCGATGGAGAAACGCAGTGAGCTCGACCGCTGGATCATCTCCAAGATGTACAGCCTGGTAGCCGAGTACCGGGAAGCCATGAGTGACTACGAGCCCACACGGGCATGCCGGGCGATCGAGAGCTTTGTGGACGAACACCTGTCCAACTGGTACGTGCGCCTGAGCCGGCGCCGGTTCTGGCGGGGTGAAATGAACGAAGATAAACAGGCGGCCTATCAAACCCTGTTTGAATGCCTGATGGTGGTCAGCCAGCTCTCCGCCCCGGCAGCGCCGTTCTTTGCCGACTGGCTGTACCGCAACCTTACCGCGCCGATCCGGGATGTGGCCAAAGCCAACAACACCCCGCTGCGCCATGATTCGGTACACCTGACCGACCTCGTGCAGGCCGATCCGTCGCGTGTGGATAAAGACCTGGAGAAACGTATGGACTACGCCCAGCGGATCTGCTCACTGGCACTCAGCATCCGGAAAAAGGACCGCCTGCGCGTGCGCCTGCCGCTGCAAAAACTGCTGCTGCCGGTAGTTGACGAGCGGTTCATCGCCGAGGTGGACGCCGTAAAAGGGCTGATCCTGAGCGAGATCAACGTCAAGGAACTTGAATATGTCACCGATGCCTCCGGCCTGCTGAAAAAAGCCGCTAAGGCCAACTTCAAAACCCTGGGCGCCCGGCTAGGCAAGGATATGAAGGAAATGGCCGCCTATATCAACGGCTTTACCAACGAGCAGATCGACGCCCTGGAAAAGGCCGGCACCCAGGAGGTGGCGATCAACGGCAATACTTATACCCTGACGTCCGACGACCTGATCGTCACCACGGAAGACCTGCCCGGTTGGGCGACCGCTTCCGACGGTGCCGTGACGGTGGCACTGGACGTGACGGTCACGCCGGAGCTGCACGCTGAAGGACTCGCGCGCGACCTCGTCAACCGGATCCAGAATATCCGGAAGGAGAAAGATTTCAATGTGACCGACCGGGTAACGATCACCCTGGAGAAACATCCGATGTTGCTACCGGCGGTGGAACAGTTCAGGGATTACATCAAGGGCGAGACCCTGGCCACCGACCTGGTCCTGACCGATTCCATGAACGGCGACAAGGTCGAACTCAACGATGAGGTGCAGGTCGGTATTGACGTGGTGGCCAATTAAGATGCTGGCAGGCGAGGCGCCATCTCCGCAGGTGTCGCCTCGCCTCCTGCACGTTCAGATGCCGTCAACAGCGTTTTGAGATACGGCAAGCCTGTGCCTTTTCCCGGGTTTTTCCCGGTTGCACCCTTATTTGCATAAAAAAAACGGCATTTGCCTGTATCGCCTTACTTTTGCAGTATACCACCCCATACGAACGGGCGGATAGTATAGTCGCAGCACACCTGATATGGCCAAGAGCAAACGCGGACAAAAGAGCCTGAACTTTGATGACGAAAGGATCTCGAAACTATTCGGGATGTTCCTGCTCTTTTTGTCCTTCTACTTCCTGATCGCATTCACTTCGTATTTCTTTACCTGGGAAAACGACCATGATATCGTATTCCGGTTTTCCTGGGAGATATTTCTGGGCGATGTGGAAGTAGACAACTGGCTGGGACGCCTCGGCGCTTTTCTGGCCGACAGCGTGATCTACTGGGGCTTCGGTATTGCATCTTTTGGTTTTGTCTACCTGTTCTATCACTACGGGCTGGGCCTGATCCGGCGGGTGCCGATGAGCCACATGGCTGGTGTTTTTCGCCGCACGGCGGTCTGGATGGTGATCGCTTCCATCGTCTCGTCCTTCTTTTTACAGATGGTGGAATTTCCGATAGGCGGTGTGTTCGGACAGGCCGTAAGCGAATGGATCCAAAAATTTCTTGGCGTACCCGGCACCCTGGCACTGCTCGTATTCAGCCTGGTAGCCACCTTTGTCTGGAATAATAATCCCGACTTGTCAGACTTTACCTGGCGCAAGCTCCTGTTTGAAACCCAACGCGCCTGGCGCGACCTGCTTAACGGCGAATACGGTCGCCGCCGCCGGCCTCCCAAGCCACCGGAATCCGATGGCCACGAGGACATGGAAGAGGTGAAAAAAGCGCCGCTCCTGGCCAGTTCGGATGGGCAGGCCAGCAATAACACGGAAGAACAGGAAGATCTCACCGACGGGCAGTTGTCCTTTGACCTGACGAAAAAAAGCGCCCTGTTTGAGGATGATAAGCCGGCGAAAAAAGGCGAGGCTGCCGAAGACAAGGAGTTAGAGATCAATATTCCCGAAACCCCGCCGCCACCGCCGGTCTCGCCGGAGGAGGCGATGAAGTACAAGGCGCCGGTGGAAGTGGTCCAGGAGGAAACGCCTGAACTGCAGGAGCCCTACGACCCTACACTGGAACTGTCGCACTATGAATACCCGCACCTGCAGTTGTTGAACGAATACGACAATACACAACTGGAGATCGACCGCGACGAACTGGAGGCCAATAAAAACCAGATCCTCCATACGCTGATGAACTTCAAGATCGATATCGAGAAGATCAAGGCGACGATCGGTCCGACTGTTACTCTGTACGAGATCGTACCGGCGCGCGGGATCCGTATTTCCAAGATCAAAAACCTGGAAGATGATATCGCGCTCAACCTGTCGGCCCTTGGTATCCGGATCATTGCCCCCATACCGGGTAAAGGCACGATCGGTATCGAGGTGCCCAATAAAAAACGGCAGATGGTGGGTATGCGCGAAGTGCTGATGGACGAAAAGTTCAAACGCGCCAAGATGGAGTTGCCCATTGCCCTGGGGAAAAACATCCAGAACGAAGTGTTTGTGGCCGACCTGGCTAAAATGCCGCACCTGCTGATCGCCGGTGCTACCGGGCAGGGTAAATCAGTGGGGATCAACGTAGTGCTGATGTCGCTGCTGTATAAAAAGCACCCTTCCCAGGTCAAGGTGATCCTGATCGACCCCAAGAAGGTGGAACTGTTCCCCTATGCCCGGCTGGAAAACCACTTCCTGGGATTCCTGCCCGACCAGGTGGAGCCGATCGTCACCGAAACGACCAAGGTGGTTCAGACGCTTAATTCGCTGATCATCGAAATGGAAACGCGCTACGACCTGCTGAAGCGTGCGGAGGTGCGGAACATCGCAGAATACAATAACAAATTCGTGGCACGCCGGCTGCCGCCCACCAAAGGGCACCGGTTCCTGCCCTATATCGTACTGGTCATTGACGAATTTGCCGACCTGATCATGACCGCCGGCAAGGAGGTAGAGTTACCGATCGGCCGTCTCGCGCAGTTATCGCGGGCCGTAGGCGTCCACCTGATCATCGCCACGCAGCGGCCTTCGGTCAATATCATCACCGGTGTGATCAAGGCCAACTTCCCGGCGCGCATCGCCTACAAAGTGGTGTCCAAGGTGGATAGCCGGACCATCCTCGATGCCGGCGGTGCCGAACAACTCACCGGCAAGGGTGATATGCTGCTTTCTGTTGGCGGTGATACCGTCCGCCTGCAATCGGCATTTGTCGATACCCCGGAGGTAGATCATGTGATCGAATTTATTGCCAATCAAACCGGTTTCCCCGAGCCCTTCTTCCTGCCGGAATTCCACGCTGACGACCAGGGCGGGGGTTCCAGGGATGTGCGGCTTGACGAACTCGACGACATGCTGGAAGATGCCGGCCGGTTGGTTGTGGAAACCCAGCACGGATCCACCAGTATGATCCAGCGCCGGCTCAAACTCGGATACAACCGCGCCGGCCGTATCATGGACCAGCTCGAAAGTCTGGGCATTGTTGGTCCCGCAGAAGGATCCAAACCCCGGGAGGTCCTCTACTACGATATGGTAGAGCTAGAGCGCTTTCTGACAGAATTACGAAACAGAAGATAAGATAATGAAGGAAGGAAGGAAGGAAGGGCATATTTTTCTCCAATGTAGCCGGCTCCTGCTTCACCAGATCAATTTAACATGACCGATCTCCGTTCACTTTCGCTGGCTGATCTGGAAGCCCTTATCGTTTCCCGGGGAGAGCCCCGTTTCCGGGCCCGGCAGCTGTATGAGTGGCTTTGGGCAAAGTCCACCACAGATCTGGATGTCATGACCAACCTTCCCAAGGCCTTTCGCGACCAGCTCCGGGAAGAGTTTACATTGCATACGCTTACGGTGGATAAGGTACAGCACAGTGCTGACGGTACGATCAAGACCCGTTTGCTCACCCACGATGGCCATCGGATCGAAAGTGTCCTGATCCCGGTACCGGAGGACGAACGGTTCACCGTATGCGTCAGTACCCAGGTAGGGTGTAGCCTCACCTGTTCATTTTGCGCAACCGGCCGTATGGGGCGCAAGCGCAACCTCGAAGCCGCCGAGATCTATGACCAGGTGGTAGCGGTCAACCGCCAGTGCCTGGAAACGTACGGACGCCCCCTGACCAATGTTGTGTATATGGGCATGGGCGAGCCCCTGCTGAATTATAACAACACCCTGGAAAGCATTGCCCGGTTGACCAGTCCGGCTCCTGGCGGCCTGGGTATGGCTGCCCGGCGGATCACTGTCAGCACTGCCGGCATTGCCAAAATGATCCGTAAGCTGGCAGATGACGGGTTTCGCAGCAACCTTGCGCTCAGCCTGCATGCTGCGGACGATACCAAACGCAACGAGATCATGCCCATCAACGCCAGTAATAACCTGGAAGCGCTGATGGAAGCACTGGAGTATTTTTACCGGAAAACCCACAACCGGATCTCGTATGAATATATCGCGTTCGAACGGTTTAACGACAATATTGAGGATGCCCGGAATCTGGTACGCCTTTGCCGGCGCAAATTCCCGGTACAGGTAAATATTATCGAATACAACCCGATCGACGGTGCCCCGTTCACCAAATCCGGCGCCGAGCGCCTGGATGCATTCGCCGCCCATTTGGCGGCTAATAATGTTACCGTAACGGTGCGCCGCAGCAGAGGCAAGGATATCGACGCGGCATGTGGGCAGCTGGCCAACAAATAGATATTGGTATCGGCAGCGTGGGCAATACTCCAAACACTACAATTGCAAGCGGGGATTGATCTGCCAAATGGCCGTTTGACGGCAGTATTCTGGCAAATGACTCTTTTAGTTTCCTGAAGCGGCTGACTCCTAGTCGCGGAACTTATCCAGCAGGTAAGCCAGCTCGGCTGCTTCTGTCTCGGAGAGACTATTTCCCGGAATTTTTTCCGGATCTACAAACCCCGTTGCCTTGATATCATCCAACAACTTCTTGCCACCTTCCGAAATAGTGACTACGACCATCCGGCGGTCATTTTTGTGCGGCACCCGTTCCACATAGCCGCTTTCCCGCAACTTTTCCACCAGGCGGCTGACATTGCTACTACGGTCGATCATACGGCCCTTAATATCCAGGACGGACAACCCGTTTGGAAAACTGCCATTCAGGATACGCAGGATGTTGTACTGTGGGTGAGACAGGCCAAAAGGGCGTAAATACCGGTGCAGGTGGCAGTCCAGCCAACTGGCCGTAAAAAGAATGTTCAGCAACGCGCGCTGCCGTGGCGGCATGGGCTTCGTGTTCTTTAGTTCGGCTTCAATATTCATGACGCAAATATAAGTGTAACCACACTAAAACACTAAATTTCTTTATGTGTTCATTTCCGGCCGCAGATCCTTTTTATCCGGCTTGTTTGCCCGACTGGTACAACCGCCAGGTCCAGCCAATAAAGACCAGCTGCAACCCCAGACGCAGCCAGGCTGCCCAAAGGGGGAAATAAAAAGGGAGAGGCGGAATTTCGGCGTGGTTTGTTACCGTATACACATGCACCGGGAGGTACAGGATCAGTAACACGGCAATAGCCAGCCAGGCCTTGTAGCGCAGGGCCGGCCGCCACAGACTGGCTGCCAACATCCACTCCAGCAGACCGGTCAGCCCGATCAGGGTAGCCGGCACCGGCAAATACGGGGGCATAACGTTCAGGAAGAACCCCGGCGCCTGAAAATGCGCCAACCCCGCTGCCACCAGCAGGGTCGTCCAGAAAAGGCGGGCAATACGCGTACTCTTATTTTCCGGGTCAAGCATTTCGTCCGTAAAAGTCAGACAATTAAATGTAAAATGTAAAATGTAGAGGTGGAAATTAAAAAGGGCCTGACCGTATTACCGGATCGGCTGTGCCTTGCAGCCAATCAGTATCGGTGGCGGCGGTGTCCCTTTTTACTTTCCACCTCTACATTTTACATTTTGCCGCTCTACTGGTTTACCCGGTAGGAGCCGGATACGGCATAATTCTGGCCGTTCCAGATCTGTACGGTGCCATCAATAGTTCCGGTAATCACCTGGTTTGGGCCACCGAACTGCGTCACGGTGGTATTCAGGTTGAAGGTATTCAGCGTATCCGCAGCCGGAAAAGCATAGAATCCTTCGATGGGGAAGGTACCGGTCTGGCCACTATTGATAAAGGAAAACCAGATATACTGGCCGGCAGATTCCGAAGTAATGCTGGTCTGCCCCCCTTCATCCAATGCTTCCACATTGGCGGTATACAGGTAGCTCTGGCCATCGAACAGTAATTGAATATACTCATCCAGACCAGTACAAACGGTTATATCACCGGTTTGCAAGGGCGACACGGGGTTCGTATAGGTCTGTATCTGGCTGGTGGTAAGCGCATCCAGATCATAGCCTGTGATGGAGAGCGGGGCTGTATTACAGTAGAGGGTTGTAAAACTAAATGCCCCGTTGGCATCTGTAAAAGCCTGTTGGAGCTGAAAGCCATAGTCGTATTGCACGTATCCATTTACCACAGGTTGCTGCGCACAGTCGAGCAGGCGGCCGGAAACGGCCAATGCGTCCGAGTTTTGGAGTTGCAGGATGATCGAAGGCAGGGTGGTATTGTTCTGGAACGGGCCTATCGTTTCCGAGTAGAGGGTCTCCGTGCCGCATGGACTGTGGTAGAGTACTTCCATCAGCAGGGTTTCATTTACGGGGATCCCGCCGCCGAAATAACCGTTTTGATCAGTGTTGCCATAACTATGCCAGCCGGAAGACACGATCGTCAAACGGACGCTCGCCCAGGTCAGTGGTTGTTCGTTATTTTCGAGAAAGATCTGTCCATCAAGTTTGATCAATGGAAAGCCGGCATCGCAGTTCCAAAAAGAGAAATGCGACACCTTGCCAACATACCGGTCGCCAACCTTATCGGCGGCGCCCTCCTCGATCCACCGGGCAGTTTCATCATCATAGTGCCAGAGCGGAATCCGGTCCGGGGCTGCTGCCAGCTTTTCGGCTGGTATAGGCATCTCCAGTTCGACCTGCTCGCCTGCTGCTACCTGGAGCGGATCGCCCGCCGGGGTGCTCAGTTCCACACCGATCATACCGAATGTTGCCAGGGTCTGCTCCTCCCCGCCGGTGGTAATGCCGCGCAGGTCACCCGGCATGTGACGGCCGAGATCCGGATCGGTAGGGTCGAGATACCGGGCGTGTACCTGAACGATACCGGAATAGGCGCTCCCGTCGGCCCGGGCAACACTGTTGGCCGGAAAGTGCAGCCTGGCATCGCCTACCTGCGCCGTCGCGCTTTGGGTTGCCACAAAAGAGTGTACCGGCTGTTTGTACAGGAGTTGAATATTAAGGTTTTGGATGGAACCTTTTTCCACGAAAAATGCCCGGGAGTAAGAAAAATACCCGGTATGTTCCACCTGCAGGATAGCGTTATTGGCGGGAAGGCTGACTTCCGGCAGCCGAAACACACCGTTCTCATCTGTAAAAACAGCCTGTCCACCAACCCGTACCCGGGCGCCGATCAGGGGTTTATTTTGTTCGCCGACCACCACACCGGCAAAGGAGACACGGACCATCGGTCCTTCATTCGTTGGTTGGAGCACATCTTTGTTACAGGCCAGCCAAACCGCGCTGGACAGGGCAAGAAGCACAAACAGGATCTTCCAGTTCTTCATAAATCGAGTTGTTTATTTGTTTGGATCAATACCCGTTTTACGCAGCTCCTTTTAACAAGGTTGGGCGGGGAAATAAAAAATGTAAAATTCAAAATGTAAAAATGAAAAGGGACGCTTCCGCACGTGAACCGGATCGGCCCTAAGGAGCACCGGACCCTGTACAACCATAGGACCCTTCTAATTTTTACATTTTGAATTTTACATTTTTCATTTCACGGCAGTTTTCTACGATTCAACCGGCGCAGACTACGACTCAGCGGAAAACCCTTTCCAGGGATACCGGAAAGACGGATGTTTGCAGTGTTCAGTTTCCGAACAACCGCTTAATTCCCTATTTTTACCAACCATCAAACAAGCATCAAGCATGGCCGGCAAATGTTTCAAGGATGTAACAGGTTTCGATGATCGGGTAGCCCTCCTGATCGGCCTGCCCATTGCCAGTATGATGATTTCCCTGTTGCTGTTCAATGATTACTATGAAAATGCCGACTGGAGGTTTCTGAGCGTTTGTATCCCGATGTCATTTGTCTATACCGGTGCGTTCTGGCTGGCCCTGCGGTGGACCTACTACCAAGTGAAACTGCGCTATCCGGCCACACGGCAGATAGGCCGGCGGCTGGCCTGGATGGGGCTGGCCTTCATCGGGGTTTTCTTTCTGATCAACCTGACGCTCGACAACCTGTTCGCCTGGCTGATCCCCGGCCACCAGAACCCGCCCCACTTGCTGATGGAATTTATTACCGCCTTCCTGGTTTCTGCACTGGTGATCGCCTCTTATGAAACGCTTTCATTTTACCTGGAGCTGGAACATACGGTGGCAGAAAAAGCCAAACTGGAACGGCAGCACGTGGAATCCCAGCTGGAGGGTCTGCGCAACCAGGTCAACCCCCATTTCCTGTTCAACAGCCTCAATACATTGGTATACCTGATCCCGGAGGACCCGGACAAGGCTGTCCGGTTTGTGCAACAGCTCAGCAAGGTATACCGATACGTCCTGGAAAGCCGGGATACCCGGATGATCCCCCTGCATGAGGAGCTGGAGTTTTTGCACAGTTATATTTTCCTGCTAAAAGAGCGTTTTGGTGAAAACCTGCAGGTAACTATTGCTGATCTCAACGGGCAGGCAGAAAGTGAGATCGTACCACTCAGCCTGCAGATGTTGTTTGAAAATGCCATCAAGCACAATGTCGTTTCCAGCGGAAAACCGCTCCGCATCGAGGTGTTTGCGGAAAACGGCCACCTCGTCGTACGCAACACCCTGCAACGAAAAAACCAGGTTATGGATTCCACCGGTATCGGACTGGATAATATCCGCGCCCGCTACCGCATGCTCACTGACCGCGAGGTGGGAGTGATCGTATCGCAGGAGTATTTCACCGTGCTGCTGCCACTATGAAAGGCAAAATGTAAGATGTAAGATGTAAAAATTGAAAGGGAGGCTTTCTCGCCGGGAAACTGCTGGCATTCAGGCACAACAGGTCCGGGGTACTGCCAAAAACCTTAACTTTTGAAGCGCCATCTCCGGCAAATCATACCACCACAATGAACATACTCCTCATCGAAGACGAACTCCCCGCCGCCCGGCAGCTGACCAAACTGTTGCGCGCACAGCTGCCGGACTGTACCATACTCGAAACGCTCGACAGCGTGGAAGGCACCGTGCGCTGGTTCAAGGCCTTTCCGCCGCCCGATCTGGTGTTTATGGACATTCAGATCGCCGACGGCCTCAGCCTCGATATTTTCCGGCAGGTGGAAGTAGCCGCGCCGGTGATCTTTACTACGGC
>SBHD01000181.1 GCA_006226345.1 Bacteroidota bacterium | reverse complement strand
GCCCAGGTACTTGAGGAGGTAATCGGTATTGGCAATGGCGCTTACCAGCAGGACATCAGTTTGCATGTCGAGGTTGCGTTTGACGTCGCGGCGCAGCAGTTCGTAGGGTACGCCATAGCGGTAGCGGGAAAAATAGACTTTCTGGCGGGGGTACGGATCGATCTCCCGGAGCATATCCACCCGTTGGCGGGCGGTGAAGTCAGCCGGGCATTTGGTCACAATGATGAGGTCGGCCCGCCGGTATTCGAAGCGGCCTTCGCGCAGGCGGCCGGAGGGCATCAGCCAGTCGCGGGTAAAAGGGCGGTCGAATTCGGTAAGCAGGATATTCAGGCCGGGTGTAACGGCCAGGTGCTGGAAGGCATCATCGAGCAGTATGCAATGCGTATCGGGAAACTGCTTGATCAGTTCGGGCACCCCAAGGGCACGGCTTTCGCTGACCACGATCGGCACGTTGGGGAATTTGCGCTTGATCTGTACCGGCTCGTCACCCGAAGCCTCCACGGAGTCGGTCGTGCGTACGATCCGGAAACCTTCCGTCTTACGGCCGTAGCCGCGGCTGAGCATGGCCACGTTGACGTAAGTATCGAGCCAGCGCAACAGATATTCGATATGCGGGCTTTTTCCGGCTCCGCCGACCGTGAGGTTGCCCACCGAGATCACGGGCAGGTTGAACTGCACACTGCGCAGCAGCCCAATGCGGTACATCAGGTTGCGCAGGCCCACGCCCAGGCCGTAGAGCAGGGCCAGGGGAAGCAGCAGTATGCGGATGACAATATCTTCAGACATCGGTGCGCGGTAAGAAACAAACCTGCCTAACGGCGGTATGCGGTGTTTGTTCAGGATTGCGGGCAAAAGTAGTGTTTTTGGGGCGGTTGGATAGTTAGATGGCTAGATGGTTGGATGGTTGGATGGCTTGACGTCGTGGTTTTGAACTTTAGGATGGTAATTCTGCAGGCCGGGTCCGCTGTATACGGTATAGTCGTCCAAAGTCCGGAAGACTTTGGACAGCAGATTCATTTCATCCAGTGAGGCAGATCATTGCCTGCCAGCGCGCCTCAGGCGTCTCTTTGTAAGGCATTTTTCAATACATTTCTTATGGGACGCCAACTCTTGCTCGTCTGTGGCATCTTGTCCTCGCTGCTCTATGTTGCTATGAATGTTTTTATTCCCATGCAGTTCGATGGGTACAGTATCGCCGATCAAACGGTCAGCGAATTATCTGCGATTGGCGCCCCTACGCGTCGGTTGTGGGTTTGGCTGGCCATGATATTTATCCTGTTGTATGCGGCCTTTGGGTGGGGGGTGCTCCTGTCGGCGGGTACCAACCGGCGCCTGCGGGTGGCGGGCTGGTTGATCCTGGCGTATTGTGCAATCAATTTCTACTGGCCCCCGATGCAGCTGCGTGGCAATGAAATGGCACTGACCGATATTCTGCATATCACCTGGGCCATGGTTGCGTTGCTGCTCATGATACTCATTATGGGGTTTGGGGCGGCCGGGCTTGGAAAAGGGTTTCGCTGGTATACGGGTGCCAGTTTTGTCGTGTTCATGGTGTTTGGCACCCTGACCGGACTGGGCGGAAACCACCTGGCGGCCAACCTCCCGACACCCATGCTGGGGGTATGGGAACGCATCAATATCGGGGTGTTCCTGCTTTGGGTAGTTGTGCTGGCCGTAGTGTTGCTGTGGTCCGGGCGGAGAGGTCCTGTTCCGACTACTCTTCCGCCGCGATTGTCGGCGAGTCATTAACCCGGCTGGAGACATGACCAAGGCGTGCTTTCCGGCATCGTAGACTCCGGCTAGTCCTGTTCCATATTGACTTGTAGTTTTTCGGAAAGTTGGCGCCTGATGTCTTCCCATTCCGGCCCGATGATGCTGTAATACGCAGAGTTGCGGTGGGTACCGTCGTCGCGTATCAGGTCGTGGCGAAGAATGCCTTCAAACCGGGCGCCAATTTTTTCTATGGCTTTTCTGGACCGCATGTTGTTCTCGTCGGTGCGAAACTGTACACGTGTCGTGCCCAGGATTTCAAAGCAAAAGGTCAGGAGCAGGAGCTTGCATTCCAGGTTGACAGCTGTGCCCCAGTGGTCGGGGTGGAGCCAGGTCCAGCCGATCTCCAGTTTGCGGTGCTCCCGGTGCAATTCGAGCAGGCGCGTGCTCCCGATAACCTGGCCGGTACTTTTTTCCAGAATAACAAACGGGAACTGCATGTCTTTTTTTTGCTCTGCCAAAGCGTCGGTTAGCGCTGCACGCAGGCGCCCGGAGTTGGTTCCGTCGAGGGTGTAATGTGCCCAGATCCTGTTGTCTTTGGCCAACTCTGTCAAATCATCGAAGTGCTCCCGCCTTAAGGGAACCAGTTGGACGAGGTTGCCATCCAGGACGGTGGAGTCTTTTATCCAGTTTAGCATGTGTTATTGATTTTGGCTTGATTTGAATGGTGCTTAACCAGCCAACAAGTATCCTGTTTTTTTATCTGAGGTGCAACTGGAATGGGCTTTTTTATATACCGTTTCCGGGTTATTTATAAGATATTTCGAGGAGCGGACTAAGTCCGCCGTATAATCGTTCAAAGTCAGGAAGACTTTGAACAGCAAGTGCAACTGGAATGGGCTTTTTTATACACTGTTTCCTGACTTTGAACGGCATGTTGTTTTATAAGTAGCCCCCAGAACCTGGCGCGACATATTTTTCACCGCGGAGACGCCAGGACGCAAAGGTTTAAACTCCGCGTCTCCGCACCTTGGCGGTAAAAAAAGCGTCACACCGGGGACCAGCATCAACCATCCACTACTTTTCCAGTACGGTCACCAGTTCCGCAGCGTTGAACATCGCTGCCGGGGAGATCACTTTTTCGTCCAAGGGGACCTGGTCGCCATAGCGTTCTTTCATTTTCTGCCGTACGGGCGCACTGCTCAGGTCAAAATCTGCCAGTCGTTCCAGCTGGCCGATCTCTATACCGGCGGCTTCCTTGTATATTTTCCAGACGAGTTCGGAGCAGTACATTTTTTCGTCCGACCATCCGAAATAGATATCGTAATCCCGTCCTTCGTACTTCGAGCCTGCCGACCGCATTTTTTTTAGGACTTCCGGTGTGAGCACCCGGTCGGCATCTTTTAATCGCTTTACCACAAAATGGCCATCAGCACCGCGATCGATCCAGGACTGCAGGGGTGTGCGTTTTACAGGCTGCACGGCTTCGTATACATAGAGTTTGCCGTATTCCTGATACAGTATACCCATGTGGCTGTATTTAGAGCCTGTGGCCAGTTGTATGGCCTGGCTTTGGCTGGACCGGGAGGTTTGAAAAATGATATCCCCGTTCTGGAGGGTTGGGGCAACCGGAGCAAATCCGGTATTTTTCCTGGTTTCCCGGCCGCTACAAGCGGTGTTAGAGCCGGCATAACCCGAAAGGCTCAGGGTGATGAGGGAGATCGAAACCAGGCGTGTCCATTTTTTCATTAGTATTTGTGTGTCATTTCGATCCGCTGGATCCGGATGGTTTGCTATTATCCGATCGACATTTCCATCTCAAACTGGTCGATCGTGTTTTCCAGTCCGATCGTGTCCAGAAAGGCAAGCAGGTCCTGCCGGTTTTCCGGTATGTTGTTTATTTTAATTCCGCGCTGTATCTGGCTGATCCCGTCAAAGATCAGGTCCCAGGCATTATTTGTAGATTCCAGTTGTGCCACATACCCATTTTCAGGATTGATGATGAAATACCCGGCCGGCTGCCCCTGCGTCAGCACTTCGTACACCCGATACATTTCTCCGGCGGCCGCTATTGTCTTTGTGGTATTATCCCAGGAGTAATGACCGTCGAACTTTACGGCTCCGGCCTGTTCCGGGGTGCTTTCCAACAGTACGGCCTTTCCGCCGGCCTCGAGTATGCCCTTGAAGCACTTCAGCCGGTGCCGGAGTACAAACCCGATCCGCTGATACACCCGGATGGCCCGTTCATTTTGGTCGATCACCTCCAGGGTACATCTTGAAACGCCGTTTTTCACCAGGTTGGGTATACCGTATTCATACATTTTATCCACCAGGTGCCGGCCCCGGTAGCCTTGCACTACGCCGGTGCCGGTATTAAAGGCCGTGGATACGCCGGCCTCGTCGTCGATGGCGTTCAGCACAAAACCAACCAGTTTTCCCTGATCAAACACACCCCAGGACAGCGCATAGTCGACCCGCGCATTTTTTAACCGGGTTTCCCAAAAACCGACATCCGACGGCATTTCGACAAAATAGCCGGTGAAGGCTTCCGTCAGGCAATCGACGATTTCACGGATCGGGGTAGCGGACAGGTTGGAATAGTGCATTCGGATAAGGGTGTCAGGAAGGAGTATATCTGCCGGTTCTGCCGGCGAATATACCCAGGGCAAGGCGGACTGTCCGTTTTCTTTTGCCGGAAGCGCCCATTTTTGGGATGAACGAACACCGGGATAATTTCGGTGCGCCGGCCTTGTCGTACCTTGGTCTTAATAATGAAAAGTTTAAATCACTTCAATAACCCGAACTGTTGAATCACATCTGTTTTATATGATACCTGTATTCCGATACCTGCTTCCCGTTGTAATCCTGGCGGTGACCGCCCTTTCATGTAACCAACCTGACAGCCCGTAGGCTGATGTGGGTGAAACCGCTTTTATCGAAGCCTTGTACGCCGGTATGCCCTTTGACATGCCCCGGGTACAGGAGCCGCAGTTTCCGGGCCTTCAGATGCGTATTACGGATTTCGGGGCGGTCGGCGATGGCGTGACCGATAATACGCAGCCGTTTGCCGATGCCATAACGGAAGTAGCCGGAAAGGGCGGCGGAACGGTGCTGGGTGGTCAATCTTCCGAAATCACGTTAGATGTAGACAAACTGGATGCTGCGAAATGTGTATTCGGACAGGGTGCTTCAGAGGAGGCGGTGATCTGGAAGTGAGGGGATGATGTTTGTCCTGCTTCCAGGGCATTGAGTTTAATATTGGCGATATAATCAGGAGCCGGCTTTGTCCTTATGCCATGAGACCCAAAACAAGACAAGATACCGGTCCGCTGGACCGGCGGCTTCCGTGGGTACGTTGGTTTCTACAAGGATGCCGCTCCGGTGGAGCGGTTCTGTGGTCTACTTACTGGTCTGCTGGGCTGGGGTCACCCTGGATGCGAAAGTTTCTATAAGGGTGCCGCTCCGCTGGGGCGGTTCTGTGGGTATTCTTTCAGGGCGCCTCCTGATTTCTGGTCAGGGTTGCGATAAATGCTGATTCCTATCCTGTTCGTACCGGATAATTCCCGGAATCCGGGAAAAAAAGCACCTGCTGCCCACAGGTTGTAACTGCCGGATACTGCCGTAGCGGTATCCGGAAGCCGGAACGGCTTCGGACAGCAGGGTATAAACCAGTGTCAGACAATTCTAATCCCTAAGGCTAAACAGGATATTGACGAGCTCGACAGAAGGCGGTGCAGTGGCCTCGTAGGCCTTCGGGATCGTTGCTGCGAGTTCGGAAGCCCGGTATTCCGCCAGGGATTCCATAGAGTCCCAGATATACACGCCGCCGTATTCCTGCGGACCGAGTTCGATGTAATATTTCTGCAACAGGCCGGGCAGGGCTGCGAACTGCGGTTCCCGCTCATGGGCGCGTTTCAGCAATTCCTCTTTCGACAGGTTGGTCTTGATGCGTACGATCAGCATGATCGCACCGGTAGCGGACTTTTCCTTTTGTTCCATCGTGGTGTGTGTTGTTGCTTGAACGGTTTCGGTGGTTGCAGGGTTGTTGTTGCAGCTGGTCAGTAAAGCAAGTACTCCGACGAGCAATAATACTTTTTGCTGAAGCATAGTCTAACGGTTTATAGTGATCAAAAAATGAACACTACAAAGTTGACCGGATTTGGCGGGGGACCGCTTATGCCATCAGCTCAAAAACTTATGCCGGAAGCTCAATTTTGAACTGCATAGCTCTTGGGTGGCACGCCATAGAACTTTTTGAACTCCCGGCTGAAGGATGACAGGTTTTCGTAGCCCAGCTCCAGGTAAATATCGGAAGGCCGTCTTCGGTTCCGGAGCATCAGGACGGCATGCTTCATGCGCTGCGTAACAAAGTATTTCCCGGGGGAAGTGTCGTACACTTCGGTGAATTTTCGTTTGAACGTGGAAATGCTCATGTTGCAGAGGAAAGCCAGTTCCTGGGCATTCAGGTTGTCAAACATGTGGTTCTGTACGACCTGGACCAGTGGGCGGTTCTCCGTCTTGGCGATCGATTTGGCAATAAAACCCCGGATCTGGCTGGGGTATTTTTCATACAGGTAGAGCAGGATCTCCTCCATCTTGGCCACCCGGAAGGTTTCCCGGTTGAAGTCATTGCGCAGGAGCGTCATAGATTGTTGAAAGTTCTGCAGATAGTCATCTTTGGGAAACACGATGACCGGGGGGTGCTCTTCGGGGTCATCCTGAATGACAATGTTGTATTTCTTCAGAAAGTTGGCCAGAAACTCATTCGAAAAGAACAACAGCAGGCTTTCAAACTCCTCCCGTAGCGTGACGCGCTCGTTCATGAGCATATTCCCGGAACTGACAAGTCCGATCTGCTCGTTGTTCATGGAGTAGCGGGTCGTCTCATCAATGAGTTCCTTCACCCCTTTCAACATGAAACAGAGCATGTTCTGGGCGTAGTGCAGTTTGAGTTTGATCTGGTCGGGTCCGTTTTCCCGCTGGTAAAAAAGGATATTGACCGGCCCTTTATTTTCGCCAACGAGTAGATCTGGAATGGTAAAGATTTCCATCTTTAGTCGGGTAGTTTATAAATAAATTACGTAACAGGGTGCAGCTTTTTCAGACACATTCCGGAGCGTGCTCCAAGGTACAATAATCTGTATAATCAGTGGTAAGCGGGGCCGGCAGGAGCCTTGTTTCAGACCTGCTCCAATATTTTTTGGAAACACCGGCTATTGGCTACACCTGCGTATTGGCCGTAGTTCGGGATCGGTTTGTAGCCACTCTTTTCATACAGGCAGATGGCCTCCGGCTGCCGGATACCGGTTTCGAGCACGCATTTTGTGTACCCCAGCCTGGCCGCCCATTGTTCCAGTTCGCCCAATACCACTGTCGCCATCCCCTTGCCGCGGGAGCCGGGGCGGGTGTACATGCGTTTGACTTCCATGGTGTCGGGTGTAAATTGTTTGATGGCGCCGCAACTGGCCGGAGCACCCTGCTCGTAGGCTACGACCACATGTCTGATCTGGTCGATCGTATTGAATTGGGCGTAATAGGCATGCTCCTCGCCATCGCGCTCGGCCAGTTCGGCATCGAGCTGGCGAACGAGTTCAATGAAGTCGGGGTCGTTGGAGTCGGTGCGTACCAGTTGTATCATCGTTCGTTGCTTTCCACTTCAACGATACCGCATCCAGCCTATTGCACCCAATTCGTCTTGCTGATCCGAAACGTCCAGTCTGAGGGGCTGTCTTTGATCAGGTATTTGAGCCGGACATCCGTAATGCATTTGCCACCGATCTTTTTGACGGCTTTTTGCGAGCGGATATTTTCTTTGCCAATATAGAACACTACGTCTTCCACTGACTCAAAGGCATGTGCGAGCATCAGCCTTTTTGATGCTCCATTGTATTTCCCGCCCCAGTATTGCCGGGCTAAAAACGACCAGCCGATCTCTACCGCAGTTTTTACGCCTGCTACTGGCTTAAACCGGCTGCTTCCGATGATCGTGTCTGTTGCTTTGTCCAGGATAACCAACGCTCCGCCGGACTGCATGGAATCTTCAAAGAATTCTGCAAATACGGCCTTTTTGTATCGGTCCCAACAGGGGTGTTGTTCCCAGATCAGGGGATCTTTTGCTACTGCATAAAGCAGTTCAAAATCTGCTGCTTCGAGTGGACGCATGCGGATGAGATCGTCTTCAAGTATGGGTTGAATTTCCATGATCCGAATTTAATAGCACCGTTCAGGCCTGTGTGGGAATTTCCTGACAGATCAAAAATAACACCAGACAGGCCCTGTGACCGTCTGATCACAAGGCCTGTACTCATGTTCAACACTTTTGAACATCAATTTTAAGGAGCAAGGCTGTTCTTTATTCTACCACCATCGACTCCACTACCTGCTGCGATACATTGCTGACGGTGATATCCAGATCATAATGCTCGCCCAGTTCCATGATCTGGTGCAGGCAGTTATCGCAGGCGGTGACCACTTTTTTAGCGCCTGTCGCGCGGATCTGGTCCGCTTTTACCTTACCATAAGTCAGCCGTTCATCCCGCCATTCTTCGCAGGCCACCAGGCCACTGCCTCCGCCACAACAATAGTTTTCTGCTTTGCCCGGGAGCATTTCGCGGAAGTCGGCAGCCGAGGCTTTTAATACTCTCCTGGGTTCTTCAAAAACACCTCCTTTTCGTCCGACATTGCAGGGATCATGGTATGTGACCGACTCACTGGTTTTTGACGCGTCGAGTTTGATCAACCCCTTGGAGAGATACTCGTCATAGATTTCGAGTACGCTCCTGACCCTGAATTTGTATTTATCGCCAAACCACTTGGGAGCCTCCCAGCGTAGCACGCCATAGGCATGCCCGCATTCCGTAACTGCAATTTCCTTGACCTTCAACCGTTCGGCTTCCTTCAGGATGCGTTCGGCAATTTGTTTCATCCGGGCTGTATCGCCCATAAAAAAGGCGTAGTTGGATGCTTCAAACATACTCAGGGTCCAGGAGGCACCGGCAGCATTGAAAATAATTGCCGGCGGCACAATGGTGTGTACCCCTGAGAGTGGTACGTACAGGATATCGGCTTCCTCCTCAACGGGGATCCGGGCATTGGGGTTTTTCAGTTTTTCCTGTACCTGCTTTTCAAAGTTCTTGACGTGCTTTTTGAAAAAATCCCGGTAGCTGTCCAGCGATTCTTCCCGTGAAACGGCAATATCAGCCAGATCATCCAGAATTTCGGGCGTTTTCCCAACCGCAGTTAAAGCGCCTCGCGCGGTGGCAAGAATGGCGGGAGTTTCTACACCCATCGGGCAGTTGACCACGCAGCGCTCGCACAAGGTGCAATCCCGGAAGGCTGCATGAAGCCAGTCATCCAGGTCTGCCTCGGTCAGATCTTTGGCTCCCGTCCACCAGGGAAAGGCCTTGCTCAGCCAGTCGTTTTCGCGTTTGAGCACCTTGCGCACCCGCTCGGCTTTTGCTACCGGCGATTTGGCCGGGTCTTTTGTTGATTGATAAACGTGGCAGGCTTCGATACACCAACCGCAGTGGGTGCATAGATTGGTAGCAGACACGCCCAACATCCGGTTGAGTCTTTTGGATAATTCCTGCGACGCTATTTGTACATTATTTGTAGCCATGACAATTGGTTGTTTTCAACAAGATGATCATTGTTTTTTCTATCGGCGAACAGATCGTCTATGCTTTCCCTTGCGGGATCACACCTTTTACCCCGTATCGTGTTCCCACGATAAATCGGGCAAAAAAGAAATAGATGTAGTGCGAGATCTTGCTGAACGGTACGTAAAACAGGAAAAATGCCGTGACGAGGAAATACCACATTCGCCAAACCGGTGCATTGGTCAGCAGGGCCATGACTGCCAGAAAGAGGAAGGCCTGCATGGCCGCCAGCGAAAAGTAATCGTCAGGGGTGCTGATCATACGCAGCTCGGGCTTGGTGATCCGCTGGAATAACTTGAGGAAACCTACCAACACGGAGGGTGCGATCAGGACGGCAAATACCAGCCGCACCGGCCAGGCCATAAAGTCCGGTGCAAAAGGATAGGTAAAGGTATTGACGATGGCGACCAATGCGCCTACATGGTAGGTGCCGAACTCCAGCCACCGCCAGAAATGTGTCCGGGAGCTTTCCATGGACCAGGGCATGAAAATAGCCCCGTACGACTGTAGTATGCCCCGGGAAGTGCTCCCTTTTTGCTCGGCTGTGTCCCACGGCATTTTCAGGGTTGCGAGTTGCCAGATCTTGATCAGGTAGATCATTGCCATCCAGGCAAGGGCAATGGCTTGGAGCTCATATTCGATGAAATGCAGCGTGCTGTCTCCAATCATAGCAAAACGGTTTTTTACCACGTAAACGGAAAGTTTTGCTAAATGTAACAGAGGCTGTGCAGGTATATATTGACAGTGGTCACCCTGCGCGGTTATTATCGTCAGTGAAATGTGAAAACGCAGCCCGGGGCGATCAGGAAAGGGCGTCCAGCACCGCTTCCGGTTGTCTGACGCGGCGGTGAATTTCCGGCAGCAGGCTGAGTCCGGCCTCGACATCAACCAGGCGGCTGATCAGGTAGAACAGGTACATGGTGGTCAGCCAGTTGGTGAAGTCCTGCTTGGTGGCAAGGTGTTTCTTCAGGTTGATCATGACCCAGGAAAAGTGCTCCCAGGTGTCAAAACAGGAATCACAGTCTTTAAAAATTCCGGTACAGCACCGGCGGGTACTGGAGAAGTCGGCATTATAGGCCCGGAAATGTGGGTTATACGGCTTGCCGTTCTGAAAACGTTCGAAATTGATCTCGTTGTTGGTCGAGAGATTAGTGCAAACCTCGTAGCCCCATTTTTCATCAAATAACCGGCCTGTCGAAATGACTTTGTTGAAATAGGAGGTCATCAGTATCCGTTCGGGATACCGTTCGATCATCTTATCGATCGCCCGGCGCACGTTATCGAAGCCCTGCTGGAAGTCAAGTGCGCCACCCTGTCCCTTTTCGCCGGAATAGGAGTAATAGTTGAACAGCACATTGTTCCCGTTTTCGATACAGCGTTCCACGACGTGTTCCAGCTCGTGTGCATAGCCCGGCGCTACGGTGTAATACCAAAAGGCGCGCGGATCGTCCCGGTAGTTTTTCAGGGCTTTTTGAAACACATTGACCTTGTCACCTCCCCGGAGGGTTTTATCCGTTTGATGGTCACCCCATACAGATACGCCAATGGGAAGGTTTTCCAGCCCTTTGAAGGGTATTTTACGAATTCCGTTGGTAGCGACGCTGGTGTGAAAATTATCGTAGATCTTTTTGATCCGGTGCAGGACCAGGCTGGGCTCGCCTCCTACGATAGTGACGAAATTGGTACCGCGCGCCTTTTCCCGCTGAATAAAATCGTCGAATACCGCTTCATCTTTGGGCGATTGGTGGCTGTCCATGCCTTCCTCAAAGTAGTAGCAGCCCACACAGCGTAAGTTGCAGACATGGGTAATGTCCAGTGAAACAGACCGGAGCGGCCCGACCTGGCGTATTTCGCGCCAGAGGCGATCCAGGAACGGGTCTTGCAGATATGTTTTGAGGCTGCCGGCCATGGACGGTTTTACTTCTTTATACGTTTATATGTGTGTTTGGCGGGGCCTTTATTCATAACCGCAAAGACGCGAAGACGCCAGGTGGAATCCTCCGCGTCTCCGCGTCTCCGCGGTGAAAAAACAAACAGATACCGATCTTACAAGGCCTCTTCTACCAACTCAATAATATCCTTCACAGCGATCTTGTCTTCATTACCGGACGTCTTGACCGCATCGGAGTACATAGTATAGTCTTTCGGACAGGCCACGATAAACAAATTCACGCCGTCGATCTCCAGTGCTTCTTCGATCCGCATTTCACTGGGGCGCTTTTCCAGTTTGGAATCGTCCATCCAGATCCGCCCGCCACCTGCACCGCAACAGAAGGAGTTTTCCTTGTTGCGCCGCATTTCCGTAAACTGTACGCCCAGCAACTCCAGCAACCTGCGGGGAGCAGCGGTTTCGTTGTTGTACCGGCCGAGGTAACAGGGGTCGTGATACGTTACCTTGTAGTGGTCCAGCTTTTTGGAAAACTTCAATTTGCCTTCATCCACCAGTTTGCAAAGCAAACCGGTATAGTGGTAAACAGAGTAATTGCCGCCAAACTCCGGATATTCGTTTTTAAGCGTATTGAACGAGTGGGGATCTGTAGTGACGATCTCCTTGAACTGTGCACTTTCAAAGGCAGCCATATTGTCTTCGACCAGCATTTCAAACAGTCCTTCTTCGCCGATACGGCGTACATCGTTGCCGGAGTTCTTCTCGGCTTCATACAGGATGCCGAAATCCAGTCCGATCTTGTTGAACAGGTTGGCCACCTTCCGGGTCATATGCTGTACGCCGGCATCGTAGGAACCGAAGTCGCCGACAAACCAGAGGTAATCGACTTCTTCTTTCCGGGCGTCTTTTATCTGGAAATCCAGTTCCTTGGTCCACTTGGCCCGCATACGTTCCGACTGGCCGAAAGAATTGCCGTAGTCGCCAAAGTTAGCCAGGGCATCCTGCAGGGAATCCTCCATGGTGCCTTCTTCTACGAGCGAACGACGCAATTGTACGATGCTGGTCAGGTGCTCGATGCCCACCGGGCAGGCTTCCACACAGGCCATGCAGGTTGTGCAGGACCACAGGGTTTCTTTTTTGATGATATCCCCGGCGATCATGGTCTTTTTGCCTTTCCCCTTTACGCCTTCTGCATACGTTTGCTTAAACCACTCAGAGGTTGATCCGCCCGCATCTGCGTAAGTCCGCAGGTCCAGGATCAGATCGCGAGGTGATAACGGGGCCCCTGAAGCATTGGCCGGACAGGCAACGTGGCAGCGGCCGCACTTGGTACAAGAGTCAAAATCCATCAACTCTTTCCAGGTGAAGTCCTCGAGTTTCAGGTAACCCATACCCTCTTTCATCTTCTCCTCTGTAACGCGGGGGAGTTTTTTTGCCGCCATATCGTCCTTGAACATCAGGTTGGCATAGTCGATCAGGATGTGCATGGCTTTGGAATAAGGGATATAGGCAATAAAGGCCAGCACGAAGATGCCATGCAGCCACCAGGTATACATGTG
>SBHD01000167.1 GCA_006226345.1 Bacteroidota bacterium | reverse complement strand
GTATGTATCTGACCTGGCCCCATAGCATATACCTGGTGCGGAATAACCTGAAACTTTTGAAAATCTATGGAGTGGGTGCCGCCACCTTCCGTGAATAATACGATCTGGAAAAAGGTATGCCGGTGTGGAAACCGGATATTGGGGTTGGCTGCTGTAAATTTTTCGATCTTGGTGACCAGGAACTCCGTAACACACTGATCCGAGCCCAGTAAATTGCAGATACTTACGGTTGGAATTTTTTTCACAACAGATGAAGGTTATTGGATGATTAAAATCCTGACTACGGACGACTTGGCAGCTGTTGTGCTGATAAGCGCACGTAAACAGGCACTGGACAGAACAACAGGCTGATCAAGCAGTTCCAGTGCTCAACAGGTGCAAAACTAACTGATTCACCCGTAAATATAAGAAGTACCGGCGTTTAATGCACACGCAGGCATTCTGACAAATTGCCTTTGCTACCACCTGGAGTCCGGCCCGCCCAAAAAAATTGCCGTAAGACAACGTGCTGTCTGTCGTCTTACGGCAATGATTGAGAAATCTGATCTATTCATCCAACGGCTGTCATTTCACTAAAAAGCCGTTGATTCAAGGCTGAAAATCCTTATGCAGTTCCATGCAGGATCTTATTCCAATAGAGCCACGGCAATACGTGCCGTTTCATCTGATACATTGACCAACGCTCCTTGCTCTGGTCAAACGGGAAGGTTTCCATCGGATTGTTGTCATAATCAAACTCTGCTAAAACAAGTTTGCCATATCCCGTGACCAACGGGCAGGATCCGTAGCCATTGTACTTGGCGGCAGCGGGTTTCCCGGTCTGGATCTGGCTGATCAGCTGCTCTACAAGAACTGGCACCTGCTTCCGAACAGCCGCCCCGGTTTTGGCATTTGGCGTACTGGATGCATCACCGATAGAATACACATTCGGGAACTTATTGTGTTGGAAGGTGAACTTGTCCACATCAACCCAGCCCAGCGGGTTGCCTTCAATGGCAAGCGGGCTGTTTTTGATGAAATCAGGTGCGCTTTGCGGCGGAGTAATGTGGATCATTTCAAACGGTTCCGTTGCCTGACTGACAACTTTTCCATCTTTGTAGACATCAAAAACCGCCTCTTTGGAGTCGGCTTTGATCTCAACCAGATTATGAAGAAAATGCGTCTGGATATGGTATCGGTCAATCACCTTGTTTAAGGTATCAGCATATTTTTTCACGCCGAAAATAATGCCGCCACCGGAATAGAAATGCACCTTAACATCTCCCAACGAACCGTTTTTACGCCAAAAGTCAGATGCCAGATACATGATCTTTTGCGGTGCCCCACCACACTTGATCGGTGTATTGGGGTTGGTGAAGATCGCGTTCCCTTTTTTGGTATTTCTCAGGCACTCATAGGTATAGGGTGCCATGTTGTACAGGTAGTTGGAAGTTATTCCATTTTTACCCAGGTTTCCTTCCAGGCCTTTGATTTTGTGCCAGTCCAGCTGAATACCCGGGCAGACTACCAGATAATCATAGGTGTACCGGTTGCCTTCCGCCGTCACAACAGCGTTTTTATCGGGCTCAAAAGTTGCAGCAGCCTCTTTCAACCAGGTTGCCTGTTTGGGCATTACAGCAGCCTGCTCGCGCTCTGTATCCTGCGCATTAAATACGCCAGCGCCAACCAGAGTCCAGGCCGGTTGATAATAATGCTTATCCGCCGGATCAATAATGGCGATATCAAGTTTGCGGTCTTTGCGAAAAAGTTGGGCGGCCAGGGAGATACCGGCATTGCCGCCTCCCACGATCAAAATCTGAAAATGTTTTTCCATCAGGTAGTTAATATTTAATTCGCCTCAAAATTACCATGCCCAATTTTCTTCACGTTAGGAAGACTCATGGAATATATTGCATTATTCAACGATGGAAAAACCTACTGGTGCTGGTGGTATTTTTCTATTGCATGCGGATCATACTTGACATTGATATTGATCCACATCAGGCGGGAAATCCGAAAGATATATACAAAGTTTACTACCAGGAATGCGATCAGCAAACTAAACGCAACTGTCTGACTCCACCCCAGTACCCAATGGAACAAGGCGATAAACAACAGGCAAAACCAGCCCGTCCAGATATAGGAAATGAACATTGCCCCGTAGTAATAACCGGGCTCCGGGAAATAGTTCAGGTTGCATTTTGGGCAGCGCTGCATCATGTCAAACGGTTTGACAAAAGACCAGCTACCGGTTTCAAACATCTCACCCTCGTGACAACGCGGACATTTCAGCGTAAATATGCTGTATGCTTTCGAGCCTTTTTGGAAAACGGACATAGCAATGAAACGGTATCTATTTAATGAGGAGTAAAAAAGGAATGCTCCGGGTGCCAAATGTAGGTACTTAAAGGAAATTGCTGTATTGCACAACTGCCCTTTTAATACCCCACGATCTGCCCGGAGCATTTCAATATTTGCTCAAGCGTATAATGCTTGTTTATTCCACTTCTGCGGTAGAAGTAAATGCTTCAAGAGCCTTGGTCAGTTCCACTGCAGACAGGACGCCGGAACGGCGCCAAACCGGTTTGCCATTTTGGAAAATGATCAGGGTCGGAACGGCCATCACATTGTAAGAAGAGGCGATCAGCGGATTCCGGTCGACATCGAGTTTGAAGATCGTGGCCTTGTCACCAATACGGCGTTTCACATCTTCAAGAATGGGAGCCAGCATTTTACACGGGCCGCACCACTCTGCAGAAAAGTCAACTAAAACGGGTTTGTCACTGCGGATCAATTCAGAAAAAGTCATGTCTTACAAATAAATTAGATTTGTCGATGTTAGGCACGAAAAACATACCAGAATGCTTCTGATGTCGTAATTACCTGCATTCATGACGCAAAGATGCTGGTCTCGTCACCAAAACTGTTAGGACTGAAAAATGACTTTGTTGCACTTTTTAATGTTCGGGGGTAAAAACCACGAATTGACTTTACTCATCCGGGCTTATGACACAGATCATCTGGCAAGCCTCCCAACGCGGCCGATTTTTGAGCCACAAAATCAAAAACTACCGACCAATGGCGAAAACCGCTGCCCCGTCCGGAAGTAAACCAGCATCCGGAGCTGTTCTGCAATGTTATCATTGTCACGACGAATGTCCGGACGACCAATTGCAGATCGGGGATAAGTATTTCTGTTGTACTGGCTGTCAAATGGTTTACGAGATCCTGAACACGCATGACCTGTGTCAGTTCTATTCACTCGATGAACAACCCGGCCAGTCACAAAAGTTACAACGGGATACCCGTTCATATGCCTGGTTGGACGACCCCGATGTACAGCAGCAGTTGATCCAGTTTACAGACGGACATACGACCCGGGTTGCCTTTTACCTGCCGTCCATGCACTGCGCTTCCTGCATCTGGTTGTTAGAACACTTATACCGACTGGATAAGGGAGTGGTGCATTCGAAGGTCAATTTCCTCAAAAAGGAAGTAACCATCCATTTTGAACAGGAAAAAACCTCCCTGCGGCACCTGGCCGCCTTGCTGAACAGCATCGGCTACCCGCCCGAGATCAACCTGGGCGATGTTAGCGGCACCAGCAAACCCAAGCCGGTTGACCGGTCACTGTACTATAAAATTGGAATTGCCGGTTTTGCATTTGGGAACATCATGCTGCTTAGTTTCCCGGAATACCTGGGATTGGAAAAAACACAGGACGAGTGGTTTTTTCAACTGTTTGGTTACCTGAACCTGTTCCTTGCAATACCAGTCCTGGTTTACGCCGCCCGCGATTATTTCGTATCCGCGGTTACCGGATTGCGCAACCGGCACCTCAATATTGATGTGCCATTGGCACTCGGCATGCTGATGTTATTTGGTCGGTCGGCATGGGAGATCCTGTCCGGAAATGGCGCCGGGTATATGGACTCGTTTGCAGGCCTGGTGTTTTTTCTGCTCGCCGGCCGGTGGTTTCAGCAAAAGACCTACCACCACCTGTCGTTTGAGCGGGATTACAAATCCTATTTCCCCGTTGCTGCTTCCCGTAAAGACGCCTCCGGAACCGAAACGGCGGTTCCGGTTAGTAAATTGGAGCCCGGCGATATAATCCGGGTACGAAACGGCGAACTGATCCCTGCCGATGGCTATTTATTAAAAGGAACCGCTCATATTGACTACAGTTTCGTTACCGGCGAAGCCGAACCAATCACTGTAGCCAGTGGAGAAAAGGTTTTTGCAGGCGGCAAGCAGGTTGGAGAGACCCTTGAGATCAGCCTAACCAGACGTGTGGACACCAGCTACCTGACTCAACTCTGGAATGATGAAGCCTTCAAAAGCAAGGTAAAAGGCCATGCCAGTATACTGGCCGACCGGGCAGGCCGCTACTTTACCATTCTAATATTGGTGGTGGCCTCACTTGCCTTTTTATACTGGCTTCCGCACAACCTGCAGCTCGCCGTTAATGCATTTACGGCCGTACTTATAATTGCCTGCCCCTGTGCCGTAGCATTATCGATTCCCTTTACCATGGGAAACATCTTGCGTATATTAGGCAGGAATCGTTTTTATGTCAAAAATACCAATATCCTGGAGGCACTCTCCACCGTTCACACAGTTGTGTTTGACAAAACCGGGACGATTACAAATGTTGACCGCAATGCCGCGCATTTCATGCCAGCGCCGGGTACCGGAGGACTTACTCCTGCAGAACAAATACTGATCAAATCGCTGGCACACCAAAGCAGCCATCCCAAAAGCCGGCAAATCGCAGGTGCTCTGGACCAGGTAGTTGCCGAGCCGGCAGATAATTTTTCGGAAATACCCGGACAAGGGATTACCGGAACCGTATTGGGTAAGCAGATCCGGCTTGGATCGGCAAACTTTATCCGGCCGGAAACCCTGCCTGAAACAGGCGTATTCCTTGAAATTGACGGCAAGGAAAGGGGCTATTTTGAGTTGAAGAGCCGATACCGGGAAGGCCTGCACAAAGTACTAGGTTATTTCAATGGACTGGGGCTCTCCTCCTGGCTACTATCCGGAGATAACAACCGGGAAGCAACCTACCTGACGCCATATTTTGAAAGTGAGTCCTTTATGCGTTTTGACCAAAGTCCTCAGGATAAACTTCAGTTCATCCGGAATCTCCAGGTACAGAGGCAAAAAGCACTGATGCTGGGTGATGGGCTCAATGATGCAGGTGCATTGCAGCAAAGCGATGTGGGTATTGTCGTCGCCGAGAACACCAACAACTTTACTCCCGCCTGTGACGCTATCCTGCATGCAGAAGCATTTTCAGACCTCCCCCATTTCATTGACCTTTCCCGTTGGGGCATTACCACAGTCAACAGCGCCTACATACTGGCAGCCTGCTACAACCTCATTGGTTTAAGTTTTGCTGTTACCGGCACACTTTCTCCCGTTATTGCGGCCATTCTGATGCCATTGAGTTCGGTTACAATCGTGCTTTTTGGCTTTGGCATGAGCCAATGGAAGGCCTGGAAAAGCGGGTTGTTAGGTGGAGCGAGCTGATACCGCATCATCAGATGGGGTTTTCAGCCCGTCAAAGACCCGGACCCCAACTATTCAAGGTCATAATGTGGCCTGATTCGTATCATTAGAACATGTCGGGGTTGAGAGCATATTTGTTCGCAACAGAACATTTGTTGTACTAACTGATACGGCCATGAAAATCCGGATAGCACCTGAAGTAACGATAAAGGAAATACAAGAGCGTTTCAATGCACATTTCCCGTACCTGAAACTGGTGTTTTTCACCAAACCTCACCGGGCATTTAAGGGTAGCCCTGCCAAATTCATGATCCAGGATACGGATAAAAATCTTGGTACAGTGTTACCCGGGATGACAGAAACGGTGCTGGACATTGAACCTGACATGCCGACTTTCCATGTCGAAAGCGTGTTCGAGGAAGCAGGTGTTTACGCCCAGGTTTTTCGAAAATCAGGCGATTTATGGTTGGAAACAAGTGTTACGGACAAACTAACGCTGGAAAAACAGAATGCTAAAGGAAAGGCAAGTGAACATGTGCATTTTGAAGAAGCGGCAGAGCCACGTGATTACCGGGAACAGGAATGAACCCCTCTACGCTGACACTAATAAACTATTAACCATCTTATGAAACTGATCCTTGTCCCAACTGATTTTTCCAAATGCGCTGGAAATGCGATGGAACATGCATTGGCATTGGCCAAAGAAACCGGCGCCGGGATCCTGGTGCTTCACGTAGTATTTCCGAATGAAGGTGTTGATAATAACATCTACAATGTTTTCTGGTCTGATGAATACATGGCCGAACGGGTCAAGGGCCTTGAAAACTGGGTCCGGAAATATACCCGCGAACCTGAATTCAAAAAAGTACCGGTCCAAACGGAATGCCAGATCGGTTTCCCGGTACCCGCAATATGCGATACGGCAGAAGACCGCAATGCAGACCTGATCGTAATGGGCACTACCGGTGCGACTGGTTTGCGGGGCGCATTTCTTGGTAGTATAGCCGCCGGGGTCCTGTCAAAAACCAAATGCCCCCTGCTTTCCATTCCCAAACAAGCCACGCTGGCCCCTGCGGCAAATGCCGTATTTGCTACAGATTTCCGGTTCAAACTGGACGACGCCTCCATTGCAGTGTTACGCGAGATCATGAACCTGAAAAAAAGCAAACTGCATATTGTACATATTCTGGACAAACCTGGTCAGGAACAAGATAGTGCACGGGAAAATGCCATAAGGCAGAAACTGGGTGATATTCCAAATGACTTCCACTATCTGCATGACCGGGACATTACCCAGGCTGTATCCAACTTTATAGAGTCTATTGATGCCGGCACACTCGTTGCCATTGCACATGAACACAGCCTGCTGCACCGGCTATTCTTTGACAGCATTACCCGCAGAATGGCACACCGGATCCACGTACCGATGCTAACCCTGCACGATGCGGCCTGAAAACGATGAAAATCGCCTGGCACCCTGATAACCATCATCGCATTCTAAATCTTCCGGGGCCACTTTTGTACAACCGAAACTGATTTAACCATTTTAAACAAGGAGGTACATATGACACTGGTTAAATGGAATCCTGAATCGTCGCTGTTGCCCTCTTTTTCTTCCTGGATCGATGACTTTTTTGCTGACAATGGAGATTTTCCAATGCCAAAAGTCAAAGGCGTATCCATCCCGGCTGTGAATGTCACGGAGAACAAAAAGGAGTTCCGGCTGGAGGTGGCGGCGCCTGGCTTCAATAAGGAAGATTTCAAACTGGAAGTAAAGAACGGCTACCTGACCATTAGTGGGGAGTCAAAGTTCAACGAAGAGAAAGAAGACGAAAAGTTCATGCGGCGTGAGTTCCGCTTTAATTCCTTCTCACGCTCCTTCACCTTACCGGACAACGTTAAGGAGGACAAAATTGAAGCCATCTATAAAGATGGTATCCTCCAGGTTGTACTACCTAAGATGAAAGAGGAAAAAGAAGAATTGATTAAATCTATACCAATCAAGTGATTAAAGCGGTGCGTTTTGTGGGACCGCCCACGCGGGCGGTCCCGTTTTAGCCGCTGGATAAATAAACTACCCATATTACAAAATTGCAAAATCCGAGGTTATGCAAGCAACTACTCCTGTCTACACGATCATGACCAAACGGCCCGAAACGGTCAAGCCCTCCGACACGATGGAGGAAGTCCGGGCAATCTTTGAACGATATGGCTTCCACCATATACCGGTAGTGGAAAATGAAAAACTGGTCGGGCTGGTGAGTTATACAGACTATTTACGTCTCGTTCGTTCTATCTACGAAAACAACCAGGAAAACCAGATCAATGAAAAAACCCTCCACGCCACGTTGGTGAAGGATGTCATGACAAAGAATCTGTTGTGCCTGACAAAGGACGACAGCGCCGAAACTGCACTCCGGATCTTTAAAACCAACCAATTTCACTCCTTGCCTGTAATTGACGACAATCACCATCTTGTTGGCATCATCACCACATATGATCTGATGAAAGTGCTTGAAAAAATATTTGTGTCCCGTACAAACGGTGTGGACAATCCGGGCTAAAAGAGTTTTCTGACAGAGATAGTTTTTGGTTTTTTGTTAATGAAAATGCTCCGGCTGTACGAGCCGGAGCATTTATTTTTAGCTGCCTTCGGCAATTAAAATCTCCGTACTACAGCAAAAGATTCCTTTTTCTGCAGTACGTCTCCGTTGGGTGAGAAGGCCTCTGCCAAAAGCACATAGATACCAGGCCTGGCAACAGTACCATCCTCCAGGTCACCTTCCCAACGAACGACGCCTGTTGTACCTACCAGTTCATTCCGAACCAGTTTTTTCACCAAATAACCTTCTGAACTGAATATTGTAAAAGTGGCGGCGTACCCCGGTCCGGGCAACTCGTACCGGATGTGTAACAGGTCTTCAAAACCGTCGCCGTCCGGGGAGACCCGGGCCGGATCCATCTGTACCCATTCCTTCATGTTTCCGGAAGCCTGTGGCAATATCTGGGAGTTGGGCCATGTTGGCGTGCCATTCCCATCAGCAGACCGGGCCGCTGATGTCCAGTTAGATGCCAGGTTTGTCGGTTCGGCATCCTGAATCCGCTCCAGGGATACCCCCTCCTGTTCCGTACTGCTCAGTAATACATTATGCATTTGTGCAGTGTAATTGAAGGAATCTACCGTGACTGCCATAGCGCCACCAGACCAGACCAGGGTAACATTCCCGGCAGCATCCGGAAAGGAAGGGAGCGGCACTTCACGTAAAAAAGCCGCCTGTACAACCGGGAACCGGGCACGGATATCAGCAGGGTTCGATGTGAATACCAAATACTCCCCCGGAAAAAAGAGCCGCTTCCATCCAACAGGTTCAATATCTGAACCGCCCTGAAAGTTTGCCAAAAAAAACTCCTCCAGGTTAAAGATTTTCTGACTGCGGTTGTAACATTCTACAAAGTCTGTCCCGCCACTGGCCGGATTGAAGAGGATTTCATTGATCACGATATCTGCCGGTGCCGGCATTTCCGGTAAGCCCATTAGTATTGTATCGCCGCCGGTTACCGGATTTCCGCTGCAATCTTCCAGGCCTTGGTCTGCCCAAATATGATATACCACTCCTGCTTCAAGCGGTTCCAGCAAATGCAGTTGCACTGTGCTTCGGTCAGTGGAGGACGGTTCGGCAACATCCACCTCCAACATGGGTTGAAGGTGATACACTGAAATATCGCTTGCGGAAGACCATTCAAGTCCTTCTGAAAAGGTCAGGACTATCGTATACGTATCCTCCGGAAAGGCTGCTAATAACCGGGGAGCAGTAATGTCAGGATCAGTATTCAGTCCGGCATTCGGCTGCCCGGGGGTTCCGCCAGGCAGAACGGTGCAGGATTGCCAGTTCTCACTTCCCAGGCAAGGTAGTCCGGGATTTATCCGCTCCAAAGACCAGCCTCCTGCTTCTTTATCCGGATCGGAGTGCCAGTCAGACCGGAAATGCACCTGGTCAATCCTACGACCAGTTTGATCCGATAGTTCCAACAACTCACCATCGTTATTCAGGGTTGGAAACCCCGGCATAGCCAGTACAGCAGGAACAACCTGATCAAGGAGCCCTGCAGCAGTTGGGGTTGCCAGGACCACCCAACCATTAGGGAAAAGCAAATAGTCCGGAATTTGTTGTGGAGTGCCCCCATCGGACAGGAACAGCTGCCCCAGGTTGATCACCTTGTCCGATATGTTATACAGTTCCAGCCATTCCGCCTCCGGCAAGCCCACCGAGGGCGAAGGATCAGCCATGATCTCATTTATCAGGACATCAAATTCCACGGCAGGTTCTACCCGCACATAACTGAAGGAGACACTTTGCTGGCCACTGACATTACCAATCGTATCAATTACCTGATCAACGGTAAGCACGTAATTATCCGTGCCTAAGGGCACATTGAAGACCAGTCGAACCTGCTGCTGGCTCCCCGATTCAAATGTTGCTGTAGCTGGCGCACCTATCCCTGTTAGGGTATAATTGGACGAAGTCAGTGCCGGAAAAGTATCCAGGGCTTCATCATACATCACCAAGACAGTTGTGTCATTTTCGGCCTGAGCACCCAACAACAGAGGCCCTGACGTATCCGGAAGATCCGGAAGAACAGACAGGTTATCCAGGAAGAACTTATCCCGTCGGGTGGCCGTGTATGTACAGGTAATGCCAAAATAACGTCCGGGACCTGCGGGATGAGTATTGTCGGATACGGCCCCCTGAGCTATATAAGCGCCGCCTGTAATGGCGGCCTCCAGGGTCCAGTTGCCCGTTGTGGTTCGTCGGATACGGAGCTGGATATCTACCGGATCTGACGCAACAAAACCGAGCAGGCCGGTTGCAAGTTGCGTTTCGACACCAGCGTCCTGCCGGAAAAACCGCAATGCATCAGCGGTGCCGTTTTCCCCTATTTCCAGATAATACCCATTGGCCAGCGTAAGATCCTCCTGATCCGCCAACAGAAATATCCGAAGCAGGTTTGAAGCAGATGGGGCAAACTCCAGCCGGACATCCAGCAACCAGACCGCACTATCCGGTATGGCGCCTTCAACTACAAGCGTAGAAGTGCCCGCATCCGGTGCATTAAGCTGCAACATCCCGGCCTGATTAACGATAAAGTGATCTGTATCGCCTGACCACACCGGGTTTTCAGTCAGGTTCCCATCGGAAAAATCGTCCAGGATTTGTGCATTGATCGTTAAACTCCCGGCTGTCAGAAGTAATGGAAGGAGGAGGCGGAATGACAGGGTACGCATTCGGGTCAAATTTTTTGGTCCGTGCAAGGTACGTTGATTGCCTATCTTGCGTTTGCCAAAAAACACTGATTTGATGAGGCATATTCTGATAGCGTTAATAATAGCCGGTCTGCATGCCTGTACTGGCAGGCCGGATATCCCTGAAAACCAGGCATTGACCGTAGTTTACCCGGCCTCCGTTCGAAAGGAACCGGCAGAGCACGGACAAGTTTTGGTGCAGGTAACACCCGGGGAGCACCTGAAAGACCTGTACCGGGTAAGCCCATACGTCGCCAGCATCTACCTCAAAGACACGCTCCGGCAGGAACCCTGGCTCTATATTCAGACAGCATCCGGAACAGAGGGCTGGGTAAACGGTGGCGCCCTTGCCCCTTATAATCATGATGATGCAATAGCAAAAAGGCAGTGGGTGATCCGAAAACGGTTTGAAGCTTGGTTTGGTCCCGATCTAACCCGCCGGTGGCAAGGCTGGTTGCAGGAACAGGGTTACGCTTCCGATACAGCATTTGCGCGGACTATACTGCAGGGGTTTCAATTGCGTGATACGCTCAATCTGCTCGCTGAAAGAAATGTCATGCGTAACCCCGGCATGGCAAACCTGGACCTGTTCTGGCTGGAAGAAGCCATGCCGGGGTTTGTTCTGCAACGCCTTGGTTCGGCCCCTGTTTTTCACTTGTTTGCGGATATACGCTATCTCCAGGGCAAAGCACAAGACACACCAGGTCTTCAGGATGACTGGTTTGCTGCAGCATACCTGACTGCTTTCCCGACAGACAGTATTGAGTCCATGCTGCCCGCCTGGGTTTTCCCTATTACAACCACTTCTAGTTACAGCAACCTTGGCGCGGGCAGGCATTTGCAAACGTTGCAGGCAATCGATACGGCGTTACGCTCCGGTAACGCCCTGGAAGCCGAATTGCTCAATCTGAAGGATAAGGTATTGGCAGACATAATGGACTCCGACCGGCAATACTGGCAGCCCAAAGACAAAATACTGCAGGAAATGCAGGCTGTTTTATCCGCAGATTTGAGTTGCCTGACCAGGCGGGACCGGCTGGCACTGGAAGCGCGCTTAAAAATGTTTGAGCAACCGGAAAAAAATAATTTAACGATCAATTTACGATCGGGGAGATAGCCCCCGGCTGCTTATCTCCTCAAATCACCTTAGTTTTGCTGTTTAAATTACCTACCCAATTTATCGACAACATATGGATAAGATGATCGCTCGCTTTCCGCAGCAATTGGAAGAAGCCCTGGAGATTGCCGCTACGGTAAGTGTACAACGGCACCAGGCAACGTTGCGTTCAGTGCTGATCGCAGGTATGGGCGGAAGCGGCATAGGTGGAAACTTTGTGCAGGATCTGGTCAGTGCAGAATGTAAAACGCCCATTTTGGTAAACAAGGGATATATTATCCCCAAATGGGTGAATAAACATACTCTGGCTATTTGCTCATCCTACAGCGGCAATACAGAGGAGACCCTCCATGCAATGGATCAGCTCTTACAAACAGGCGCCAAGGTAATTTGTGTTTCATCAGGAGGGAAACTACTGGAACGCGCCCGCGAACACGGACTGGATTTTGTTCAACTGCCTGGCGGTTGGAGCAGCCCGCGGGCCTGCCTGGGGTATTCTATTGTTGCACAACTGGCCGTACTCCGGCAGGCTAAACTGATCAGCAGCCGGATATTCAGACAAATAGCCGCAGCGCAAAAAATGTTGATCCGGGATCAGGCGGAAATACAGCGCCGTGCACAAAAAATTGCAGGATTTATTGCAGACAAAACTCCCGTATTGTATTGTTCCGATCATATGGAAGCCGTCGCACTGCGCTGGCGACAACAATTTAATGAAAACGCTAAAATGCTCTGTTGGCACCACGTGGTACCAGAAATGAACCACAATGAGCTGGTCGGCTGGCGTGACTCCCGAAATGACCTGGCCGTCATCTGGATGCGCAACCGCGATGACTTCTCCCGCAACACCATCCGGATGGATATCAACAAGGAGATCATAGAGCATTTTACAAATTCCTCAATTGA
>SBHD01000229.1 GCA_006226345.1 Bacteroidota bacterium | reverse complement strand
ACGGGGTGGTCGGGAAGTTCAGGTAGAACTCGTCCAACGTGTTGCTGAAGCGCGGCATGATACCCAGGCCGGCAGCAGTTCCATCATAAGACAGGGAGATGTAGTACGGATGATTCGGCTTGAGCGGAACCGAGAAACTACCCGGGTTATTCAGATCGTCCAGCTGAACGTTGATCATCTCATCAACACCTTCGTTACCAGTCACCTGGTATACGGCATAGCCGACCAGACCGCCAGCCATATCATCAAAGGAGCCGGAGCCATCGTTGGAGATTTCCCATGTGCCGTCGTCATCGACATCGGCATCATACAGGAAAACATTGATGTCGTTTTCCCCGCCAAATGGATTCTGAACATAAATATCAGTTGCATTAGCCAGGCCAAAAGTGGCGTATGTGGCATTGCCAGCAGCTTCACTGGTCAGGCAAAGTGCACCACTCTGGCAAAACAGATTGGCAGATACAAAAGAGTTGTCATTGGAGACCCCACCCGGATCGATCACCAGGTTATCGGCCGCGAAAGTGTAATCTGTATGCTCGAAGTAGCGCACCAGCGTATCACGGGACTCCGTATAGAAATCGTTGGAGTACGTCACCTTGAATTTGCCCGTTACTGCCGGCGGCATGTAGGGCGGGAAATAGGTGTATACATCTACACCACCAGCCTCAGCAGAGTCGATGACGGCCGTGAGCGTAGTGGATGTTCCACCCGGCTCATCGATATGTGCCGTGATACCGACGTTATAAATGGTAGCCGGTTCGCGGTTGTAAAAACGCATACCAATGTGGTCGAGCGTATCAACCTGGGTTACCGGTGTGGCATAGTGGTAGGCAGCGGCTGCATCGGAAGTACGTGGGAATACAAAGCATCCTTGTACCGGTTGTCCGGACTGGATACCAGCATCAATGAACTCACCGACATCGCGGCAAACAAAAATACACGGAATGGTCACCAGGTCGGCATAAGTACCGGCAGCCATACCCGTTACAGTACAGCCTGTGTGGGTCGGGTCATCGTAGTGGTTTACAATCAAAATGCCCGTTGCACCAGCCTGTTGTGCATAATAGGACTTGATACTGAAGTTGCAAGCGCCCCGGCGCACAATAGCCCATTTACCCTGGAGGTCCATGGTAGAGGTGTCACACATAATGGAATCAGGAGTGATATCGTAAGCCCAGATGATCTCATTGCAGATCTCATCCGAAACACTACCGCCAAACAGTGAATACTGCCAGCCACAATCTCCCTTGTAATAGTCACGGGTGCCGTCGGCAGTAGTGACCTGAAGAATGAAGTTATCATTTTGCGTACCCTGTGCATTGGCGGTTTGGGGAGCCAGCGACTGCAGAGCAATGGTAAAGATTAGCCCAAGCAGAAACGTAAGGTTTCTTTTCATAACACGTGAGGAAGTTTAGTTAAATATTCATGAAATGTTCGCTGGCAAATATAGGTTGTTCGGAATATTGATCTCCTCCTTTAACCTAATTCAGTAAAAATTTTTCCGAATTCCGCCCTGCAACGCCCGATTCTGCAGGTACGCTTTCAGGACAAAGGCCGGTATTGGGCAGGGCGCCCCAGTGCCATATACCCTGCAGGGCGCAAATATTTATTCATAGGTCCATGGCCAATAAGTTATTGGCTAACAGGACAAGCACAAACCAAAAACCGCCGTTCCCGGACAATAGGCAGCAATGATTTGCCTGATAGTGGAAAAATTAATTTATTTTGTTCACAATTTATTTAAACCTTTGAGGAAAACCCTGGTCCTACTCCCCTGTACCCCATATACCGGCTCAAATTTTAGAGATTGTTCAGTTTTTTGTTCTGTGGCAGGCGTGCGGAAATGTTATTTTCAATCAGGCAATTTCTGCAATCAAATGTGGTACCGCCTCGCTGGAGAAAAATTTAACCAAGCGAAATCCGCCGCGGAGGAAGCCGCTTACAGCCCGGAAATAAAAACCTGAACAACCTCTTCTCCACCTACACGTAAAATGAATTGAGCACATGGCATCACTTGTACCCCTATCCGGCACGTTGGGACATCGCCGGGCCACGCATTTACTTCGCCGTGCCAGCTTCCGGTTCACCAAGGCACAGGTAGATCAACTTGCCGGCATGTCTGCCAGTCAGGCTGTCTCCTCTCTCCTGGTCACACCTCCACTGCAAATGGACCAACCGGTATACGACCAACCGGATACCGACCCCATTGAGAACACTACCTGGCTGCTGCCTACTGGTCTTCCCCTGCCCGACAGCCAGGGTGTACTACGGCGGTATGTCTCCGGCTGGTGGTTACATGAAGCGTTGCACGATCCGGGTATCACCCATAAAATGGCGCTTTTTTATCACCAGTTCATGATCACCAGTATACTGGCGTACGGTAACCAACACTATTTTGACTACCTCAGATTGTTGCGTTGGGGAGCACTTGGCAATTTTAAAAAGCTGGCGACCAAATTGGTAACCGACAATACTATGTTGCTCTACCTCAACAACCACGACAATCTGAAGGCTAACCCTAATGAAAACTTTGCCCGGGAGTTCTTTGAACTTTTTACCATCGGGAAAGGCCCGCAGATCGGACCGGATGACTATACCAACTATACGGAAGATGATATCGCACTGGCAGCCCGGGTGTTCACCGGTTTTCGCGCCAGAGGTTTGCGGGACGAATACGATCCTGAAACCGGCATCCCGCGCGGTCGTGTGGTCTTAAGCCAGCATGACACCAACGATAAGGTCTTTAGCGACAAATTCCAGAACACCAAGATCGTTGGCGCCAAGACAGCCAATGACATGTGGATCGAGTTGAACGCATTTGTCAATATGGTATTCGCACAGGAAGCTACTGCTAAAAACCTGTGCCGCCGGTTGTACCGCTGGTTTGTCAGTAAAAATATTACGCAGGAGATCGAAGATGATATTATCACACCATTGGCAACTACCCTGCGGATCGGGAATTATGAGGTCAAGCCTGTAATAAAACAACTGCTTCAAAGTAAACATTTCTTTGATGAGGACGATTCGGATAATACCGACGAGATCCTGGGTGGTATGATCAAATCGCCATTGGATATGGCCTTGCAAACCATCACCCTGTTTGATATTCCCCTCAACCATCCTACCGGTAACCCCAGGGGATTGTTTTACCTGCAGATGTCGTTCGGGATTGGCGACCGGATGCTGCTCACCTCCGGCTTTCCGCTTTTCGACCCCAATGATGTAGCCGGTTATCCGGCCTATTACCAGGAGCCGATCTACAGCCGGCAATGGTTCAACTCCAGCACGATCATTCCGAGGTACAAATTCCCGACCAAACTGCTCAGCGGAAAAGTGAGCCACGGCTCCAACCCGAATGCTTCGATATATATGCGCCTGGATATCGTGAACTGGGTCAAGTCAAGCGGCTTTTTCAGTGATCCTTCCGATCCGTACGCACTGGTCCAGGAACTCCTGGCATATACCCTGCCGGAAGAAGTGAATAATGACCGCTTTAATTACTTCTATCAGGATGTATTCCTGGATAACCTGCCACCGGCAGACTGGACATATGAGTGGCAGAATTACCTCGATACCGGTAATGCCACCGAGGTCAAGATCCCATTGGAGAAGTTAATCCAGGCCATCATGTATTCACCTGAATTTCAAACGTTCTGAGGCCTGGTTTTCCGGTGTGTCAGCCCCTAAAAAAACCAACTGACTCTCTTTCTGCAACAACTATTAATACGCATACAACAATGAAACGTCGCAATTTTCTGAAAATACTTCCCGCTGCCGGTGTCTCCTCCTTTGTGGTCAATGGTTTTGCGATGAAACCATTTGCCAACCGCAATATGGCAAAGATCATTGGCGATTGCGATCACCTTCAGGAACGCGCACTCATCCTGATCCAGCTGAAAGGTGGCAACGATGGCGTCAACACATTGGTGCCGATCAACCAATACGATGCTTATGTAAACATCCGCCCCACAATCCATATCCAGGACAATGCCTACATTGACCTCGACACAACGGTAAAGGATAGCCGGCGGATCGGCCTTCACCCGGCCATGACGGCAGTAAAGGATCTGTATGACCGTGGTTGGGTGAATGTAATCCAGGGCGTTGGATATGAACGGCCGAACCAGTCGCATTTTAAAAGTACTGATCTCTGGCTGACCGGCGGGGACGGTACTCCGGAGAATTTCAACGTTCCTTCCGGCTGGATGGGCCGCTCCCTGCAAGCCCTGTATCCCGATGTGGAAGGTGCCCCGACACCAGATATGCCGGATCCGCTGGGGATCCAGGTCGGCGATTCTAACCCTTCCCTTGGCTTCCACACGCAAACGGAGCACAATAATGCCATCAACCTGACCGGACAGGATCCTGCCGGCTTTTACAGCCTGGTGCAAACCATTGGCGGAGCCCCTATCATGAATGTCCCAGATAGCGAACACGGCAACGAGCTGGAATACATTATGGCCGTTGAACAAAGCGTAAATAAATATGCACAACGGATCACTGATGTGTTCAATGCCGGTAGTAATGCTGGTTCCTATCCCAGCACCAGTCTGGCCAATCAATTGAAGACTGTTGCCCGGCTGATCCGAGGTGGCTGCAAAACCAAAGTATACCTCTGCTCCACCGGTGGTTACGATACGCACAGTGCACAGGTCAACTCCGGCGACACTTCGATCGGCGTTCATGCTGATCTGCTCACCGTTCTGTCGGAAGCGGTAAAAGCATTTATGGACGATCTGGATAACATGGGAATTGCTGAAAAGGCAATCGCCTGCACATTCTCGGAATTCGGTCGTTCACCGGTAGAAAATGGCTCGTTCGGTACTGACCACGGTACGCTGGCACCAATGTTTATATTTGGGAAAACAGCAAATCCGGGAATCTCCGGTGAAAACGTGAATCTAGGCAACCTGACCAACGGGAACCAGTTACAGGGTATCCAGCATGATTACCGGCAAATATTCGCAACGCTGTTACAGGACTGGCTGGGCGCCAACGACTGGGTACTGGATCAGACGATGTTTGAAGGCTTTGATAAAGTTCCGCTTGTCGGGCTGCCGTATGTTGTCGATCCGCAATGCTACTATGGCGGTTCGATCACGATCACGGACAATTATGACGACGGCATGCAGCAACGGTTGCGGGTCTTCCCTAATCCGGCCCGCCGTTCGGCTGAACTCTTCTTCGAGTCTGCTGAAGCGTATCCTGCCCGATTAAGCCTGCATAGCATGGGTGGTTCGTTGATCAGCAACGAAGCAGTTCAGGTCTTCCCGGGAAATAATACCTTCCCGATCGAAGTCTTTGACATGCCGCCCGGGATGTATATTGCCCGTCTGGAGGATATCCGCACCGGATCTGCCATGGTCACCAAGATCAGTGTCGCACGGTAATTCGGGCAATTGAAATGGCCATGCAGGTGGGGCCTACTATTCAGGCAGAATCCACCCGCATGGCCTTTCATTGGGTTTACATGTTCGTTTTTCCGGCATTTCATCGAAATTTGTGGCTCCGGGTAAACACTTTTCCCCGGTTGAGTCGTTTCAATACTTTAGCATACCGCAAACTTCCTGAAATGCAACGTTTTGGTTATTTAATTGCCCTGATCTTCTTCTTACCTGCCATTTTGCCGGCACAGGCTAATGCAGACTGTGCAACGGCCTTTGATATTTGCAAGAAGCAAGTATACCATTTTGATAAAGCCGGTGGCGAAGGTGCCGACAATCATGAGGCGGATTTTATCGCCTGTTTTATGAACGGAGAAAACTTCGGACAGGCTGAAGAGAACTCGACATGGATCAAATTCGAAATCGAAAAATCCGGGAGCCTGACCTTTGCCATCACCCCGCATCGGCTTGATGATGATATTGACTTTGTCGTGTTTAAGTTGCCTGCCAGCGGCGACTGCAGTCAGAAAAAGATCGTCCGCTGCATGGCCGCCGGCGACAGTAAAGCCAATGCCCTGACCAGCCCGTGTATGGGTGAAACCGGACTGCGCGAAGGTGAGCGCGACGCCAGCGAAGATGCCGGTTGTTCTGATCCGGGTGACAACACCTGGCTGGCCCCGCTTCGGGTAGTCAAAGGTGAAAAATATGTGCTTCTGGTGAGTAATGTTTCGTCCAGGGGTCCTGGCTTCAGTATACGTTTTGCCGGATCCGCGATGTTGCCTTGTGATGAGGAGAAAAAGATCGCAGCTAAGCCGGAACCCAAACCAAAACCCAAACCGGAGCCTGTTCCGGAACCACCGGTAGTGGAAAAACAGGTTAAACCGGAATCCATCGGTGGCCGCGCCGTCGAGATTGGTGAAATCGTAAAAGTGGAGGCCCGAACTATCAAACTCAAGATCTGGGACAGCCAGGTGGAAGACGGAGACATTATATCTGTCTTTCTTAACGATAAAAAGGTGATCGATCACCTTTATCTCCGCTCCGAACCACAGGAATTTGAGATTGCATTGCCACCCGGCCGGGAACATTACCTGACCGTATACGCCGATGATTTTGGAAAATCTGAACCCAATACGGCCCGTGTCCTTATCTTCGATGGCAAACGCGAACAGGAAATTGACCTGGTTGCCGAACGTAAAAAACAGCAGAGTATCAAGATCATTACGGACTAAGGGAGATTTCGGGCAACCAGTTACCTGAACCTTCCTGTTCCCTTTGGTGTTTGGTACACATATTTCGACCCGGACATCTATGCTTGGCTTCCGCTTCTCTGATTACAAACCCGACCCGAACCAGTCAACCTTCGACAGGCTGTTCAAGATTTTCCAGGAACTGATGTTGTACACCTCGGGAAATGTTGCAGAGGCATTATCGTGGCTTACCGAACTGGACAAGGAATACAAACTGACTACACCTGATTACGGTATGGGTGATTTTATCCGTGATCTGGAAGAGCAGGGATATATCCGCCGGGACGGAGACGGACAGGGAGGAATGGGGCCTACCTCCAAACTGGAGATCAGCCTCCGCCAGAAAAGCCTGGACGATATTTTTGGCGACTTGAAAAAGGCTAAAAGTGGCAAGCATAATACCGGCTTCGTCGGACGGGGTGATGAATTCACTTCTGATGTAAAACCCTATGAGTTTGGCGACAGCCTCGATCACCTGGCAGTTACGAACTCGCTCCGGAATGCCTATATCAATCACGGTATCGATGAATTCCGGCTAACACAGGATGACCTGGAAGTACATGAAACCTACTATCAGAGTCAGATGTCATCTGTGCTGATGATCGATATTTCACATTCCATGATCCTGTATGGTGAGGATCGCATCACACCCGCAAAAAAAGTAGCACTGGCACTGGCGGAATTCATCCAAACCCGTTTCCCGAAGGACACGCTGGACATCATTGTTTTTGGTGATGATGCCTGGCCTATTGAATTAAAAGATATCCCCTACCTGCAGGTCGGCCCGTATCACACGAATACAGTGGCCGGCATGGAACTCGCCATGGATATTTTAAAGCGGCGGCGCAATCCGAATAAGCAGATATTCATGATTACGGACGGGAAACCGACTTGCATCAAAGTTGGCAAACGGTATTACAAGAATTCCTTTGGCCTTGACCGTAAAATTGTCAATCGCTGCCTGAACCTGTCACTCCGCTGTAAGAAACTGGACATCCCGATCACTACCTTTATGATCGCACGCGATCCGTACCTGGTACGCTTTGTAGAAGCCTTTACCCAGGCCAACAATGGCAAGGCATATTATTCCTCTCTCCATGGATTGGGCTCATTTGTGCTGGAAAACTACCAGAAGCGCAAACGAAAGAAATAACCCGCGGCTTCTTTACCGGCAAATGAATATCATGCAGGAACAATCCACTACCTTTGCGGCATGTTCATTCTTCTGGTTTCCATTATCATTGGCTTATTCATAGCCATGTTGTTTGTTAACCTGTACTTTCGGGCCAAGGTGCTGAAGGTATACGGCGTACTGGTCCGCAACCGGGTCCAGTTTGGGGCTGCCCATATATTCAACCGCCAGAAACTGGAAGATGAAGTGTTGCCCAAATACCCGCAGTTTCGCCCGGAGATCGAATCGTTTATCCGGCACATGCGGTATTCCATTAAAATGGCAACCGTACTCATTGTATTGATCACCGCATTTGGGGCTGTCCTGATGTATTTCCGGTAAAAAAATATGGCAAAATTAAAGATCGGGCTTCTGGGAGCCGGACACTTGGGTAAAATCCACCTGAAATGTTTACAGGCAACAGACGAATGGGATATTGTCGGTTTTTACGATCCTGACGAGCTCAATGCACAAGCTGCAATTGAACAATATGGTGTGCGTCGCTTTCCCAGTGTATCTGCCCTGCTAAAACAGGTCGATGCGATCGATATCGTTACCCCAACCCCCAGTCACTACAAGCTGGCTGCCCAGGCCATACGTGCCGGCAAACACGTCTTTATTGAAAAGCCCGTAACACAAACGGTCAGCCAGGCCAAAAGACTGCTCGCTCTTGCTGAAAAATCAGGAGTAAAAGTGCAGGTTGGCCATGTGGAACGATTCAACCCCGCATACCTGGCTTTACGCAATATGGCGCTTCAGCCCATGTTCATTGAAAGCCATCGGTTGGCTGCATTCCAGCCCCGCGGAACGGATGTATCGGTTATTCTCGACCTGATGATCCATGATCTCGAGTTGGTCCTGCACCTGGTGCAAAATCCGGTGAAACGGGTGAGCGCAAGCGGCGTGGCAGTACTCAGCCAGACACCGGACATTGCCAATGCCCGGGTAGAGTTTGCCAATGGCTGCGTGGCCAACTTTACCGCTAGCCGGATCTCCCTGAAACAAATGCGTAAAATGCGCATGTTCCAACGCGATGCCTACATCAGCCTCGACTTTCTGGATAAAAGCGCCCAGGTGGTCCGGCTATTCGACCAGGAAGCCCCCAACCTGCCGCCCAAGGATCAGTTAATGGAATTTGAGACCCCCGCAACCGGCAAAAAGTGGCTCCACCTGCAAATGCCGGACACGATACCGGTGAATGCAATCCAACTCGAACTGGAAACCTTTGCTGAAAGCATTCTCCATAATTCTCCTCCAACCGTCAGCTTGCAGGATGGTTTTGAGGCACTTCGCCTCGCCCACCGTATCCTGAAAGAGATTGACAAAAACCGCTGGCAAACCATGCGGAAATAGTGGAGTGCTGCAAATTCACATTTAATTGATTTGTAATTCGTGCTTTACCCTGATTTAAGTATCCGGGGTGTAAACTTGTAGTGTGATTCAGCCACGCCGGAAATCAATACCCGGCCTTCTTCCATTCAACACAAACCCACAGGCTTACGCACGGACACTGGCTGAATACCTTGCCGGACGTACCTGGTTAAAACCAAATTGCTATGGCAGCCTTTAATGCTGAAGTCAACCTCAATGCTGGATTCCAAATCCTGAACGAGAATGTACGCCTGGGCGCTGAAAGCGCAGACGGCACCCCGATCTGGACATTCCCCGGAGACACTCCCACCAACCGCATCCTGTCGACTGATCAGTCGCTACGGGTGGAAGTCAAATGGAGAACGCAAGGCCCGCTTGCCACTCTCATGGGCAACTGCAAATATGTTTGCCGCGTATTTCTGGAGCAAATGGGTCCAAGTGAAGCCGCTCCGGGCGTGTACACTACGGTAGTCAATCATATCCCCGTTGTGGGGCCACATGACTACAATGCCACCATCAATATTCCGGCCGGCCTGTCCGAAGGTGTATACCGTATCGTATTCAGCCTGAACATGCTGGATGCCACCAATGACCCGATCCCGGTGGCCGGTTTTGCCGACCTTGGCTTCCTGCAGGTTTTTGGCAACTAACGGGCCTATAGTCTCTTCGTTTTAGTACAACACCAAAACGAAGAGGGCTCGGGTACCTGACCAGCAGGCGCGTACTGCAGAAGCCGCCAGAACCGGATTTACAGGTGTGGTAAATATTCCAACCTGAAGGAAAATCCGGATGGCGGCTTCTTTTTTCTCCTCATCAAATACAGCCATTATGAAGACGCCCCCTTCCCCGCAAGTAACCGCCGGATTGACATCAGATTCCGGTCAGCCCGGTTTCGAGATCCTGCAGGATGCCGGCAACTGGCACTTCCAGTGCAACGATACACACGGCATTCCCCTGCTCTTCAGCCAAAAGTATAAGAGTGAAGATTCAGCCCGACGAGGGCTGAAGACTACGCTGAACCTGTTGAAAAAACAACGGATCAAAATTTTATCTGCTGAAAACAACTGGCAACTGGTTGTCCGTTCCGGAAACCACCAGAACCTGGCCTCCAGTCGCAAATTCTCTGCTGAAACAGAAGCAAATAAATGGTTGAAATATATGGTGCAGGTGGCCCGTTCAAAACAACCTGTGATCGGGCCAAAGCCTGCCAAATCATCCGCAATACCCAATGCCCGAACCGAGGCAGCACCAATACCTGAAAGTGCATTTCAGGAATACAGACTTGTTTTGTCAGACAGTTCCGGCCCGGCCGTTCTGATCCGCCAGCCCGGCCAACCGGCGAAACTGACCTTCTACGCCAGATCAAAATTCCCGGCAGGTGCAGTTTTGGGGGCTATGCTGTTCCGAAACATTGGTTCCGATGTAGAATACCGCCTGTACCAGATTCCCTGCCACCGGATTACAGATCAGACTGTTGAACTTCAGGCAGCTGTGAACAACCTTCCAATAGGGCTTTACCAGGCTAGTGCTGAACTCCTGTTCACAACGCAGGAGCACCAAAACACCAAGGTAAAGGCGTTCAGCTGGATGCAGGTTTTGTAAATAGCTGAAGCGAGAATATACCTAGTTCGGCAAAGACCCAACATGCTCCAGTCCGGTTGGAACGAATACGCCCGTATGCAGGATGTAGGGGTCTGCTCCCGGACGAGTTTTGATTTCCCCGGTGCTCAGGTGCATGCGTCTTTCATAACCCGGGCATAATGGACAGGTATATACAATCCAGTCCTGTTCTCTTCTGCTCACACAGGCGTGTTGGTTTTGGGGAGTTCCGGCATCAAAATGAAAAGGCATACCAATATCAGATTTATAAGTCCGCAATATAATTAAAATCAGCCGGCAAAATGTTGCTGGACTGCCATCCGTGCGTGTCACTTCCGATCAAAAAAATCTTGATGCATTCAAAAGTTGAGTCCCTTCTGATCCGCACGACTAACTGAATAAAGAGGTGGTTCAGTTTTTTTATTCTGAGGCGAGGGCACGCGAATTTTGTTTTTATGCAGACAAGTTTTGCGGCCGAATGCGGCTAACCCTGTTTGCCCGGAGCCCTGGATCACCGGTCCCGGATCACATAAAACCAATATTAATCTATGAGCACCTTGAAGGTTGTAGTTTTTGGAAATAATGTACCTCCATCCGATTGGTACGACAGTTTGCAGCCGCACCCGGTTGAATTTACCCCCGTCCCGGCCAGTTACCCGCTCGACCGGCTGGAATACCTGGCCCCCTTTCAACTAATCCTGTTCCATGGAATTACATCATCGGACCACACCCTGGAACAAATACGGACGATACGCCGCAAACTCGGCATGACTCCAATTATTCTGGTGGCCGAAAAGCCCTCGCCCTCCTATTTAGTCCAGGCTTATCGCTATGGAATTACGGACTGTGTATTGGCGCCGTGTACAGCAGAGCAAATCAGTACGACTTTATTGAATTACCTGCCGCAACAAAACCCGGTTTCAACCACCAGGGGAACGATCGGGATCACCCACCCGTTGTTACGCACATCAAACGCCTGCCCGTTCCGGAATATAAAAGCAGACATCGAGGTTCGAATGCTGGGTACCTTTCAGGTGTATAAAAAAGGGAAGCGGCTGGACCTTCCAAGTGGAACCCGGCAGCGTTCCTTACTGGCATTTTTGTTGCATCCGTCAAATAATCCGGTACACCGCGATAAGATCATCCGGAACTTCTGGCCCGATCACGATCCGGAATGCGCCAGAAACAACCTGAATGTCGGGATCTGTAACCTGCGCCGCTACCTGGAACAACACTTCCCGAATGATGTCATACGGTTCGAAAACGGGTATTTCAGTTTGCACCCAGACCTGGTCCTGCATACTGACATAGGAGCATTCCATCAATTTTATCAACAGGGCAAAACTGCTGAAAGGCATGGGCAGCGCCAGGAAGCAGAACAGTTCTACCGGTCAGCCACAGAATTGGGTACAGAGTTTTTGGAGGAGTTTCAACAGGAAGACTGGACGGTCCGGCTGCGCGAAATCTTCACAGAGCGGTACTTCCATGCGATGGACATCATCAGTTCCATTCAATACGAACAGGGGCATTATGAGCAGGCACTTGAAACATTACGCACGATGTTATACAAAGACGACTGCCTGGAGTCTGTCCACAGCAAGATCATGGCATGCTATCTGGCCTCAGGGAAAAAGGAAAAAGCGGTCCGGCAATATCAGGAATGCGAGCGGCTGTTGTGGGACAAACTCAACATGCGCCCTTCTGCCAACATGGAAGAACTGTTCCAGACCGCCCGGGGCTTTCGACTCACTGCCTGAAGAGAAGTAGACTGACAAAAAAACGGTCGTCTCCAGTGTATTCTGGAGGCGACCGCTTTTGCTTAATCCAGCTATAGGGATCACAAATTCGGAATGGTCAATACCTGACCCGGATGAATAAGATCCGGGTTATCCAGAATATCTCGGTTCGCTTCAAAAATTGCCTTGTATTTCATCATATCATCATAATAGTGCTTGGCAATTTTACTCAGGCTTTCACCCTTTTGCACAGTGTGCTTGGCATAATAACCGGTATTGGCAACCCGGATATCCGCCTTGATATCCGCAGG